>NZ_FUGD01000021.1 GCF_900162815.1 Psychrobacter pasteurii | reverse complement strand
TAATACAAATGCCCGTCTCTCCTCAGGCACAAAAGAAAAACCCAAACCTACCCGATACCTGGCAAGCTCGATTAATTGAGTGTCGTTATGAGGGTAAGACAAGACGATACATCACCTCTTTAGTAGATGATAAACGCTTTACTAAGGATAAAGTGGCACAGCTTTACTTGCAGCGCTGGGAGATCGAGATGGCTTTTAGGGAAATTAAGTCTGATTTACAGCAGGGGCTGTTGTTAAGAAGTAAGCTGCCACAGCTTGTGTTACAAGAGTTCTGGGGACTTATGATTGCTTATAATCTGATAAGACGTTTGATGCGCTATATGGCCCTTAGAGCTAAGGTTAGCCCTCTACGAATTAGCTTCCATATGGCGTCTATTACGATTGTTGATCTGTTACGGTTTGCGCCTTTACAGGCTGCAGGACTCTTCCCTAAGTTGTTAGATGCAGTTTTAGAGGAAGGAAAATTGTTTGTTATTCCTGAACGTAGAAAGCGATCTTGCCCGAGGGTGGTTAAGGGGAAACCACAAAAATATCCCAAAAAAAATACCAGTCAGCCTTAACTGACTGGCATTACCCAATAGGACGCTTTTTTCTTACCATAATGTTTTAATTAGTTACTCTTAATTACTGTAGTATTTATACAGCATCAGAGTCAGCCGTAACGTTACTGCTTCTCAGCACCGAATGTACCTTGGAATTTAGTGCCTGTACCAGCAACCGTACCCTTACCCCCTTCAACTGAAGCATCTTGGTAAACACCGCCTAAGAACTTAGCCTCTTCACCATAGAAGCCGCCAGCCGTGTCGATACCATTCACATTACCTGCGAAGGTATTACCATCAATGGTTGCTTCAATGCCAATCTTATTACCTTCTGGCATATATTTGAAGTTGCCGTCAAAGGCAAGCTCACCTTTCACTGAGTTGTTCACAAAGTCGACATCGAAGTTTGATGTCCCATTAACAGGCGCTGTATTGGCATTGTCTGCCAGATGGATATTCTCAATATAGGTGGCTACCCCTGTGTATTGAGCTTTACCTTCATTAACCTCTTTTAGCGCATCCATGGCTTCTGCCGCTGTCAAATAGCCTTGAACATAGACATTGGCTGCACGTGACACGTCACCGGCTGCCGAGTCGAAGTTACCGTAAACGTGGCCCACTTGCATTTGCTGATCGAAGTTTTTATAAACCGAGTTGTAATTGAAAGTGGGGTTGAAGGTACCTTTACCCGCATCTACCTTAACTTTGCCTGATTGCTTTAATGACACCTCAATAGGCTTAAGTACTGTGTCAGGTTTTACCATGTCCCCACGTACCACGCCTTTATCAAAGCTCTTGAAGTTGTCACCTTTGCGATTATCTACGGGTACCAAGTTACCGTCTTTATCCACTGTGCTATCAAAGTCAGACTGGTCATCACGAATTTCGACATAGCCAATAGCGTTATCTAGCTTCCCTAAGCCAAATGGCAATGTTTTTTCTTTACTACTTAGAGCCGTAGATTGGAAGCCGGTCATATCTGATTCCACAGTAGGTAGCTGCGGCTCACTAGGAATGTCAGAGTCTTTATTGTCTACTTTACTGGCACCAAAGGTCCCTTGGAATGTCGTACCCTCACCTTTTTTCTTCGCACCACCGCCGGTAGTTAGAGCTTGTTGATAAACCCCGCCTAAAAGCTGGGCGTCCTCACCATAAAAACCACCTGCCGTATCAATATCGCCTAGCTTACCAGCGAAGGTATTACCGGTAATATCTGCCTTAATGTTAATCTTATTACCTTCTGGCATGTACTTATATTCGCCAGTATTAAGCGCCAGCTCCCCTTCAAGATTAGCATTGATAAAATCAACGTCAAAGGTAGAAGTACCATCCACTACAGGCCCAGCACGCTTCCCATCTTTTAGATGTAGGTTTTCCATATAAGTGGCAACGCCCTTATACTGCACCTTGCCATCGTTAATCTCACTGTCTACTTTATATTGCGCCAAATCTTTCATGTACTGCATGTCATCAAGATGGGTAGCATTACCTTGAACATGGACGTTAGACAGACGGCCTGGCGTGATATTTGTCCAGCGCACTTTAGGATCACCCAAGACATGACCTATTTGCATTTGGCCATCGAAATCTTTGTAGATAGACTGATATTCAAAGTCTCTTCTTAAGATGCGGCCCAGTTTGATTAATGTCTTATCGCTATGCTGCATAAAACCATTGCCATAGCTGGTATCCGCATCTCCCGTTAAATTGACATCGACTGCGGCATAATATTCTCTAGAGTCCGTTTCATTGGCTCGCATAGACAGCTCATCATAACTGCCCGTCTTATTATCACGAATAGCACCATAATGTATGCTTGGGCCAATCAAGTTATCGTTACTCAGTGCACTGCTGTGGAAACCGGTCACTTTTGAGTCAGCAGCCACATCAGGATTGGCTACAGGGTCAAGTGTCTTAGTGGTTTTACTTGCGCCAAATGTACCTTGGAAAGTGGTCCCTTCTCCTGGAGCGCCACCCTCTCCACCTGGCGTCAACGCTTGCTGATAAATACCGCCTAACAGACGACCATCTTCTCCATAGAATCCACCCGCGGTATCAATACCCTCATAATTCCCCTTGAAGGTATTGCCGCTGATGTCTGCCTTGATACCAATTTGATTGCCCTCAGGCATATACTTGTAATCGCCCTCTTGGAAACTTAGCGTTCCCTCAAGCAGAGCTTTAACAAAATCAACATTAAATTCTGAAGTACCATTCACAACAGGGCTGCTTTGCTGACCATCTTTAAGATGTAAGTTCTCCATATAGGTCGCATCACCTGTGTATTGAACCACACCTTCACTTAGATTGGTGTCTTGATGATGCTGTGCCCAGCCTTGTAGGAAATCAATATCTGCCTCATCTGTGGCGTTCCCTTGTACGTAGACATTCGATAAGCGATATTCATCGACGTTTATTAGCGGGGCTTTTAGATCACCATGAACATGACCAATTTGCATTTGATCATCGAAGTTTTTGTAGGTGGTGGTGTAATCCATACGGCGTTTTCTTGAGATAACTCCGCCAGAACCTTGACCCGATACTTCTACGTACCCTTCATTTTGCTTAAACCCATTGCCAATATCTTTATCATCCGAACCCGTTACCTCAATTTGAATCGGGGCATCAGTGGCTAACTTAGAGGCAACTTGATCCGCTCGAACAGCGATTTGGTCATAACTGTCTGAATCATTTTCTAGAATCTCGGTGTAACGAATGCTGGTACCTGTTCTTTTACCAATGGTATTACTTTGAAATCCGGTTAAGTTGGATTGTGCAGCAACATCAGGATTGACAGGTACAGTTGGCTGAGCGTTTTCTTCAGCGTAGGCGCTAACAGAGGCAAAAATAACAGAGGTTAATAAAACCACACTGGGCTTTAGAGGGGTTGAGATGTTTTTTGTTGGATAGGTGGGCAAAGATGGCTTTTGAAGTGACATTAAACTTCCTCCATGAAGATAAAAATACATTCCAATTTTGTTACTAATACTTAACAAGCGACAACAAATACTTATATTATCGATATTGACAAAAAAGTTAACTTATTAAACAGACTTATCAGTGAAATAATTAAACGTAGCTGAAGTTTTTAATAAACCCAAAAAAAAGCGCCCCTTTTGGGACGCTTTTTCTTAAATTAACTTGCTATAACTTTTATTTAGCTGGTTGCTTCTCAGCACCAAACGTACCTTGGAACTTAGTTCCTGTACCTGGACCTTGACCTTTACCGCCTTCAACTGAAGCGTCTTGGTAGATACCGCCTAAGAACTTAGCATCTTCACCATAGAAGCCACCTGCGGTATCGATACCATTCACATTACCTGCGAAGGTATTACCATCGATGGTCGCTTCAATGCCAATCTTATTACCTTCTGGCATATATTTGAAGTCACCGTCAAAGGCAAGCTCACCTTTCACTGAGTTATTAACGAAATCAACATCGAAGCTTGATGTACCCTCAACTGGTTTAAACGATCCGCTATCACCTAAGTGAATGTTCTCGATGTAAGTCGCTTGACCTGCATACGATGCTTTACCCTCATTAACTTGCTTTAAGTAGTCGATGTCTTCTTGAGCCGTTAAGTGGCCTTGAACATAAACGTTAGCAACACGTGAAACGTCACCAACAACACCAGAGTTAATCACACCATACACGTGCCCAACTTGCATTTGAGAGTCAAAGTTCTGATACACAGCATTATATTTAAAGTCTGGATTCAAGAAGCTTCCTAAGCCGGCATTAACTTTAACTGTTCCATTCTTTGCCTGTAAGTTAACAGCGATTGGATCTATAACACTGGCTGGTTGCACCATATCACCACGAACGACACCTTTGTCAAAGGCAGTGAAGTTATTTCCTTTACGGTTATCGATAGGTACTTCTGATTCTATACCATCAGCACTGGTTATCGTCTCAGTATCAGTGAAATCTGATGCATCATCACGGATAGCGACATAGCCGATAGCATCTTCAAATTTCTTAAATCCAGATGAGTTGGCTTCAAGACTACTAAATGCGCTCGACTGGAAACCTGTCATTTCACTATCAGGATCTACGTCTGGGTTAACAGGTGCGTTTGGATCTTCTGGTTCAGTTACTGGCTTAACTCTTTCAGCACCGTAAGTACCTTCAGCGCCATTACCCTCGTAGACACCACCTAGGTAGTCAGCACCTTTACCAAAGAATCCGCCAGACGTATTGATACCGTTAACATTACCAGCAAACTTATTACCGTCTATATCTGCAGCAATAGTAATATTTTTACCAGCATTGAAGGTTAATGTGCCGTCAACTGATTTGTTAACAAAATCAACATCAAACTTCGACTTACCATTGACATCAAGCTTAGCACCTTCTTTATAAGTCGCTACACCAGTGTATTTAGCTGTACCATCTGTGGTTTCTTTGCCGTCAGCCAGTTTTTGCAAATCACCTAAGTTGGTTGCATTGCCTTTAACATACACATTAGCAAGCTCATCTCTATCATAGGTTCTTCTGACCTTACCTGACACATGACCGATCTGCATCTGATCATCAAAGTTATTGTAAACAGAAGTATAGTTATATTTACTTTGAACTGGCGTTCCAAGTGCGTTTTTACCTAGTACAGCAACTGACCCTGTATGTGACTTAAAGCCATTCTGTAAGCTCGTATCATTTGCGCCTTTTAAGTCAACCACAATTGGAGAGGCAATGATATTCTCATTCAGTTCATGAGTACGTAATACTAACTTGTCATAGCCTGTTGCATAACTATCAACAAGGTGCTGCTTATCGTCATATCTTGTATGTTGTACACCTGAGATTGCAGAGTCTGGCTCATCAAACTGATTAGCTAGTTCCTCAGCTGCATCGGCTCTTGCTTGAGCTTCTTCTGCTGCTGCTTCTGCTTCCGCTTTAGCAATCAGAGCGTCTTGCTTCTCTTTATTAGCCGTCTCAGTATCTTTAGCTGCTTGCTCAGCAGCTGCTCTCGCTTTTTCTGCTTCCGCTTTAGCTGCATCTGCTGCTGTATTAGCTTCAGCAACTAACTTGTCTGCTTCGGCTTTAGCATCACCAATGGCTTTGTCCGCTGCATTTTTTGCATCTATAGCGGCTTGCTCTGCAGCTTGCTGAGCTTTTTCGGCTGTAGCTTGTGCTTCTTTGGCTGCAGCCTCAGCGGCTTGTGCTTTAGTAGCAACTTCTTCTGCTGCCTTCTGTGCTTCTTCTGCCAAGCGTGCTCTTTCTAACGCTGATTCTAACGCACTTTCACCATCACCAGCATTTTTTAAGGCTTCCTGTGCTTTCTCTAAAGCTTCTTGAGCTTTAGCTGCATCCGCTTTCGCTTTGTCTGCAGCGGCTTGAGCTGCATCCGCCTTAGCTTGTTCTACTGCAATTGCTTCTTGAGCTGCTTTAGCTGCTGCTTGTGCCTCTGCTGCTGCTTTTTCTGCTGCTGTTTGAACGTCAGATTTAGCACCGTAAGTACCTTGAGCACCATTACCTTCGTATACACCACCTAGATACTGAGCATCACCACCGTAGAAACCACCCTCAGTTGCATAGCCTGCATTGTCTGCTGCAGCACCTGAGAATTGGTTACCATCAATGCCTGCTTTCAGTGCGATGTCACCTGCTTTAGCAAAGCTTAATTTACCTTCTAGATTTTTATTAACAAAGTCTGCGGTAAATACTGATGAACCAAACTCAATGGCATTACCAAGGCCTAGCTTACGATGGGTCGCATCACCGGTATAACCAACTGTACCTTCGGTGGTTGGCATATTGTCAGCTTGGGTTGCATTACCAACAACGGCCACACCATCTACCGGAATTTTTGTTTCGCCAAGGCTAGCTGCTCCATCAATGTGACCGATGCGCATGTCATCGCCATAGTCTTTATAGACTGAGGTATATTCAAGTGGTAGTTCACCTAAACTAGTTTTAATAGATGTCGAGTCATTGTGACTCATAAGACCATTGCTAAGCGCCCTATCACCTTCGCCTGAGATATTGACATTCACTTTGGGTAATAGGTTATTAGAGGCAATATCAGCACGGGCAATGACATTGTCTTTACCGATATCAAAGTCACGTGTGGTCACAGCAAAATCTTCTGGTAACCCAGCTGCTGTTGTACCGACATTGATAGTTTGCACGCCTGACTTATCTGCTTCTGGCTCATTCTTAATCTTAGCTGCTTCGGCTGCATCAGTCGCTGCTTGTAGTGCTGCTTGAGCATCTTCAACTTGCTTCTGTGCCGCTGCAAGGGCTTCTTCTGAAGCTTTTTGGGCTGCTGCCGCTTTCTCATTAGCTGCTTTTAAAGCTGCATCTCTACGATCCACTTCTGCTTGTAGCGCTTCTGTGTTACCGCCGCCACTTGCTAAAGCATCAGCTAAGGCTTGTTCTGCTTCTTCTAAAGCTTTTTGTGCATCCGCTAATTCTGATTTAGCGGTTTCTGCTTCTTTCTGAGCTGCTTCTGCTTTAGCTTTCTCATCAGCAGCTAACTTGTTAGCAGCGTCTGCATCTTTCTGCGCTTGTAGCGCATCTGCTTCTGCTTGTTCTTTCTGTTTGTTCGCTTCAGCAACTAAAGCATCTGCATCTGTCTTCGCTTTTTCAGCAGCTTTTTTGGCTGCATCAGCTTCGGCTCTGGCTGTCTGAGCAGCTTCATTAGCAGCGTCAGTTTCTGCTTTGGCTTCAGCTACTAATTTCTCAGCTTCAGCTTTAGCTTCACCCACTGCTTTATCGGCTGCGGCTTGTGCAGCTGCTTGTGCTTTCTCTGCAGCGGCTTTGGCTTCTTCAGCAGCCTTTTGTGCTGCTTGGGCTTTGGCTGCTAGATCTTCGGCTGCAGCTTGTGCAACTTCTGCGGCTTCTGCACGAGCTAGGGCGTCAGCTAAACCACCGTCTCCTCCTTCACCAGCGTTGTCTAGATTCTCTTGTGCTTTTTCTAATGCTGCTTTTGCTTTTTCAGCATCGGCTTGAGCTTTCTCTGCGGCCGCTTTAGCTGCCTCTGCTTTAGCTTGCTGCTCTGCAATCGCTGCTTGCGCTGCGTCTGCTGCCTTCTTAGCATCTACAGCTGCTTTTTCTGCTGCTGTTTGTGCATCAGATTTAGCACCATAAGTACCTTGAGCACCATTACCTTCGTAAACACCACCTAGGTATTGCGCATCACCACCGTAGAAACCACCCTCAGTTGCATAACCATTGTTAGCATCTGCAGCACCTGAGAATTGGTTACCATTAATACCGGCTTTAAGAGCAATGTCACCTGCTTTAGCAAAGCTTAATTTACCTTCTAGATTTTTCTTAACAAAGTCTGCGGTAAATACTGATGAACCAAATTCAATGGCATTACCAATACCTAGCTTACGATGCGTTGCATCACCGGTGTAACCAACCGTACCTTCTGTTGGCATGTTCTCAACTTTGGTTGCATTACCAACAACGGCAGCTCCGTTAACTGGCAATTCAAGACCACTAAACACCGCTTTACCATCAATATGGCCAATGCGCATGTCATCGCCAAAGTCTTTGTAGGTTGAGGTGTAAGTTAATGGTAGCTCTTGACCTAAAGCACCAACAGTCGCATTATCATCATGCGCTTTAAAGCCGTTGCTACCTTCAACGTCTGTGTCACCGTCACCTGATGTGGTGATAGTTAATTGACCTAATAGACCATCTCCAGCGCCTGGTGCTGATTCTGAAGCCAGATCAGCACGTGCAACCACGCTGTTGTCATCGGCGCTAAAGTCACGAGTGGTTGTCTTAAAGACTTTACCTAGAGGTACAACATCAACATTCAATGTCTGTACACCGCTCTTCGCTGACTCAGGTGCATTCTTAATCTCAGCCGCTTTAGCCGCGTCATTCGCCGCTTGCAAGGCATCTTGAGCATCTTGAGCTTGCTTCTCAGCGGCTGCAATAGCATCTGCTGCTGCTTGTTGGGCTGCTGCTGCCTTCTTATTGGCTGCATCAAGTGCTGCTTGTCTACGATCTACTTCTGCTTGTAGCGCTTCTGGATCACCACCGCCACTTGCTAGGGCATCAGCTAAAGCTTGCTCTGCTTCTACTAAAGCTTTTTTTGCATCCGCTAACTCTGATTTAGCCGTTTCTGCTTCTTTTTGAGCAGCTTCTGCTTTCGCTTTTTGAGCTGCCGCTTCTGCTTTAGCCTTTTCTAACTCAGCTTTGATTTCATCAAGGTCATCGGTATTCGATCCAGTTTCGCCGCCGTCAGTTTCACCGCCGTCAGTTTCACCGCCGTCAGTTTCAGGAGCAGTAGGTATGTCTGTAGAATCTGAGTAATAAGATTTTGATCCGCTATCAGAGCCACAAGAAGCAAGGATTACGGTTGTGAGGAGAACCACGCTAGCCTTTAGCGGAGTTTTTAATTTTTTGGCAGTAGATAAAGTTGTATTGGTTAATACAGAATGACTGATAGGTGACATTCGTCTTCCTCCATGAAGATTTAATATATTCCGTTGATCATCTAGTTGCTAGGTACAACTATTTGGGTGTGTATAGATAAACAAATTTGATACGAAAAGTCAATAAATTTAAGTTTGTTAAATACTTTATTAACTTTAAAAACAACGATGTAATATTCTTAAGCTTTAAAAAGCGCCCCTTTTGGGACGCTTTTTCTTAAATTAACTTGCTATAACTTTTATTTAGCTGGTTGCTTCTCAGCTCCGAATGTACCTTGGAAGGTTGTACCCTCACCTGGTTGAGCACCCTTACCACCGCGTTCTATGGCTTGTTGATAAACACCACCTAAGAACTGAGCATCTTCTCCATAGAAACCACCTGCAGTATCGATGCCATCAACATTACCTGCAAATGTATTGCCTGTAATATCAGCATTAATTGCAACCTTACCAGTTGGGTTGTACTTCAAATCACCCTCAAAAGTAAGCTCACCTTTAACTGAATCATTAATGAAATCAACATCAAACTGAGAAGTACCATCTACAACTGGTCCACCACGTGTGCCATCTTTTAGATGTAGATTTTCCATATAAGTGGCAACACCTGTATAAGAAACTGTGCCGTCATTAATATTATTATCAATATTATATTGAGCCAGCTCTTTCATGTACTTCATATCTTCAAGATTAGTCGCGTTACCTTGAACGAATACAGTAGACACACGTGCTAAGTCACCCAAGAAACTTTGGTTAGGATCACCATAAATATGACCAATCTGCATTTGAGAATCAAAGTTTTTATATACAGAAGAATAGTTCAGATCTAATGCAACAGGTCCTTGCACTTTAGTAGATTCGGTATGAAGTTTAAATCCATTACCGTAATCAGTGTCTGAATCACCACTAATATTTATCTCAACCTTTTCTTTTACAGAATCCGGCTTAGTCATATCAGCACGTACAGTCACCTTATCATAACTGGTAAAGTTATCACCTTGACCATTATCAATAGGTACTACTGCGCCATCTACTGTCTTTGTTTCCGTATAATCAGATTTATCATTACGAATTTCAGCGTAACCAATGGCATCATCTGTAAAGGTACCGTCCTTACTGCTTAGTGTGTTGCTTTGGAATCCTGTTAAATCTGTTTCAGGTTCGTGCTTCTCATTTACAGGTGGCTCTGGAATCGGTTCTGGTTCTGGCTCAGGTTCAGGATTTGTAGGCAGTTCTGAAGGGTTATTATAATACGATTCCCAACTACTATCAGAACCACAAGAGGCAAGAATTACAGTAGTAAGTAAAACGACACTAGCTTTTAGTGGAGTTTTTAATCTTTTAGTAGTAGAGCTGGTTAGTACAGAATGGCTGTTAGGTGACATTGCTCTTCCTCCATGAAGAATTAATATATTCCATTGATCCTGTAACTGCTATAAGCAGCTACTTAGGTGTATACAGATACACAAATATAATATGGAAAGTCAATGCGCTTAAGTTTGCTAAACATACAATTAAGTTTAAAAGTAACAGTATAGTTCTCTTGAAATTAAAAAAGCGCCCCAGTTGGGACGCTTTTTTTATATAAAAATTACTTCTGATTTATTCAGGTAGCTCCATTTCTGCACCGAAGGTACCTTGAGCACCATTACCTTGGTAAATACCACCTAGGTATTGAGCGTCACCGCCGTAGAAACCACCTTCAGTATTGTAGCCCCCGTTAGCGTCTGCTGCACCTGAGAATTTATTACCATCAATACCCGCTTTAAGAGCAATGTCACCTGCTTGGGCAAAGCTTAATTGGCCCTCTAGGTTTTTAGCAACAAAGTCTGCAGTAAATGCTGATGACCCAAATTCAATGGATTTGTCTAAACCAAGCTCACGGTATGTCGCATCACCTGAGTAACTAATCATACCTTCTGTTGGCATATTCTCAACTTTGGTTGCGTTACCAACAATCGTTACCCCATCTACTGGTAAGGTTGTACTCAGTAGTGCAACTTCAGCACCGCCATGGATATGACCAATGTGCATATAATCACCAAAGTCCTTGTACACTGAGCTATACGCTAATGGTAAAGTCTGACCTAGTGCAGCAACAGTAATCTCTGTATTGTCTTTATGCTCTTTGAAACCATTGTCCAACTCTGCATCGCCTGCTGCTGAGGTTATAACATTAACTTTTGGTAATAAACCTGGCTTGTCAGGCGTTTGTGGGTTTTGTGAGGCTAAATCTGCTCGGGCTTCAATCACAGAGCCATCTTCATTGACAGTAAAGTCACGCGTTGTTTTATTAAACACACCAAGAGAACCAGCATTAACGTTTAATGACTGCGCGCCTGACTTACTGGCTTCAGGTTGGTTTGGTTCTGCCGGAGCCTCATCCTGCATTGCTCCATAAGTACCTTGAGCACCATTACCTTGGTAGACGCCACCTAAGTACTGAGCATCACCGCCGTAGAAGCCACCATCGGTTGTATAGCCATTATTTGCTTCTGCTGTACCTGAGAATTTATTACCCTCGATATCTGCTTTTAAACCAATATTACCAGCATTAGCAAACTCTAATTCACCACTAACTTCTTTAGCCACAAAGTCTGCAGTAAACGCTGATGAACCATACTCAATCTCGTTATCTAAACCAAGCTTGCGATATGTCGCATCACCGGTATAGCCAACAGTACCTTCGGTTGGTATGTTCTCAGCTTTGGTTGCATTACCAATCACAGCCACACCATCTACTGGTAATGTTGTACCCAGTAGTGCAACTTCAGCCCCACCATGAATATGGCCAATGCGCATATCATCGCCAAAGTCTTTATATGTTGAAGTATAAGCTAATGGTAAGGTCTGACCCAATGCAGCAACGGTAATCTCTGTATTGTCTTTATGCTCTTTGAAACCATTGTCTAACTCTGTATCACCTTCTGCTGAGGTTGTGATATCGACCTTTGGTAATAAACCTGGCTTGTCAGGCGTTTGTGGGTTTTGTGAGGCTAAGTCCGCTCGTGCTTCAATAACAGAGCCATCTTCACTAACACTGAACTCACGTGTTGTTTTATTGAACACACCTAATGAGCCAGCATTAATATTTAGTGATTGAACACCAGACTTATCGGCTTCAGGCTGATTTGGCTCTGTCGGATCTGTCGGATCTGTTGGTTCTGTAGGCTCTGTTGGATCTTTAATATTCGGAGCGGTAGATTCCAATGGATCACTTGGGCGGGTGCCATTAGGGTAATAAGCCTCAACTTTTACTTTCTGACCATCAGTTAAAGGAGTGTCTAGGCTAAATTCGAAGTTTCCCTTATCATCTGCTTCCGTAGAGCCAATTACGTTACCCGCCTCATCTTTAATCTTAATGATAGCGCCAGCCTCAGCTTGTCCACTAATCTTAGTACCATCTTCAGAGAAGTTAGCTGCTGTAGGTTTTTTGGGCTTATAAACAATATCAGAGCTACCAAAGACATCTTCTAGGTTGTATGACTGCTTTCCATTGGTACCACAAGCCGCCATTAACATAGCTGAGACCAGTACCACACTGGCTTTAAGTGGCATGTTGAGTTGTTTGGTAGTTTTACTATTGGTAATTGAATGGTCTTTAGCTGACATTCGTCTTCCTCCATGAAGGTATTAAATAATCCATTAATTCTACTGAACTTTGTACATCTTATAGGATGGCAGCAAGACAGATAGAAAGTTTTATCTATATCATTGAAATTATTACATAAAAGCTTGTTGTCAATATAATTTATAACAAATATAAGGATGGCTAACAAGCTTCTATTGCGTTTGTTGTAGCTGAAAATTTGACTCTATTTACTGTGATAAGACAGCTTAGCACCTAACACATAACCATCGTTATCTTGGAATTTACTCACGATACTATCGTTAGGTAACTTACCGGTAGCATCACCAAACTTCAAATACTTACCACCAGCAGAAATAGCCCATTCAGGAGTGATATTGTATTTAACCCCCCCACCGATACTGTAGTAACCCTCAACAGGACCTAAAGAACTGACTGGATCACCTGCACCAGAATCCCAGCCTACTACGACAGAGCCTGCTAATTTCTCATTGAATCTTTTAGCTAGACCAATATCAACTTTCCACTGATCATCTTTATAATCTAGTAAGGGTAGCCCGCCATCAACAGCGGCTTTAGAATAGGCATTATATAGTGGTGGTACGATACTGAAGTCACTCCAAGGCACCCAACGCACATCCAACGTGCCTAGTAATTGATGTTTAGCGCTTAGACCTGTTTCAAAGTTGAAGTTAACCGACTCAGGTGTAGTGACCTTAGCTCGAGCGTTCGCTCTTGGACTAACAGCTTTAGCAAGCTCGGAATTTGGATCAATTTCTAATTTTTCTAGAACCTTACCTTTCAAAAGTTCGTTTTCTAATAAAGGAATATACTCAGAAACTTTTGTTTTATGATCAATCTCTGAGCGATAAGTTAAATTGGCTTTTAGAGCAATCTCTGGCTTGCTATAACCGACACCAGCTACCCAACCAAAAGCAGTATCATGGTTTACGTTGGCATCATATCCGGACAATGGGCCGTAAGCAGTACCTCGTAGGTTAACTTTAGCTTCTACTTTCTGTAGTACAGGACCACCATAAATTTGGAAACCATCTGGTGATTTAAAGCCAACTAGTCCAGTCCAAGACTCAGTATGGAGTCTTACATTGGTTCCCGTATCATAGCCATCTTTATCTATATTTTCGTTGATAAATTCATTTGGTACTATCGAAGGAGGAACTATTTCCTCTTCCTCAGTTACAGGATTAATCCTTTTACCACCTGGATCTGCTAGAGTCAGTTCCCCTTTTTTAGAAACGAAAGCATTTTCACCCTCATATCTAACCTCAGCACCATAAGGCTCATCGTAAAAAAGACCCACACTAACCATGTCGTTAAGATCAGTCTTAACCCCATAACGCATAAAGCTATAGGCATCTTTCGAAATGTTCCCTGTAGAGTTACCTTTTACGTAGTCCGCTCCTGTTTTAGTAATATTTGCATAGTAATCTTTACCATCGATAGTAGCTAACTTACCAGCATTATCATGACCTGAAATATCAGTTTTTAGATAAGCAAAGTCGATTTCGGCATAGGTGCCATCATTAAAGAAGCCTTTAATATCCTGACCAGAACGGTCGATACCTGCAGCATGAGTAAGAGAAGCGACGGGAAGGGTTAAAAGAGCAAGCGTTAGCTTAGAGATAGGGAACTTTTGTGACATTTGAAATCCTCCATGAAAAATAATAGACACACAGTACCTATTGCTAGTAGCAAAGTTATCGATAAGGTGTCAGGCAGTCCGGTGCCAAGTATACTGGTTTCTTAAATATCCGATAGGTGTATTACAAATATGTAAGAGTTAGTAAATCGTGTAAATATCATAATCAAACTATTTCAAGATAGCAACCACTGTTTTACTAATTTATTCAAGGAGATAAAAAAAGAGGCAACCCATGGTCGCCTCCTTTTTAAACTAGCTTTAAGCGGTTACTTATCTTGATAAGATAGCTTAACACCCAGTGCAAAACCGTCGTTATCTTCGAAGTTGCCTACGATGTTATCGTTAGGGATTTTACCTTTGGCATCACCAAACATTAAGTATTTACCACCAGCTGAGACTGCCCAGTTTTTATTAAAGTCATATTTAGCACCTAAGCCAACACTGTAGTAACCTTCAATTGGACCTAGTGAAGTAACTGGGTCGCCCGCACCACTGTCCCAACCTACGGTACCAGATACAGCTAGATTATCAGCCACACGCTTAGCCAGACCTAGCTCAACTTGCCATTGGTCATCAGCATAATCAACTAAGTTTAGACCTTCAGGATAAACGCGCTTAGTAGATTGGTTGTAAACTGGTGGGGTAATCGCAAAGTCACTCCAGGGCACCCAGCGTACTTTAGCAGTTGCTAATGTGGTTGGGTTAATACCGGTTTGGAAGTCAAAGTTTACTGACTCTGGAGTCGTCACTTTCATTTTACTAACAGCACTTGATTCCTGACCAAGACGCTCTAGTAGAGGCATTGTTTCAGCAGCGTCTACGTTATGATCAATTTCAGAGCGGTAAGTTAATGCAGCCTTCAGGGCGATTTCAGGCTTACTGTATTGCAAACCTGCAACCCAACCATAATCGGTATCTGGATTAACATTTAAGTTATAGCCTGTCGCAGCTTCATAGCCCATACCACGCAGTTTAACATCAGCTTTTAAGCGCTGAGCGACTGGACCACCATAAACTTGAAACTCTTTGTTTTGACCAAACTTCATACCCACTAGACCAGTTAGGCTTTCGGTACGAACTTCAACCTTAGTCGCTTCACCTACAGTATTTGCTTCAACTTCAGCTGCTCCTAATACTGCACCTACCTGTGTAGCTTGAGCAACAAGCTCTTGAGGTGGCTGTTCACCTCGGGCGATAAACCCACCAATTTTCTCTTGAAGACTTGAATATGCCTGAGCAGCCTGACCTGCATTCTCAAATTGACCACCAGAAATATGATTTACTGATGCATTCACATCACCTTGAGAAACAAAAATATTGTTACCAGAGTAATCAGCAGCGGCACCCCAAGGCTCATCATATAACACACCGATACTGAAAGTATCGTCGATGTCTGTTTTTACACCATAGCGGAAGAAGTCATAGTCTTCAGCGATATCTTTGATCTTATTACCACGTACATCTTTACCAGTTACATCGGCATCAATATAGGTGTATACGGTTTCAGCATAGGTACCGTCTTGTAAAAAGGCAGAGATATCTTGGCCAGAACGGTCAAGACCGGCAGCAGAAGCAACGCTTGCAACAGATAAAGCAGCAACGGCAGTAACAAGAGGTTTAATAATAAAAGTAGAGCGCATTAACTTCTCCAAAATTCCATTTATAGGATGGGCACTAAGGTTTTATGATTAGGCTTTTCACGAAATGTGAAATCATAAAACAGAGGGATAGACACTAATTATTGTTGGGTTACATTTCAACCACTCAATAATTAATTACCGGCAATACTACTTAAAGAAGAAATAAATTGCAACACTTTGATATATTTATAATTATTTTCCACGCGAGCCCTTCTAACTTTTCATTAACTAACTTAAATCAGCTTTGAAGACATAATAAATCCTAAGCTGCGGCTATCAATAGTGTGGCGGTACTTCTGAAGCAGCATCAAAAGGCGCTATGCCTGAATCACTGACTCTATTTAATTGAACATACATTAGCTGCAACTGACGCTGCATATCTTGAATTTGCTTATCTTGTTTGGTAATCACTTGATCCAAACTGTCTACCGTGAGCTCTAAGTAGGCCACATTAGACTGTAAATCGGCTATTTGCTGCTTTAAGTGATGAAGACTCTCACCGGGGTTCTGTGCTGAATTTGACATGGATTTCTTCTGAATATATAGATAAAAGAGGATTAGGCCCTACCCTTGTACAAAACCTAATGACTTTAAACTCATGGCATTAAATAAGCCAAAAGGGAGGCCAAATACGATGACAGGTTATGATTCGCTGTCTGCGTGATATACTGTACTCAATTTTAACATGTAGTAGTTAAGAACATAACTTATAAAATAATGGTAATGATACATATATGGCACTTATTAATTTAAAAAACATCCACTTAGCCTTCGGTGTTGCTCCTATTCTTGATGGCATTGATCTTAGTATTGAAGCAGGAGAGCGCGTCTGTCTGATTGGACGCAACGGGGAGGGTAAATCCACTCTGTTTAAGCTTATTGATGGCAGAATCGTCCCGGACAGTGGTGAGGTCATCATTAATAGCAGTGTCAAAGTTGCCATGCTTGAGCAAGATGTACCAGAGACCAGTGGCCGTATCCTAGACATCGTTATGGGCGGTGACAAAAAGACTGCCGAGTTATTGATTGCTTATAATAAAAAAGCCGATGAGTGTGCTTCTGGGGACATGGACGCTTGTGAAGCCATGTCTAATCTTCAGCACGATATTGATGCGGCTCATGGCTGGGACTTAGAGCGTGAAGCCCGTCAAATTATTACTACCATGGGGCTAGATCCTGAAGATGACTTATCCTCCTTATCTGGTGGTCGTAAACGTCGGGTGCTACTGGCCCGCTCATTGGTGACCAAGCCGGATATTCTATTGCTTGATGAGCCAACTAACCACTTAGATGTAGCGAGTATTGAATGGCTAGAGCAGTTCTTAAAAGACTGGCAAGGACTGACCTTATTATTCGTTACCCACGATAGGGCTTTCGTTGATAAATTAGCCACTCGCATCATTGAGCTAGACCGTGGTCAGCTAACCAGCTATGACGTGACTCAAGGCGCTGGTGGTTATGCCCGTTATCAAGAATTAAAAGAGCAGCAACTGATTGCTGAAGAAAAAAACAATGCCAACTTCGATAAAAAACTGGCCCAAGAAGAAGTCTGGATTCGTCAAGGTATTAAAGCCCGCCGTACCCGCAATGAAGGTCGTGTGCGTGAATTAAAGCAACTGCGTGAAGAGCGCAGAAAACGCCGTGAGCAAGTGGGTAACGTCAACATCACCATGACGAGTGGAGATAAAAGCGGTAAGTTGGTCTGTAAAGTCAAAAACTTACACCTGGAATATGATGGTAACGTATTGGTAGACGACTTTAGCACTACTATTATCCGTGGGGATAAGATTGGTATTATTGGGCCGAATGGGGCAGGTAAAACCACACTTATTAAAGCCATTCTCGGTGAGTCAGATGACCAAGTTATCCAGCGTGGTACGGTTACTCTAGGCACCAACTTACAGATTGCCTTCTTTGATCAATTGCGCGACCAATTAGACTTAGAGGCTAGTGTGGCTCAAAACGTGTCTGAAGGCTCTGATTTCATCGAAGTTGGCGGTAAAAAGACTCACATCATGAGCTACTTACAAGATTTCTTGTTCGCACCAGAACGTGCCCGCACCCCAGTGAAGGCTTTATCAGGGGGTGAAAGAAACCGTGTCCTACTAGCGAAGCAACTATTAAAGCCTGCCAACATTATGGTACTCGATGAGCCGACCAACGACTTAGACATGGCAACACTTGAATTACTAGAAGAATCGGTAGCCAGCTTCGATGGCACCATTCTTCTGATTAGCCATGACCGTGCCTTTATGGACAACGTGGTCACCTCAACTTGGGTATTTGACCAAGATGAAGAAGGCAATGGCATTGTGAAAGAGTACGTGGGTGGCTATCAAGATTACTTAGTGCAAAAGCAGCGTGAAGACAGCTTTAATGCTAAAGCTGCAGCGACTGCCAAAGCCGATAACAGCAAAAAAGTAGAGAAAAAAGAGGCAGCCGCTACTGTAACTGCTGCTGACAAAGCGCCAACAGCCCCTAAACGTAAGCTTAGCTATAATGAGCAAAGAGAGCTTGATGAATTACCCAATCAAATCTCTAAGTTAGAAGAAGAACAAGCCGATCTTCAACAAAAACTGGCCGATGGTAGCTGGTTTACCACAGATTTAGAAGCTGCTACTGCTGCTAGTGAAAGACTGGCCGCGATAGATGAAGAGCTTATGATGAAGTTAGAGCGCTGGGATGAACTTGACAGCTAACGGCTGTCTTGTAGTTGCTGGTCTTACTGGTTACTGAGTAGTTACCTTCGGGTTAGTTGGATTAAAGTCGGCTGATCAACACAGCCGGCTGGCCTCACTCTGGTGAAATTTTATGAATACTCCCTCCTCTCCTACTGGCGGTCCTAAAAAACAGGAGTCTAACAAGATTCCTGTACAATCCTCCGTTCAGCACTATACGCCTCAAACAGGACCTAAGCCTGATTCGATTCAGGCCCCTGTAAATTCTCAACCTCCAAAGCCTATTCCTATCCCCAAAGGCATGCCCACCATTACCGAAAACCACAAGCAAACTTCTGTGGCAGAAAAAAAGCCTTTTAAACTGGCCTTTTTAGCGCCTAAGTACTGGGGGATTTGGCTGCTACTGGCTTTGGTATTGCCACTTATTTATTTGCCTTTACGAATCCAGTTTTGGATTGGGCGTAAGCTTGGCATAGCGCTTTATCACTTGGTAAAAAGTCGTAGAAATGACACCTTAGTTAATCTTGAGCTTGCCTTCCCAGAAAAGATGGCCGCAGACCGTGAGCTTATGGCCAAACAGGTCTTTGTTAATCAGGGTATCGGTGTATTTGAGACCTTGTGTGCTTGGTTTCGTCCCAATGTCTTTACCCGTACGGTTTCTATTTCTGGATTGCACCATTTGGTTGAGGCCAAAAAACAAGGCAAAGCGGTACTGCTACTAGGTGGCCATTACACCATGCTGGATTTGGGAGGCCGTTTATTTGCTCAATTCTCAGCCATTGACTGTGTTTACCGTCCACAAAATAACGAGCTGCTTGACTGGTTCATTTATAATGGCCGCCGTCATATCTTTGATGAACAGATTGACCATCACAATATGCGTAAACTGGTGAGTCGTATCCGAGAAGGCAGCGTGGTTTGGTATTCTCCCGATCAGGACTATGGGCTTAAGCATGGGGTGATGGCTCCTTTTTTTGGGGTGCCTGCTGCCACAGTAACTGCACCAAGACGACTGGCTCGTATGGGGGATAAGTCAAACCCGCCAGCCGTTATGGCACTGCATACTTATAGACAGACCCCAGATAATATTCCTCGGGGTAAGCGCCCACACTATCATCTTAGTATCACGCCTGCGTTAGAGGACTACCCTACCAAGGATGAAGTGGCCGATGCGACTCGTATTAATGAGGTTTTAGAAAGCTTGATTCGAATTGATCCTACCCAGTGGATGTGGTTCCATAAACGCTATAAGAATGGAGAGGAAGGTCGCACTTCCTACTACAACAAAAAAACATCTAGTAAATAGTTCTATTAATAAGTAGCGCTATTAATAAACGGTATAAAAGTAATAAACGGTATAAAAGATCTAGAACAAAAAAGACGCTTCTATAGATAGAAGCGTCTTTTTTTATACGGATAGATTATTATCAAAAGTCTTGCTGATTATACCAATTCCACAAAATAAGGTACAATACAACCAACTCAACAACATAATAGAATCATATGCCGAAAAAGACCCCTAGAAATCATAAACTCACAGACCA
>NZ_FUGD01000019.1 GCF_900162815.1 Psychrobacter pasteurii | reverse complement strand
GAACTTCGTGTGGAACTATATTAATGCGCTGTGCTTTGAGCATCTAAAACGTACCGGTAAGTACTTTTCAGCCTATGATTTAAACCAGTACACCAAAGGTAGCGGTGAGTATTTAGGATGACACAGTCAGACCTTACAGGCTATCAATGAGACACACGCTAAATCACGTAAACAATTTAAAAAAGCCAAACTTAACTGGCGCAGCAACCGTCCTGATGCCAAACGTAAATCACTGGGTTGGATACCTTTTAAAAAATCTGCTATCAAGTATTTGCAAACAAGGCAGACAGGTAAGAAGGCACTGAAATCAACCCTACAGCTATCGCTATCTAAAGGTCAAAAGCTTATCATCGATGTATTCGATAGTTACAACCTAAGCCTGTATCAAATCAACACGCTTGAGATAGTACAAGACAGTCGTAATCGTTGGTATGCGTGTATCACTGTTAAAGACTTTCCTAAGCAAGTAAGTGGTAAGGGCAGCATTGGTATTGATTTAGGCTTGAAAGAGTCTGCAACCACCTCAACTTGAAAGAGTCTGCAACCACCTCAAATGGTGACAAGCTAACTATTAAGCAAACGCAAAAATGGGCGAATAAATTAGCAGTAGCCCAGCGTGCTAAGAATAAAAAGCGTGTCAAAGCA
>NZ_FUGD01000020.1 GCF_900162815.1 Psychrobacter pasteurii | reverse complement strand
AGCACCAGGCTCAGTTTTACCACTGATGATCGTGCTATCTGGCGTACCATCGCCGTCTTCATCAATGTTAGTAACATCTTCAACCGTTGGTGGGTTTGGCGCAATATCATCGCCTGTGCCAACCACTTCTGTTGGACCAGACTCATTACCAGCCTCATCTTTGGCAATAACATCAACTACTTCATCTTTATCTAAAGCAGGGACCTCAACATCATAGTTGCCGTCTTCATCAGCTTTGGTTTCACCAATCACATTACCGTCTTTGTCTTTAACGATAACCTCAGCACCAGGCTCAGTTTTACCACTGATGATCGTGCTATCTGGCGTACCATCGCCATCTTCATCGATGTTGGTAACGTCTTCAACCGTTGGTGGGTTTGGTGGTGTGGTATCGGATGGGTCATTATCATCGTCATCTAGGGCAGCGATTAATGCACCGATGCCTGCTAAACCAGCTAACCAAGGTAAAACACCAAAGCCAGCTTCATCTACTGCACCCACCCAATAAGGGGTTTGATAGGCATTACCACCTAAAGCTTGACCTTCAACGTCACCAGAAGCTAATTCAGTAACAAAGTCAGCGACTTCACCAGTATCTGGTATATAGTAGTAATAGCTACCATCTTCAGCCATACCAATAAGCGCACTGTCCGCTTCATCATAGTAGCCTTCGATGATTAGATCGCTCTCTTCACCGCTCTCTTCCATTAATACATGCAGGTCTTTACCCACACGCTTAGTGATGATGTGATCTGGTGCACGGCCTGTTGCTTGGTCAACTAGCTCATAGTTAACTTTGTTTGTGGCTTTGATAACAGTGGGTTGACCATCTTTGGTCACTACTTGATGCTCAGCTACTGTTTGCACGGCATCGTTTACTTTTACTATTACGTTTTTCATAATCTTCCTACTTTATATTTTATCTATTAATATGCTGGGTATTTATTGCTTAGCACTAACCGTAGCCACAACTCGGCGGTTGTTATATCGACCTTCATCGGTTGCGTTGGTATCTACAGGGCGGGTTTCACCATAGCCTACTGTGTCTAAACGCTGTGCATCGATGCCATATAAGGTGACTAGTTGCTGCTTAACGGCTTCTGCACGCTGCTGCGATAGCTTCATGTTATAGCTGTCTGGGCCTTTGCTATCTGTGTGGCCTTCAATGACTGTCGTTGTTTCTGGATATTTCTTCATGAAGCCTGCAACTGCTTCAATTTTCTGGTTGAACACAGGTTGTACAACGGCTTTGTCAAATTCAAACAACACTTTTAGGTTAATAGGCTTATCAAGTTCAACTTTGACTTCAGGCTCAGGCTGTACTTGAACTGCAGGACAGTCGCGTACTACTCGGCTGATTTGGTGAGTTTGTTGTTTTTGGGTGCTTAGTAGCTTTTGAGCATCTGCTTCTTCAAGCTTACTTAGATTTGGCTGTCCCGTTGCATCATCAATGTCAACGAAGATGTAGTGGTCTTGCTGTGGAGCGAAATCAACCAGATGACTGTTTGCTGTGCTTAAGTTATTGGTTTTAGCCCCGGTAGGAACGACAGTGATGTTGTGCTGACCACTGCAGTATGTGATTTGAGAGTAGTGTCCAGGTTGTAGGCTTACTTGGAATCTGCCATCGATAGCGATGTTCGCACTGGTTTGTAGACCATCATTGTCTAGCGGACGGATAAAGATTAGGTTAGCTTCGTTAGCAGGTAGCTGACTTGCATTAACCGGTTGAAAAGCATTTCCTGATTTGTTCCAACCGATATGCTGTACTTGAGTTACAGCTTGATCAGTGGCTGCATTTGCTGGTTGGCTCAGGCCTAACATAACCATTAAGACAGATCCAGCTAAAAGACCTAACTTGTTCTTTGTCATTTGAACACCTTTCATAAAGTTTCCTTAGTTCATATCTCGAAGTGTAAACAGTGAATTATAAAGCTCAACATATAACGGAAATTAAACAATCATAAAAAATCTCTTCGTTGCGATAGTTCCTTCTATTTATAAGAATAATGAAAAATATATCTAAGTATATATACCCAATATGCTATCTGATAGCAGACTAAAATATTTTAACTCGATATAGCATAATCCGACTAAAATTTGAACCGAAATAACATAATACCAATTCCACAAAATAATATACAATATAACCAACTCAACAACATAATAGAATCACATGCCGAAAAAGACCCCTAGAAATCATAAACTCACAGACCACGATTTTCTGCAATTATCTAAAACAGAAGGCAATGCCAGAGCGCGAATCAGACTACTGGAAATACCCCCAAATTTAAAACACTAAATAAGTAGAACTAAGCTGCCATATTAAATTTCTGAATCGGCGTAAAGCCACCATTACCCATATTGGGTCTT
>NZ_FUGD01000199.1 GCF_900162815.1 Psychrobacter pasteurii | reverse complement strand
CCAGCAAAGTTTGTTTGCTATTGGTTTGGATGTTTTGATTGATGGTTTGCGTGAGTATTTCTTTGCTGGCAATCGACGTGTGTTTGAGGTTCTAATAAGCTATTTGTCTCCTAGTCCACGACCTTTGAGACTTTGAGCATTTTTGTCGTGTACAGAGTTAATTAATATAAAAAACTAGGTTTCAACCTTTAATATTTAATATGGAGGATTTTAAGTCTATTTATAGCTAGCCTACTACAAGTAGATACTACTATTAAGAAACTAATATTGGACCTAAAAATATAATGTTAGCATTATTAGACTACTTATTGTTGAAGAAACTGAATACAGTCAGTTAAATATAAAATATGAGGCTGTCCAAGATAAGTAAAATTATTTGGGATAGCACTATGAGATGGAGTGAACTAAGTTGGTATAAACAAACCAGACTAATCGAACTATTTGTTACAGGTTCTACAGCAAGCTTAGTAAGTGTTAACAAAACCACAGCAAGTTATTATTTTCATAGGCCAAGACTGCTTATTTATGGGAATAGCCAAGAGTATGATCTATTCGAAGGTAAAATCGAAGTAGACGAATCATATTTTGGCGGACGGAACCCGTAAAGGCCAACGAGGACGCAATGCGGGTAATAAAGTCCCTGTCCTTGGCCTATTAAAGCGTAATAGCAAGGTTTACGCCTTCATTATATCTAATGCTAAAGCAGATATCCTAATTCCCATTATACTAGAAAAGGTAGTTCCTGATAGCATTGTTTACACAGACTCATTTAGATGCTATAACGCATTAGATGTCAGTGAATTTACTCATTATCGTATAAACCACTCTAAAACCTTTGTTAATGATAAGAACCATATTAACGGCATAGAGAACTTCTGG
>NZ_FUGD01000045.1 GCF_900162815.1 Psychrobacter pasteurii | reverse complement strand
GTCCTGTGGCGCGCGCTCAAGCTTCATCTGAGCTTTAGTGACAATACCTAACGTACCTTCTGCACCGATAAATAAATGACGTAAATCATAACCGGTAGCGTTTTTAATCATACCGCGGTTCAGCTGTAAGATATCGCCTTTACCAGTAACAACAGTCAAACCCAGTACCCAATTACGGGTCATGCCATAACGAATGACTTTAATACCACCCGCATTGGTGCCGATGTTACCGCCAATTTGACTTGAGCCTGCTGAAGCAAAATCAACGGGATAATACAAACCTTTGTCTTCAGCAAACTGCTGTAACTGCTCGGTAATCACACCGGCTTCAATTTCAACCATTCTGTCGGCTGGATAAAACTCACCGATTTTATTCATCTTATCTAGGCTAATCACAATTTCACCATTATTGGCCACAGCACCTGCTGACAAACCAGTGCGACCCCCGCTTGGCGTCACAACAATGTTGTGTTCATTGGCAAGCTTAATTACTGATTGCACTTGCTCGGTTGATTTTGGAAATACAACCGCACAAGGTGCTGGAGCAAAGTGTTTGGTCCAGTCTTTCCCCCAGTGCTCTAGGCTTTCGCTGTCTGTTTTGATTTGACTGTCATCAAAGCCGTGAGTACTGGTTAGGCTGGTGAGTAATGTCTGGAGGATATCGGTATCAATGGCCACTTGAGTCATAATTTAAACTGCCCTCATTATGCTTTATAAATTTATTATATTTTAGAAAAAGAAATAGAAGCTAAAAACCCTATTGAACTAAGGATCTAAGATAGCTTCTATATTTAAAAAATTACTGATAAAACCTACTATTAAGTCAGCTGACTAACGGATGATTCGCATACACTGTCCTAGATGATACAAAGAGATCCCCATTTCAGTCAGACTAGAGCGCATGCCTTGATAGGGTATTTTCTCCTCTTCAATATCTTTAAAAGGAAGCGGTATCGTATTGCGGTCACCACTCAAGATATAATCGGCAAAGCACTTACCCATCATCGTTCCCGTAGTGATGCCCCTACCATTGTAAGCACAGGCAGCTAAGATGCTGTCATCAATCTCAAACACTCTAAACACATGATCTTGAGTAAATCCAAACTGCCCTACCCATTCATATTGCCATTCAAACTTAGGCAAATCTGGGTAATAGTGCTTTTGGATCACATTAGCCCAAGATTGATAAAAAGCTCTTGGCTTCATCTTTTTACCGCCAACGGTCCCTAGTAGCAATCTATTGTCTTTGTCGCGGCGCATACTAGATAAGGCGGTACGGGTATCCCAAGCCCCTGTTCTGTAAGGTAGAATCTTATCAGCAGCAAGCCCTGACAAAGGCTCAGAGGCAATCTGATAATACTCGACCAAATAGAAGGTTTTGGCAATCTCGGTCCATTCCCCTTGGGTATAAGCGTTGGTTGCGACAATGATTTTTTCAGCATGAACACTGCCATTATCAGTTCTCACGTACCAACCACCCTCTGATTTCTCAACAGAGTTTACCATCGAGTTCTCATATATGGTGACACCTAGAGATTTGGCTGCTTTCGCTAGTCCATTGACATAAGCCAGTGGGTTGATCGTTCCTGCACGATGGTCAAGAAGGGCCTTATTAATCTTAGTGGTGCCACAGTATTCATGGCACTTATCCCCTGTCAATAACTCAACATTGGCACCAAGCTCGGTAAGCTGCTGATAACGAATATCAACATCTTCTTCACCAGTGGCATTGTGTGCCATATGAATATTACCTGTTCGCGTATCTTGAGCATCAATATTGTATTTATCAATCATCTCAAATACGTAGCTTGGAGCCAGTCCAAGCTCTTTCGTCAAACGGGTACCGACCTCTTCACCTAAGATGTCATTCAAGTCGCTTGGGCGTGACCAAGTGCCGGCGTTTACGAAACCAACACTACGTCCTGAGCCCCCACTACCAATATTATTGGATTCTAAAACAACAACATTAACCCCTTTTTCAGCAAGATGAATGGCTGCTGATAGACCGGTATAACCGCCGCCTATAATACAAACCTGGGTGCTCTCATCTCCCTGTAGTGACTCAAAGCTGTCGCCTTCTGGTGCAATAATATTCCATAAACATTGTTCTTGTAACATCTCGATAACTCCTCAACCCATGCTACCTTCTAGCTCATAACCACAGATGACTCTTCATTGATTTCAGCTTCTGTGCTTGGCGCTTCACGAGGAATGAACTTATCAAGAGCCAACCACAGCAGACCAAATAAAGGAGACAACCAACAAGCGAAAGCAAAAGGTGCGTAAGTCAACGTCGCGATACCCAGCGTGGCTGCGACAAAGCTACCCCCCATATTCCATGGGATAAGTGGCGATAGTAAGGTACCGCAGTCTTCAATAGAGCGCGTTAAGGTAGTGCGCTTATAACCCATTTCTTTATATTTGCCTTGTAGCAAACGACCAGGCAGAACACAGGTTGTATACACGTCACCAATAATAGTACCGACCCCTAACACACTGCCGTAGCTTGATAAAACCAGACCAAAACGGGTTTTAATAACCTTATCTAGCTTGGCCATAATCGCTTTAAGCGTACCGTAGTGTTCTAGTGATCCAATGAAAGCCAAAGCAAAGATGGTTAAGGTAATAACCCAGGTCATCGACATGACCCCGCCTTTACTTAATAACTGGTCAACAACTTCAAACCCAGTTTCACTTTTGAAACCATTTTGTAGAACGTTGAAAACATCGTGGATACCAACGCCTTGCATAATCACAGCAATCACTGCAGCAACCACTACCCCACTTAAAACCGTTGGAATAGCTGGCATTTTCATAACCGCTGCAGCAACAACCACAACCGCAGGCAATAGGGTAATGATGCTCAAGTTGTAGTTACTTGCTAAGCTGTCTTGGATAGCCTGAATAGAAGACAAATCAGCAGAATCGGCGCTGTATCCCATACCAATCCAAGCATAGATACCAAGTGCAGTAATCATAGCGGGGACAGTAGTTGGCAATAGGCCTCTGATGTGCTCCCATAAATCAACACCGGCAGCAGCAGGCGTTAAGTTGGTGGTATCCGATAAAGGCGACATTTTGTCCCCAAAGAAAGCACCTGAAACGATTGCACCACCAACAAAGTGAGCAGGAATACCCAGTCCTAGACCAATACCCATCATAGCCAGACCAACCGTACCAACCGTTCCCCACGAAGTACCTGTGGCCACAGAAATAATGGCACAAATGACACACACCGAAACTAGGAATGAGGACGGGCTAAAAATACCAAAGCCGTAATAAAGAATGGTTGGTACTGTCCCTGCGATAATCCAGGCACCGATTAACATACCAACGCCCATTAGGATAATCATGGCAGGTAGACCAATTTTAATTACTTTTAAAAACCTCTCTTCCATACCGCCCCATCCACGGCCACGCATTTTCATAAATAATGCTGTGATCAAGATACCGCAGGCTAAAGGAATGTGTGGTGTAAAGTCTTTAAAAACAAAAAACTGAACCATTAAAATAATAGAGGTGAGAACCAGTGGAGCGATATCTAAAATAAAGCTCGACGAAGCTGGATATCCATCTTTTGATGGATTTGTAGGTTTTTCTGTCATCATAATATTTACCTATCCATAGTAATATTTGCCACATCCATGGCTTAAACCACCAACAAACTATAAATATTTATTAATACTAATATTTAATAATAGTTAATAATTGACGGTCACTTAATAAAGGGCAATAAACCTTATTGCCCCACAAAACATTTATCTAACAAATGAACGAACTTGGGGTGTCTTCTAAGCAGGCCCACTTCCAAACCGTTTTATAAAAGGTTTTGGAAAATAAGCCGCTTAGAAGAGCATCAGAAATGAGCTGACTTAGCTTGAGAACTAAGCTAACTTAAAAACTAACCTAGTTGAAGTTAATACCTTGAGCTAACGGCAGCTCAGTTGAGTAGTTGATGGTATTGGTCTGACGACGCATGTAGTTTTTCCAAGCATCTGAACCTGATTCACGACCACCGCCGGTTTCTTTTTCACCACCGAAGGCACCACCAATTTCCGCACCACTGGTACCAATGTTGACGTTGGCAATACCACAGTCACTACCGCTGTCGCTTAAGAACTGCTCTGCTTCACGGATGTCATTGGTAAAGATACAAGAAGATAGGCCTTGTGGTACATCGTTTTGCATCTCTAGCGCTTCATCAAAGTCTTTGTAAGTCATCACGTATAAGATAGGTGCGAATGTCTCGTTGCGGACCACATCGTTTTGCTCATCCATTTCAACAATGGCAGGCTTCACGTAATACGCTTCTGGATACTCGCTATCTAACACACGCTCACCGCCAGTGACTTTACCGCCAGATTTTTTGGCATTATCAAGCGATTTTTGCATGTTATCGAAGCTGTCTTGGTCAATTAGAGGACCTACTAGGTTGCCTTCAAGCGGATGACCGATGCTGACATTTTCATAAGCGGCTTTGACGCGTGGTAGGATTTCATCTTTTACTGACTCATGCACAATCAGGCGACGCAGGGTCGTACAGCGCTGACCTGCAGTACCCACTGCTGAGAATAAAATACCACGTAGAGCAAGCTCTAAGTCAGCACTTGGCGTTAGGATCATAGCGTTGTTGCCGCCCAGCTCTAGTAACGACTTACCAAAACGATTGGCCACTTTTGGACCCACGATTTGACCCATTCGGGTACTACCCGTTGCACTAACTAAGGCCACGCCTTTGTTCTCAACCAACGCATTACCTACCTCTGCTTCACCCAGAAGTACTTGTGATAGATGCTCTGGTGCACCCTCAAATTTGGCAAGTGCTTTTTCAAATAAGGCTTGGCAAGCCAGCGCAGTTAGTGGTGTCTTCTCTGAAGGTTTCCAGATGACTGGGTTACCACAGACGATAGCCAGCGCTGTATTCCATGACCAAACCGCAACTGGGAAGTTAAATGCCGAAATCACACCAATAACTCCTAGCGGATGCCAAGTCTCACGCATGTGGTGACCTGGACGCTCTGAGGCGATGGTTAGACCATATAGCTGACGTGACAGACCCACTGCGAAGTCACAGATATCAATCATCTCTTGAACTTCACCTAGGCCCTCTTCTTTGATTTTACCGGCTTCATAAGAGACCAATGCGCCCAAATCTTCTTTATGCTCACGCAGCACTTCACCCAATAGACGAATTAATTCGCCTCGTTTTGGAGCAGGCACAGTGCGCCATTCTTTGAACGCTTTTTTGGCATTTGAAACTTGAGTCTCTACATCAGAGACTTGATGAAGGGTGACTTTACCGATAACTGACCCATCGATTGGGGTCTTTACTTCAAAGTTACCATTTTGATACAGGCTCTCTTCAACGCCCATAGCTGACATGTATTGCTTAATCATAACTGCTCCTTCGTTAATTATAATTGAATTCCTTTGCACACTATCAATCTACCCAACTCACCGCTGGGTTGCAAAATAAAAATTTTCTTGCTGCCATTCCCTTTTGGAATGGCATTTAAAACACTTAAGAATAACTAAATCAGACTCTGCTAATGGCTTAACTAATAACTTATAAGTCTGAGAAAAACGCTTAGCTAACAAGTTGTAGCGTGTCTAAACAACGCTCTAAACTTTGCTCTTGAAGTTTACGATACAGTTCAAGCTCATCATAAACAGGTCTACCTAAAGCTTTTTCAAAGTCAGCTTGGTTTGAATTGCCTTGGTAACTGCTTTGCTTATCTTCTTTTAAATTCGATTGGAAGATGCCCGCTGCACTCACCGGTAAGAAGTCTTCATAAACAATCGGCTCTATACGTAACACGCCTTGATTAACAAGCTCGTTAGCCTGCTGCGTTGATACTGAATCCGTGACTGCATCTTCATTTAATTGATAATAAAAATACGCCAAGTCCTGCTCATGCAAACTATGATAATTATCTGGAAAGGCCTCAAACTCTTGCGACAGCAGCTGATAATATTTATCTGCATTACTGGCGTTTGGGGTCGCACCAAGCTTGGCACGCGCCGCATTTAGTAGCTCGTCATATA
The DNA here is from genome assembly GCF_900162815.1 of Psychrobacter pasteurii. Lineage (GTDB taxonomy): Bacteria > Pseudomonadota > Gammaproteobacteria > Pseudomonadales > Moraxellaceae > Psychrobacter > Psychrobacter pasteurii. The sequence goes on along the minus strand of NZ_FUGD01000045.1, from coordinate 33,938 downwards.
AAGCACGGCCTTTTGGGGTCAACGCAACACCGCGCTGCTCAATCTCACCAAAGCGGGCGGTGTGAGTCCCAGCGACAGTTTCTCCTGTCTCTCGTGTAAAATTAACCGCCTCTTCTAACGCCTTAAAGCTGGTTTGACGTAGCAGAATCGGGCAATTACGGCGTGGCGGACCTTCGATAATATCTTTGGGCGGAATATTACGCTGACTCATGCCTTTTTGAACCGAGTCAATATCTAAGGTTCTGGGCGTTAAATGGTTAATATGCGGACCTTTAAAGCCAACAATATCGGCAATCAAACCGTGCTGACTTAATAGCTGGTCATATAGCGACTTACTAATTGGCGAGGTTTCATGCCAGCGGAACGTCTCTAGCGCCTCACGCACAAACTCCTCACCCTGATCTGAGGTTAGACCGCCCTGCTTTTCAAACGTTTCAATCAGCTCAATAGCCCTATCAGTAAAGATATTTCTATTCTCTAGCGCTTGCTTAGCTTTACTGCGCAGCGATTCATCTTCAATCAGCTCTAATCTCAGAAGAGAAGTAAATACTCGAAATGGACTGATATTTAAGGCTTCGGTACTCACCGCACGAAACGCTGTAGAATGCACCGGCACGCCTGCTGGTGTTAAATCATAGTAGCCGACTGGAAACATGCCCATCACTGCAAACAAACGGCGCATGGTTTCAAGCTCTTCAGCCGTACCTAAGCGAATTGCGCCATGTCTTTCTGCCCCCAACCTATCTAATTCACCGGTATTGATCAGCTGCTGCTTAATCTCAGGTTGCTGCTGCATCACCGACTCATTAACCTCATTTACCAGCTCTATCAGCTCGGTATATAAAGGCACTTCCTTTTGGTACATCGTCGACATGGCTTGGGAGAACTGATGTCGAATCTCATCGGTTTTCATAAAGTCTACTACTGTCATAATGGTCACCTTAATGGTTTAACTTAGTGTGTTGTTTGAATTTTTTATTTGGCTTTATGTTTGATTGGCACCTTATTAAACTTCTGCCAACTCATCAGGTAGAGCGCTGAGCACCTGTTTTAAAATATCCAGCCCTTGTTGTAATAGTTCAGGCTCAATGGTCAAAGGCGGCAATAAACGGATGATGTGGCGATACTTACCACTTGGCATCAGCAGTAGGCCCTTATCACGAGCTTCTGATAATATTTTGGTCATAATCTCAGGTGAGGTGCCGTGTTTTGGGTGACGCAGTTCAATACCACGCATTGCCCCAATGCCGGTTAGCTTGTGTAACCAGTTAGACACGCCTTCAGCTTTCCAACTCTCAAAATTGCTGACTAACGTTTGCTCATACGCTTTGGCAGAATCCCAAACCGACCCTTCCTCCATAATATCTAATGTGGCGTTGGCTGCCGCACAGGCCACAGGGTTGCCTGAATAAGTCCCTCCCAAACTGCCTTTAGGCAGTCCATTCATAACTGAATCTTTACCAATAACCGCACCCAAAGGTAGACCGCCAGCGATGCTCTTGCCCAGTAGAATTAAATCAGGTTCAATCTCTAAATGAGTAAAGGCAAAAGGTATGCCAGTGCGACCAAAGCCAGATTGAATTTCATCCATAATCAGTAAGATGCCATGCTTATCGCAGAAGGCTCGTAAGTATTGTGCAAAGCTTTTGGACATCATCTGAAAACCGCCCTCGCCCTGCACCGGCTCCATAATGATGGCTCCGATGTTATTGATATCGGTTTCGACCGTGCTGATACGATCTAACGCCTCAATGGCCTGCTGATCGCTGATGCCATTATCTGGGCTTGGAAAAGGAATGTGATACACGCTACCGGCTAGAGGACCGAGACCCGTTTTGTAAGGAGCGACTTTGCCATTGAGGTTCACCGCGGCCAAAGTGCGCCCATGAAAACCGCCGTCAAAGGCAATAACCCCAACGCGGCCTGTTTTGATACGAGTGATTTTTAGGGCATTCTCAGTAGCTTCTGCACCGCAGTTGGTGAGCATGCCTGAGAGAGGGCTATTTATAGGAATGAGCTCACAAAGCCGTGGCATCAGCGTTTGATACGGCTGATGACCGGCGGCATTGTAAGCATAGTGAATAAGATTGCTGGCTTGCTGATGAATGGCATCAACAATTTTGGGGTGACAATGGCCAAAGTTTAAAACACCGATACCGCCCACAAAATCAATGTAGCGCTTATCGTCCTTGTCCCAAACGACTGCGTTTTTTCCTTTGATGAGGGTGAGCGGATGCACCATAGTAAAGGCATCGGTCACATTGTATAAGTTGGTCATAAACGTCTCATATCTTCCATGATTGATACGTTCATTTCACCAAAAGCACGAATAACAGGCAAACGAATAAAAGTTGAGCAACTATTCCTTTTTTTATGGCAGCATTTAAATCATTGATAGAACTGGTTTTAATTTCTATTAACTCGGTCCATATACTCAAATACCCACTTAATGACTGCCCGAACTTTTTGACTATTGCCCAAAGTCAGGGGATAGGTGACGTAATAAGCGCTTTTGGTTTTGGCATAATAATCATCGGCTTGTATCAATGCCCCGCTGTTAATCTCTGGGGTTACCAAAATCCGTGGTACCAGTGCCACGCCATAACCTAACAAGGCTGCTGAAATGCAGGAATGAAAGGTATCAAATCTTGGCCCAACAAAGGTGCCTTCCACATGAAGCTGTTGCTGCTTAAAGTAATCGTACCAAGCACTCAGTCGTGAATTCAGGTGTAACAAGGTACAACCTGCCAGCTTGTGATTATCCTCAGCATCCACTGCCTTGATGTGTTTATCATAATAATCAGGGCTGCATACAGCGATGCAATATTCTTCTAACAGCTTGACCGACTCCATGCCTGTCCAGACCCCATCGCCATATAAAAAAGCGACATCTGTATCATGATCCTCATTAAAAAACGGCCCTTCTTGCTCTTTGATATCTAAATTAATCGAAGGATATTCGTCATTAAAACCGGCTAAAGCAGGAATCAGCCAGCGCGCACAAAAGGTAGGATGTGCGGATAACTTTAACGTCTCTCCGTTGTCCACATGTGACATCAACGAGACAGTAGCGCTTTCAATCGAGCTTAAGATATTAAATACTTCTAGATAATAACGCTTACCTGCCGGCGTTAAAGAGATGCGTTGAGAGGTTCTATAAAACAAGGAAATATTGAGCATATCCTCAAGCTGAGCGACTTGCTTACTCACCGCACTTTGAGTCATATACAGCTCTTGGGCAGCCCCAGTAAAGCTCAGCAACCGCGCTGCCGCTTCAAAGCATTGCAGCGCAGTTGTTGAGGGGTACTTTCTAAATCTAAGAGAATCCACAGGTTGTTTCATTCCATTAATACATCTTTATAAGCGCTTCTTCCGAGTTGAAGCTAAGTTCCTGGTTTTTAAAAAGTGATTTATGCACTGCCCTAATTTAATTACAACGTATAGCCATTTTTCCCTGGGAAGTCTGGCGCAAGCGTTCTGGCATTAGGAACTTTTAGCCACAATCTAACCAACTTACGTCTTCTGTCTTTTTCAGGGTAATCTTCAAACGATTGTCTTGAGTGCATTACCACATAGTTATTACACAGCTGAATATCTCCAGGCTCAAGCATCATGTCCAATCTGTACTCTGGACGATGGCTTATTTCATCAAAGATATCTAGCGCATCGATTTGCACCCGAGACATAGGAATATTCATAATCTCATGTCCGGTTTCAATGTATTTTCTTAGATAGCGACATGCCAGCTTGCCATCCCAGTAGCTAAACATTGGCGTTAACGCTGGGCCGTCTTTTCCTAGATGATTTAAATAGGCTGGATGATAGTAATAGGCCAGATACTCAGGATATTCTTCCAAAATGGTGTTATACACAGCAGAAAAGCTTACCAAACTACTCTCGCCACCTTTCATGGCTTTACGAATAGAAAGTAGCCCGACCACATCTGATAAATCTGCATGAAACGGCAGGTTTTCATTGGTCTGATACACTCGCGTCTGCTTATCATTGGCATCGCCAACATTTTCTACAAAGCCTAAAAGCTGACGCTCTTTGTTTTGAATAACAGGAATCCCCAAATACAGGCCTAAAATATAATAAATATCTGTTAAATCTTGTTCGTTATAAACAGAAACATCCAGGCCTTTTATCACAACGAAGCCATAACCATTCTCTAATTCCTCGGATACCTCTTCTACTAAGGTTAAAAAGGCGGCATCATCAATGGGAACGTCACTTTTCTCAAAGTTTGGGGCTTGTAAATTTTTTGCTTGAATGCTCTTAAGAGCGCTATCTAGAACAGATATCAAATGCTGATCTAATCTTACTATCCAATCGTTTTTATCCGCGATATCCTTGCCTTTCCAGGCGCACTTATCCGTGATTGGGGTTGTTAGCATTGTATCCATACGTTGTCTCCATTGTGAAAAAAAATCCCATTGTAGCTACAGGGTGAATGATTAAACAAGATTTAGCTTTTGAAATCGCTACAGTATCTTAGTACCTTTATCCTCCTAGCTCAACCAAGTACAGCTCTGATATAATCAAAAAGGTTAAAATTACTAATGTATTTTAGTGCAATTTACCGCACACTTTACGACTTAAAATGTATTACTTAAAAGGCCAATCATAATGACACAACCAGTAATCAAAGTTGCCATCGCCGGTTATGGTAACCTAGGTCGCGGTGCCCAAGCCGCTATTAATCAAAGCCCAGACATGAAGTTGGTCGGCGTATTCAGTCGCCGTGATCCCGCTTCAGTCACCTTGATTGACAATAGCGTGCCTGTGTACTCAATGGACGATATTGCACAATATAAAGATGAGATAGACGTGCTGATTTTATGCGGTGGCTCTAAGTCAGACTTACCTGAACAAGGGCCAAAGCTTGCAGGGCTATTTAACATCGTTGACAGCTTCGATACACATGCCAAAATTCCTGAGTACTTTGAGTCGCTAGATACTCCTGCTAAGCAAGCAGGCAAAGTGGCCTTATTGTCTGTGGGCTGGGATCCTGGTCTATTTTCTATCAACCGCTTATACGGTGAAGCCATCTTACCCGTTGGTGAGACTTATACCTTCTGGGGTAAAGGCCTAAGCCAAGGGCACTCAGATGCAGTGCGCCGCGTGGATGGGGTTAAGTCAGGCGTACAATATACCCTACCTTCAGAATCTGCTATGGAACGAGTCCGTAGCGGTGAGCAGCCTACCCTAAGCACCCGTGAGAAGCACACTCGCGAATGTTATGTGGTACTAGAAGATGGGGCTGATGAAGAGACCGTACGCAATGCTATTGTGACCATGCCTGATTACTTCGCCGACTATGACACCACAGTACACTTCATTGACCAACAAACCTTTGACCGTGATCATCAAAAGATGCCTCATGGCGGCTTTGTCATTCGCAGTGGTGTTAGTGGTACCGAAAACGAGAAGAATAATCAAACCATCGAATTTTCGTTAAAACTAGGCAGCAACCCAGAGTTTACCTCTAGCGTTCTAGTGGCCTATGCCCGCGCCGTTCATAAGATGAATTTAGCGGGTGAAACTGGCGCAAAAACCGTCTTTGATGTAGCCCCTGGTTTATTATCCCCTAAGTCTCCAGCCCAGCTACGTAAAGAGTTACTGTAATTTCTATGAGCTTATTTTTAGGCTATTAGAATCCTTTAAAAACTCTCAAAAGTTATAGTCAAAAGCCCCGATAGCTACTATCAGGGCTTTTTTAGGGCTCATTTAAAACATGAATAAAATTCATCTTATTTTATTTTTGACAAATTATAAATGAGTTGATATGATAAAAAAACATCGTGGGTTTATGGCTACTTCCAGCGCGATGAAAAACAAAGACTGGTAAAACGCACAACTCCTTTTTGCTCTGTAAGGTGACTGTGTCGTTTTTTATTTGGCACAGACAGAGCACTAGGAGATTTTTTATGTCTAAAATTAGTCACTCAACTTCTATCGCATCGATATTACCTTCCCTCCTTTTTAGAAGTAACCCTTTTAAAAACTACAATTATCCTAAGGCTTTATGTCGTTTAGGAGGTGTTTTCACGTCTGTTTTTTCTGACACTCCTTTATATCATTTTAATTATTCAGTTTTACGTGCTGGTCCTCAAGCACTGTAAAAACTTAACGATTTTCACCTAATCTAATAAAGACGCTAAAGGAAAGTATTATGAAAACTGACAACACCACTGACAATCAAAACACTCAAGTTGAAGACTGGATACAAGAGATTTGGGACTGGGCAGATACCAATAATGTACCTAACTCTATGATTCCCCGTGACCCAGAGTCCCTACCCCACATAAAAACGCTTGATATCTTTTTTGGTCAGTCTATCACCTACAAAGAAGGTGTTAGAAAGGTTGAGCGTAGCGCATTTAACACCTTACCGAAGGCGATAGTCAATCTAAAAAAGCTAAAATATCTAAGACTGGTTGGGGTGGATACAAAGCATTTACCAACTAACTTTGGTCAATTAGATAGCTTGCAAACGCTAGTATTTTTACACCCTAGCTTTGCTGAGCTTCCTGAGAGTGTTTGTGACCTCAAAAACTTAAAATCACTGAATATCTTTTCAAGGCAGTTGCAGAAACTGCCAGATAATTTCGGTAATTTGTCAGCTCTTGAGAGCTTTGATATGCGAGGTACTAAGGTGCAACATTTGCCAGAGTCTATTGGTAATTTACATCGGCTGCAAAGCATTGAGCTTTATTCCAATGATTTAAGAGCCTTACCCGAAAGCCTAATAGGTTTAAGAAATTTAGAGCAGGTTAAAATTGCTGGGAGTCCGCATTTACAGTTGTCAGAAAACATGCGGCATTTCTTGAAAGATTTGGGCGGCGAGTTAATTCCCCCAAAATCTTAATGTCACAAACTGTTAGCTCAATTAGCTTAAAATCTTTATGAAAACACTATTTTCAACCTTTAATAAGAAGCCGCCTAAATTTAGGCGGCTTCTTATTTGTAACTTAAATTGCTTCTCAATTGAGATTAACCGACTCGACTACCCTACTTTCCTACTTTAACTCCCAAAGACTACCAACTCATCGCCTTCTTCCCAAGGTTTAAACTTAGTCATTGCTTGCACAAATAGAGGGTGCTCAAGCCAATCTTGTAACCACCGCTGTAGGTTAGGATAAGGTAGATTATAGAAAACCTCACGGTCGACATGAGCAAACTGCCGCACAAATGGCATAACACCAATATCCGCAACACTGATCTCATTACCTAGCAAGTAGCGGTGTTGACTAAGTAAAGCCTCTAGCTGCTGTAAAAAGATTTCACCTTTTTGTCTATAGTCCGCTTGAGACATTTGTGGATGACGATCAGCGTATTTATAACGATCGAGCCAGTATTTAAACTCGTTGTCATTTTGGTCAATTAACTCATCCCCTTGAGTTCTTAATGCCTCATCTAGCAAGTTTTGAGGATCATTTTGCTCAAGCGCCCACACCATGATTTCTCGGCTTTCTTCAATAATGCTACCATCCATCAGTTGCAATACAGGCACAGTACCTTTAGGACTGATGGCAAGCATTTGTGGGGGTTTATTTTTTAATACAACCTCCCGCAGTTCAACTTGTTGCTGGGCAAACAATATGCCAAGGCGAGCACGCATGGCATAAGGACAGCGGCGAAAAGAATACAGACAAGGGTAAGAAGGCATAAGTATTTGAGGCTCAATAAAACGGTGAGTTTAGAGTTTAAGAGTTAACCTTTTGATTACTGCAATGATAAGAACACAACAGCACTAAGCATTAGGATTAACAATAACCTCACCATTTTCTTTGGTAAACTCAGCCACAGGATTGGCTAATACTTCAAATATACGCTCTAAAGGACGACACAGCACAGCCCCTTTCTCCGTCACGACAATCGGACGATTAATTAAAATTGGATTATCAATCATGGCGTCAATGAGCTTATCATCACTAACCTCAGGATTGTCTAATCCGAGCTCAGTAAACACCGCTTCTTTGCTACGCATAAGCTCACGTGGCGACATTTGCATCTTATTTAATAGCTCAATCAAATACTCACGGCTCGGTGGTGTTTTTAGATACTCCACCACCTCTGGAGTCTCCCCTGACGCTTTTATAAGCGCCAAAGCATTACGTGACGTGCTGCATCTTGGGTTATGAAAAATAGTGGTAGTCATAAAAGTATCCTTGTTCTTATTGATAGAGGAAATCATCGATTAGGTTAGCATATAAAATAGCGTCCACTTAATCAATGACCTCCTCGTATCAAGTCACTAGGGTCTATCTTTTGACTTTTGACCTTTGTGCTTTGCTGTTATAACTACTTTCTAGCGATCTGTATCTTCAAATAAATTCTCTATCGGCTGATTATGAATCTTGGATTGCTGCATCACCTTACTGCCCTCATGATCCTTTTCGGACCAAAAGTTGATATTAAACTGAGCATCCTCACTTAATTCAACACGGTGCCAGTACTGCGGCGGACTCACTGCAAACTCGCCAGCGTTAATAACGATTCTTTTTTCAGGCTCAGTCGCTTGCTCATCAGCAAAACCATAAAAAATGACAGTACCCTGCATCACACAAATTTGCCCATAGATACCTTCGGCAGTATTGTGATGGGTTAATAATGAAGGTGGAATGTTGTCTTTGGTAAAAAATGGTGTGGAGCGTTTCACTCTCCAGTGACTTGGAATGACAATATGGCTCATGTTATTTCCTTACTATTATAGTTAGAGATTGACCTACTCCCACCACCAAACCTAGCGGTTATGGTGGGGGAATCTTTGCGACCCATAGTAACTTCAATCTAGGATTGTGTCACCACCTTTCGCCATGCCACCTACGCTGATAGGTATAGGCATGGAGGAACTCTTTACACAGTAGCAAGTCCTGCTACATCAGCTAACGCCTGTTGGCGTATATTATTGCTTGCATTGATATCACGGTCATGCTGTGTTTGACAGCTAGGACACGTCCAATGACGCACCGATAACGGCAGACTGTCTAATTTGTGATGACAATGCGAACAAATTTTACTACTGGCAAAGAACCGATTTACCTTTAGGATATTCTTACCATACCAATTCGCCTTGTAAGTAAGCAGGGTAACAAACTGTCCCCAGCCAACATCATTAATGGCTTTGGCAAGTTTACGGTTCTTTACCATATTTTTCACACCTAAATCTTCAATCGCATAACTGGTCGCTTGGTTTTCGCAAATCAGTTTATACGTGACTTTATGGTGTAAGTCTAAGCGCTGGTTACGTACTTTTTCATGAATACGAGCAACCGTTAATTTTTGTTTTTGATAGTTTTTACTTTGTTTTTGTTTACGGGCAAAGATTTTTTGCTGTGCAGAAAGTCTTTGACTGGCTTTGGCTAAATGTTTTGGGTTATCAAACTTGCTACCGTCTGATAAGTTAAGTAAGTGGCGGATGCCTAAATCAATACCCACAGTCAAGCTAGGCTCTATTGTGGTTGATGTCGGCAGTGCTTCACCATTATCAACTAGTACGCTTGCATAGTATTTGCCTGTTGCTGTCTTACTAATCGTTACTGTCTTAACCCTGCCCTCAAACTCACGGCTAAATACGGTCTTAATACCCTTTATTTTAGGTAGGTTGATCATGCCTTGCTCAAAGTTTACGGTGCAGTGTTGGGGGCATTGATAACTTCGCTGTGGGATTTTTTTAGATTTAAAACGTGGAAACTTAGCCTGACCTTTGAAGAAGTTGGTAAAGGCGGTATGCACATTGAGCAAAGCATTTAGTAATGACTGGCTGTTAACTTCACTAAGCCATGCAAATCTAGCTTTCTTTTTCTTTTTCACTAAATGGCTTTGAATTTTAGTGCGTGATAAAGATTTACCAAACATGGCGTAGTAGCGTTTTTGCAAAGCCAACGCCCAATTGAACACAAAACGGCTACAGCCAAAGTGCTTTTCGATAAGCACCTGCTGTTCACGATTTGGGTAAATGCGATATTTATAGGCTTTGAGCATGGCTTGGAAGTCGTCTTTAATAGAGATATAACCTAGCATCACTTCTATTTGATATCAATTATGAGTAAGTAATTAAAATCCCATGACAACAGTGTTTATAAACTAATTTATCATTTAGTGTTAGTCACGAAAAACGGTAGAAAATGCTTTACTGGGGCTATGCTTGATAGGCTAAAAGAAATCATAACTGACCTTTGTTAAAAATGGGAGGTTGAGCTGTTAGAGTTCAACGAAGAAGCGGACCATGTGCATTTACTGCTTGATATGCACCCCAATATCATGCCAAATAAGTTTATCAATAATCTAAAAACAGTAACTAGCCGACTGATGAGAAAAGAATTTGCAGAACATTTGGCAGAGTTTTACTGGAAGCCTGTACTTTGGACTAGAGCATATTGTTTGCTGCGCACTGGCGGTGCTACCATTGATACAATTAGGCAATATATCGAAAAACAAGAACGTCCTGACTAGCTCTCCCGTGCTGACATCTCCACCTAAATCAAAGATTATAGGTGGAGAATTACGCACGATAAGTTAAATTAACGACTTCCTGTCGGGGTTCTAGCTTATCGGTTCTCTTCTTCGCGCTTAACATTTTTGGAGCTGGCATCATAAATAGCTTGTAGCTCTTGCTCAGACAAAATTTGTTGAGCCAGTGGAAACAGTTCACGTTCTTCAAAACGAATATGATCATACAACACACTGCCGAGTTCCTGCACTTGAGCAGCGCTAAGGCTTTGTGACTCGATAAGTTGGTATAATTTATTGTGCTGATCCGCTATTTGATCGATAACCTCTGCTACTTGAGGGTGGCTGTATCGATAAGGCTCAAGCTTAGCCAGCATTAAATCATCTTCCACTTTAAAGTGGTTGGTCATATTTTTATTAATATAGTCTGTCAAAGCGGTCCAATGTTTGGCAATTTCTTCAACATCATTGGCGCACTCTTTGGCATGGCGGGAGATAACCAATCCTTGGTGATGCTCCCGAGATAATGGCTGGAGTTGAGCAGCTCGTTTCATAATAGTTCCTTATTATTATGTCTTTATCAAAATATATTCAAGGGCAGCTATTTAACTATTATCCTACCCTCGGTATACATTCTCTTGAGACAGCTCCATTTGAATGCCGTCAATATCTGCTTGCTCAGCAAGAACATATAGATAATCACATAGCCCATGATGGAAAGCTTGCTGCGCCAGTTTATTAGCGATGGCAGGTTTAGCTTGCAAGTATTCAAGCTGAACGCCCGGCTGCTTATCCATCACATCGACTATATGAAAGCCATAACGGGTTTCAACAGGACTTGGTGCCAACCCTTCATCCATAGTAAATACTACGGACTCAAACTGAGGCACTGTCTGACCTTGGCTAAGTACACCCAGCTCTCCGCCCTGCTCTTTTGAGGGGCAAGCTGAATACTGACGAGCGAATTCAATAAATTCAGCACTTGGATTGTTGCTGTTTTTGATTTGCTCAATCAGCTCGTACGCTTGTTTTTTACGTGCTAAGCGCTCTTCGCCATCTTCAGGAAGACTGGCTAACAAGATATGACGTACCGACATAATTGGAGCAGTTTTATAGTCAGATTTGTTTTGCTCGTAGTAACGCTCACAGACCTCATTTTCAGGAGTGGCTGCATTTACGTTTTTATCAATCAAGTCTGAAATGGCTTGTTCTTCATTACTATCCCAAGCCTCTTGACCAAGTGCCTCATCATTAAGTACAGCATCCTTTAATAGTTCACGTACTACCAAGGCTTGAGTCGCTAGGAACAAAGCATCTTCTTTGGTGGGTGCTGGATGATACTGTAGCTCTTGTGCAATGGCCTGTTTGTCAATCATGACACCATTGACGTAAACACTTGGCAACTCTTCGCGACTAGAAGCAATTAAATTTTTATGATTGCTACGTTCCTCCGCCAATGCTTTTTCAATAAACTCTTGGTCAGAATGTGGTTTCTTTAGATCATCTGAGGTCGGCATAATGCGAATATTATCATCAGCGACTTGTCTTGGATCATAGGTCATTGCCGTCATGTTTTACTCCATTAAGTCATACTCCACTATAAAGCCAATTCAAAAAAATCAGTAAGCTTTATAGTGGTTTTGCTTTAGCAAAAGCGTATTAATGACTTCTTAACGTAAATAGTTTAACCAGCACTTAGGCTCATTTTTGGACCAAAGGGCTCGTAGTGAATGTAGTCGTTACTGTGCTCTAAAGCGGCTAACCCATCGATCATACTGTCCATAAATATCATGGAGCCACAGACATAGACATCTGCTGGGTTAGGTAGGGTTTTTAGCCACTCTTCGTTTAACAACTGATTGCTTTCAAAGTAGAACGTGCTTTTTTGTACCTGTTCTGCTTGCTCTAATAAAGCATTAACCCGACCATCAAAAGCGTGGAAATCTTGGTTTTGACAAGCATAGGCCCAAATAATAGGACGCTTTGGATTAGCTTTAACTTGTGCTTCAAGCATGGCAAGTACAGGGGTTACACCCACGCCAGCACTGATTAGTACCAATGGGATATCATTTTGTTCAATCAGTGATTGGTTTAATTTAAAATCACCAGCAGGGGCTGATAACAATAGGGTATCGCCTACTTTAACCTTATCGTGTAAATGATTAGATACCAATCCGCGGTGCTCATTTTTGTTGTCACGGCGTACAGCGAACTTTAGACCTTCACTACTATCGACTGAATACAATGAGTAGTGTCTTAATGCGATATGATCACTGTCCTCAGGATCTGTTTTAACCGTAATGTACTGACCTGCTGTCAATGGTAGGCGGCTAACATCAAAGCTATTGTCTTCAGGTTGTACTGTGAAAGCTGCGATATCAGAACCTGTGATTTCTTTTTTGATAACTTTAAAAGGTATAAAGCCTGACCACATGGCCTCTTGATACATATCTGCTTCAACTTTGATAAACACCGAAGCAATCTCATCATAGGCCTCAGCCCAAGCGTTGATAATCTCATCGGTTGCCGCATCGCCAAGCACCTCTTTGATAGCGCCTAATAGATGTTTGCCGACAATGGGATAGTGCTCAGGTTTAATTTGTAAGGCACGGTGCTTATGGCCTATTTGCATCACTTGCGGTAGCAACACTTCTAATTGCTCTAAGTGCTTTGCAGCCGCTAAAACAGTGGTTGCCAAAGCGCTTTGCTGATGTCCTAGCTTTTGGTTGGTTTCGTTAAAAATATCCAACAGCTCAGGGTGCTCGGCAAACATATTTTGATAAAACACCGTTGTAATCTGAGTGCCGTGTGTTTCAAGGACAGGAACCGTTTGTTTAACAACAGCTAGTGTTTGTGGTGATGCCATTTTTACTTCCTTAGTGATTGCCTATCAGTAATAAGTTGCAGCAATCATGATTGATGGGATAGAAAATTGCAGCGTTGGCTACAATGAAAGCTATTTTATCATAACATTCATATAAAATGAATCTTATAAATCTACCCCACCAATCTTCGTTGTATCACTTTTGTGAGACTTTCTACTGCGATTGTTTTTGTCTAACAATCTGATAACGGCGGCCCAAATACCACACTGGTGCACTGATGATATGAATCAAACGTGTGAACGGGAAAATCATAATCAGCGTAATACCCAGTGCCATATGCAGCTGATAAATCAGGTCAGCTTGTTCGATACGAGCTGCGGCATGCCAAGGCCTTAAGATAGTAATATCTTGTGCCCAGCCTGCTAGATTCATCATGGTTAAGCCGTCCAGATGCTGCATAGAGGTGAAGATTGAAATTAGCCCCAAGTTCAATTGTATAAACAGCAGTATCAACACCAACTTATCACTAAAAGAGGAGGTGTTTGAGATGCGATCATCCGTAAAACGACGCCACATCAGCATCACCATACCTACCCAACACACCGCCCCAGCAATACCCCCTACCACGACGGCCAATATTTGCTTATGACCTGCACTAATAAACGGTTCATAAATAAAGTGCGGCGTTAACATACCAAAGAAGTGACCAAGTAAAACGACGATAATACCGACGTGAAATAAGTTACTTGCTAAACGCATGTTTTTGTTACGTAGCATTTGTGATGAGCCGGTCTTCCACGAGTATTGTGACAAGTCAAAACGCGCCCAAGTACCCACAATAGCGACCACTAAGGCGATGTATGGGTAGATGCCAAATAAAAATATTTGTAGCCAGCTTAGGTTGGCTAAAGACTGTACACTAGGATCTGCAATATTCATGTCCTCTCTCTCCTTAAGGCTGTTTAACCGATTTCGGTTTATCGAAATCTACCCAATGCACAGGGGCATCGACTTGTTTTGGTGGCATCACATTGCGGTCTATCGCAATACCTTTTGCAAGGTTATGAGTGCTTGATGGGCAGCGTTCTTCTTGCTGCGCCCCTAAGAAATCAACCACTTCTTCTTCCCACTCTTGGTCAAGGGCTTCAAAAGTATCGTCACGCTGCTCTTGTTGCACTTGCTCCTCTAATGCATCAACTGGATCCAGTGGCTTGCCAGCTATTTGTAGCAGTGCGTTAAAACAACCTTCATACAAACTGTCTCTATCTTTAAGCCTTGCTGCAAGCATCGCGATAATGTGACTGACATCAGCGATATCCATACGAACTTGAATCTCATCGCCAGTCTCTGCGGCTTGATATGCTAAGAACTCTAAATACATAGGCAGATAGTCAGGCAGCTCTTTTAGCCCAATTTCAAAACCAGCTTCTTCATATTGGCCCATCAAATCCACCATGGCCTGACCTCGGTCACGAGACTCGCCATGTACATGCTCAAAAAGCCATAATGATAAAGAACGGCCACGCTCAAAAAGACCATCGTAACGGGCTTGAGCTTCTAAGCTACCAATCTCAACCATGTCATCGATCAAATCGATGATTTGTTGACGTACCTCAGGACTCATTAGAGGTGAGCTGCTAACTATCTGTTTGCAGATTGTTAGAGTTTCGCCTTCAAATAGCTCATTGGTAGGATAGTCAATCAGCAAGCTTAATACTTTTAAAACCTTCATATCTGAATCGCCAATCACTGGCATATCTGATGCTTTCGCCTTTACTTGTTGAGTTAGCGTTGTCATCCTACACCTCCCACTTTTGAACAGTGTCAATGAAGTCACGGCGAGTGGCTTTTTTCTGACCAAACATGCTGACATCATTACTACCTGAGCAGCCTTCACCGAAGGTGAACCCACAACCATTACGCTCAGCAAACGCATCGCTCATTGCCTCTTCACGGTGCGCGGTTGGGATAACAAAACGATCTTCATAATCAGCGATAGCAAGGTAGCGGTACATCTCTTCCACTTGTAGCTTGGTTAAGCCCACATCGTCTAAGATACTTTGTACTTCTTGCTTCTCGACCAATTGCATACGCTTATAGCTACGCATAGCCAATAGGCGTTTTAGTGCCATGCGTACCGGCTCTTCATCACCAGCAGTTAGCATGTTAGCCAAATAACGTAGTGGAATACGTAAGCTGTCTACATCTGGGATTAGACCGTCCATGCCCACTTTGCCCGCTTCTGCAGCGTTTTGGATTGGTGATAAAGGCGGTACATACCAAACCATTGGTAAGGTGCGGTATTCTGGATGTAACGGCAGTGCCAGTTTCCAATCCATCGCCAGCTTATAAACAGGAGATTTCTGCGCCGCATCGATGACAGACTGAGGGACACCATCTTTTAAAGCTTGCGCAATTACTTTTGGGTCATTTGGATCTAAAAACACATCCAATTGCGCTTGATATAAGTCTTGCTCGTTTGGTGTTGCAGCCGCTTCTGCAATCTTATCGGCATCATATAAAAGCACGCCAAGATAGCGAATACGGCCAACACAGGTTTCAGAACATACCGTTGGCATGCCCGCTTCAATACGTGGATAACAGAATATACATTTTTCAGATTTACCCGATTTCCAGTTATAGTAAATCTTCTTGTATGGGCAGCCTGAGATACACATACGCCAGCCGCGGCATTTATCTTGGTCAATCAGTACAATGCCATCTTCTTCACGCTTATAAATCGCACCACTTGGGCAAGACGCCACACAGGTTGGGTTTAGGCAGTGCTCGCATAGACGTGGCAGATACATCATGAAGGTGTTTTCATACTCGCCATAGATGTCTGCTTGCACGTTGTCGAAGTTTTTATCACGGCGACGCTTTTCAAACTCTGACCCTAAAATTTCCTCCCAGTTAGGGCCCCACTCGATTTTCTGCATACGCTTGCCGGTAATGGCAGAGCGCGGACGAGCAATCGGTTGGTGATTACTAATGGGTGCGGTTTGAAGGTGCTGATAATCAAAATCAAACGGCTCGTAGTAATCGTCAATCTCTGGTAAATCTGGGTTAGCGAAGATGTTCGCTAACACTCTGAATTTACCACCGATACGCGGGTTAATCGTGCCATTGGCATTACGAATCCAGCCGCCTTTCCATTTGTTTTGATTCTCCCAGTCTTTGGGATAACCAATACCCGGCTTTGACTCAACGTTGTTAAACCATGCGTATTCCATACCTTCACGGCTGGTCCAAACGTTTTTACAGGTAACTGAGCAGGTGTGACAACCGATACATTTATCGAGGTTAAGCACCATGCCTACTTGTGATCTGATTTTCATGGGGGTGTGCTCCAAATTAAAGTGTTTAAGGTTGTCTTAACCTTCCAAAGTCGTTGGTAATGGCTGTGGTAATGAATCATCTGGCTTGTCTTCTAACCAGTCGATTTTCGACATCTTACGAACCACGACGAATTCATCACGGTTACAGCCGACGGTACCGTAGTAGTTAAAGCCGTATGATTGCTGCGCGTAGCTACCAATCATGTGCGTTGGCTTCAAGATAGTACGAGTCACTGAGTTGTGGATACCACCGCGAGTACCGGTCTGCTCAGAGCCTGGAATGTTGACCAGTTTCTCTTGTGCGTGATACATCATGGTCATGCCATCTTTCACGCGTTGACTGACAACCGCACGTGCTGTAATCGCACCGTTGACGTTAAAGACTTCAATCCAGTCGTTGTCCTCAATGCCGGCTGACTTAGCATCATTTTCTGATAACCAAACAATCGGACCACCACGGCTTAGCGTTAGCATAAGTAAGTTTTCAGAGTACGTACTGTGGATACCCCATTTTTGGTGTGGTGTTAAAAAGTTCAGTACAATCTCTTTGTTACCATTTGGCTTAGCGTCTTTCATGATGTCCGTGGTTTTGGTGTCAATCGGTGGACGATACTGCTGCATCTGCTCACCAAACGCCTGCATCCAAGGGTGATCTTGATAGAACTGCTGACGGCCAGTAATGGTACGCCAAGGAATCAGCTCATGAACGTTGGTGTAACCTGCGTTATAGCTCACGGTTTCAGACTCAAGGCCCGACCACGTTGGGCTTGAGATAATCTTACGCGGCTGAGCAACGATATCTCTAAAGCGGATTTTTTCGTGCTCACTTGCAGACGCTAAATGCGCGTGCTCACGGCCAGTAAACGCCTCTAACGCTTTCCAGCCTTTGACGGCTACTTCACCGTTGGTTTCAGGCGCTAGCATCAAGATGGTTTCTGACGCATCAATCGCAGTAAAGATTTGCGGACGACCTTCTGATACACCCGGCGTGGTCACACGGTGGTTTAAATCACCTAGGTCTTTGACTGCTTTAGTCATATCCCAGTTCAAGCCTTTTGAACCGTTACCTAGTTTCTCAAGCGCAGGACCTAACGAGGTATATTTGGCATAGGTATTAGGATAATCACGCTCAACCACTTTAATCATTGGGCAGTTTTTACCCGGTACTGGTTTCTCACCCGCTGTTTTCCAGTCAGTACCGCCAAATGGCTGTGCTAATTCACCCGGGCTGTCGTGTTGCATCGGTAGCGTGACCACATCCGTCTCAACGCCTAGGTGACCCACTGATACTTCTGAGAAAGCTTTGGCAATGCCTTTATAGATTTCCCAGTCTGTTTTTGATTCCCAAGCAGGGTCAGTTGCTGCCGTTAGTGGATGAATAAATGGATGCATGTCTGAAGTGTTCATGTCATCTTTTTCATACCAAGTTGCGGTTGGCAACACGATGTCTGAATACAAGCAAGTTGACGACATACGGAAGTCTAGGGTTACTACCAAATCAAGCTTTCCTTTTGGACCCTCTTCCACATAATCCACTTCTTTAGGACGCAAGCCACCTGGCAAGTTCTCTTCACTCATTAGGCCGTTTTTGGTGCCTAAGAAGTACTCAAGCATGTATTCATGACCTTTACCTGATGAGCCCAGTAAGTTTGAGCGCCAAATGAACATATTACGTGGGAAGTTTTGAGGATTGTCAGGTGACTCACACGCAAAGCGTAAACTGCCCTCGTGCAGTGAATCCACGACATACTCTTCAATCTCTTTACCTTGCGCTTTGGCCGCAGCCACAATAGATAGCGGGTTACGGTTTAACTGTGGCGCTGATGGTAACCAGCCCGCACGCTCGGCTTGAATGTTGTAATCAAGCATGTGCTCAGGGAAGAACTTCTTATTCACACGAGGCGATAGGATTTCGTGCGCCGATACGGTCTCATGACGCCACTGTGAGCTGTGGTTATAGAAGAAGCTTGTGCCGTTCATATGACGTGGCGGACGGTGCCAGTCTAGAGCGAACGCCAGTGGTAACCAGCCAGTCTGCGGACGTAGTTTTTCCTGACCCACATAGTGTGCCCAGCCGCCACCTGATTTACCGATACAACCACACAGCATCAGCATGTTAATCACGCCGCGGTAGTTCATATCTAGGTGATACCAGTGGTTCATGCCGGCACCGATGATAATCATCGATTTACCGTGTGTTTTGTGAGCGTTTTCCGCAAACTCACGACCCACTTGGATGACTTTTTCACGTGATAAACCAGTAATGACTTCTTGCCATGCTGGCGTGCCAGGTACGGTAGCGTCGTTATAATCGTCTGTGACATGCTCGCCGCCTAGACCGTTGTCGACACCTAAATTAGCTACGGTTAAGTCGAACACAGTTGCAACTTTGACAGTGCTTCCATCAGCTAAAGTAACCGTCTTACAAGGAATATGTTTAACTTGTAGTGCCTCACCTGGTACCGCTGTGAAGTATGGGTGCTCGGTATGACCAAAGTAGTCAAAAGTCACATCGCAAACTTCTTGCTCATCGCTATCGGTTTTTAGGCTTAGGGTTAAGTCGATGTCTTTACCGGTTGAGCCACTCTTTTGCTCTAAGTTCCACTTGCCTTTTTCACCCCAGCGATAACCAATTGAACCCAGTGGTGATACCAGCTCACCATCGTTATTTAAACCAATGGTTTTCCACTCTGGGTTATTCTCTTCACCTAAGTCATCAACTAAGTCTGACGCACGTAGATAACGGCCCGGACGGCGGCTTCCGCTCTCGTCTTCTTCTAACATGACCAATATTGGCATGTCGGTGTAACGCTTGGCGTAATCAATGAAATAATCGCTTGGCTGTTTTAGATAAAACTCTTTGATAATTACGTGACAGAATGCTTGAGCCACAGCCGCATCCGTCCCTTGTTTTGGGTTTAACCAAAGGTCGGTTAGCTTTGAGACTTCAGCATAGTCAGGCGTGATAGAGACTGTTTTGGTACCCTTATAACGCACCTCAGTGAAGAAGTGAGCGTCAGGCGTACGCGTTTGCGGTACGTTAGAGCCCCATGCGATGATGTAGTCTGAGTTGTACCAGTCTGCTGATTCAGGCACGTCAGTTTGCTCACCCCATGTCATCGGTGACGCTGGTGGTAAGTCGCAGTACCAATCATAGAATGACAAGCAAGCACCGCCGATAAGCGATAAATAACGGCTACCGGCAGCATAGCTAACCATAGACATCGCAGGAATTGGCGAGAAACCAATAATACGATCTGGACCGTAGGTTTTGGCCGTGTAAACGTTACTGGCTGCGATGATTTCGTTCACCTCGCTCCAAGTAGAGCGAATAAAGCCGCCCATACCGCGTTTTGATTTGTATTCAACGGTTTTGGCAGGGTCTTCTACGATACTGGCCCATGCATCAACTGGATCAGCGTGTTGTGCTTTGGCTGCACGCCAAAGCTTTAGTAGTGGCTTTCGCACTTTTGGATATTTAACACGGTTGGCTGAATACATATACCAGCTATAACTTGCACCACGAGGACAGCCGCGTGGTTCATGGTTTGGTAGGTCTGGGCGCGTGCGTGGATAATCGGTTTGCTGCGTCTCCCAAGTTACCAGACCGTTTTTAACAAAGATTTTCCAAGAACAAGAGCCGGTACAGTTTACGCCATGCGTAGATCTGACGACTTTGTCATACTGCCAGCGGTTACGGTAACCGTCTTCCCATCCACGAGATTCATCTCTTACTTCGCCATGACCGTCAGCGAACTCCCCTTTTTTACGTTTAAAAAAACGGAACTGGTCGAGTAAATGGCTCATATTGCTATCCTCTAGGTTAAGACTTCGATGTACAGAAAAGCTCAGAACAGCAGCCTGTATCCTTAATGCTGTCAGTGCATGAGCAATAGATATCTTTAGATGGTTTGTATTCTAGAGGTCAGCAATCAACTCCGATATCAGCTTAGATAGGCAGTCTGCTACTACTTTAGAGGTAGTAGTAAGACAGCAGACGAGGGCTAATTTTTTCTTTTTAGAAATTCAAGACACCCTACTTTTTTGTAACCAGATTTATTTTCCTCATAAAAAAACACCGCTTTAAAAGCGGTGTTTTAAAAATAGCAACAGTAAGCAGTTCTGTATCGATTAATAAATACAAGATTAACTAGCGCAATTTAGCAGGGAGCCTCAGCATTGCTGCGACTGTAATACCACCAAGTCAGCACAATACAAACTAGGTAATATGCAATCAGAGCTATGAAGGTACCATAGACACCCAGTCCTGAGCCAAACATCTTAGGAATAAAGAAGGCTCCGTAAGCGGCAACAGCAGAAGTAAAACCAACCACAGCAGCTGACTCCTTACGAATCTCAACGAACAGTGGCTCTGTACCTACTTGATTAGGATGCTCACGCTCTAAGACATTTTTAAAGATGACTGGAATCATGCGGAAGGTTGAGCCGTTACCAATACCCGTAGTGATAAACAGCACCATAAATGATACTAGATATCCCATAAAGCTACCTTCGCGGGTCTCACTGGGCAAGAAGTACATGACCGCACCCACCGCTATAACCATAATGACATAGTTCCAAAAAGTAACACGCGCCCCGCCTAGTTTATCTGCAATCCAGCCTCCTGCAGGGCGGAATAAAGCACCTACTAAAGGACCTAGGAAGGCAAACTGTAATGCATTCACATCAGGAAAGGCTTTTTTGATTAGCATAGGGAATGCTGCTGAAAAGCCAATAAACGAACCAAAAGTGGCCATATAAAGCACACACATAATCCAGTTATGCTTACGTTTAAAAATTACCGCCTGATCTTTAAAAGAAGCCTTAGCAGAAGCAATATCATTCATCAAAAACCAAGCTGCTAATGAGATCACAACAATAAAGGGGACCCATACAAAGCCAGCATTTTGTAAATACAGCTCCTTGCCACTAGCGGTTAGCTGTGGAGCACCGCCTAAGGCACCAAAAATTCCAAAGCCAATCACTAAAGGCACTACAAACTGGACAACTGACACCCCTAAATTACCTAGCCCTGCGTTTAGACCTAGGGCTGTTCCTTGTTTTTTAGCTGGGTAAAAGAAGGATATATTTGACATAGATGAGGCAAAGTTGCCGCCACCAAATCCACAAAGCAGAGCAATTATGACAAATACACTAAAAGGTGTTTCGGGGTTTTGTACTGCAAACCCCATCCATAAAGCCGGAATTAATAAAGACGCTGTAGAAATAGCGGTCCAACGTCTGCCTCCAAATATAGGAACCATAAAGGAGTAAAAAATACGTAGCGTTGCTCCTGATAATCCAGGCAATGCCGCTAACCAAAACAGCTGACCATCATCAAAGTCGAAGCCAATCTCTGGAAGATTAACAATGACCGCACTCCAAACCATCCATACCGCAAAAGCAAGCAGCAGAGCTGGAATGGAGACCCATAAATTACGGCTGGCAACTTGCTTACCCCCATTTTGCCAAAAATCTTCCATCTCAGGGCGCCAGTCAGTAATAACTCTTCCCCCTTTTAATTCCTCTTTTCGATTACTCATACTTACCTCACTAGGTGATGTTAATTAGTAACACTCACGTATATTTGTTCGATAAGTAAAAGGTAATGTAATACCCTGCTATTTAGTATGGTTATAAGGGTTTAATCCCATGGCTTAAGTGGGTAACTTGCCTTAAATCCAATTAACTACTACTTTAGGAGTATGTCAAAGCCTCAGTGGTCAGTGATAACTTATACTGCCTACTCATCTGTGTCATACTTTATCTTTACTACTAAAGCCCATTAACTATGCCCTTTAAACTCATTCCCAATACTTTTATGGTGCGAACGCCACTGGCGATTGTGCTGGTTATCCTGTTGTTTTTAGGATCAGCAATAACTAGTGGGTTTTTGGCATGGGCCGCTCAAAACGACGCCAAAGCTATCAATACTGCCGGCTCCATAAGAATGGCCACGTACCGCTTTAGCTTTTTATTGGCATCAGACTTCCATAACTCACAACAGATGGATAAGTTAATTGCAGATATGGATTATCGCCATAAGCAATTACAGCTTTATCAGCAGCAGTGGGTCAATAAAAATAAACGTATAGACGATCAGCTAAATAGAATTGAGAACCAGTGGCATCAGCAGTTGCAGCCCTTACTATTAAGTAATGATGCACAAGGGTTTTATACAGCCTCCCTACCCTATATCCACAAAGTAGATGCTGTGGTATCTCAGCTACAACACCGAAATGAGCAACGTCAAAACCAACAGCAGCTATTTCAGCTTTTGTTGCTAATATTTATGATGGGCGTCATGTTGTGGGCAGTACAAGAGCTTCGAAAAAAGGTCTTAGGGCCTATTAGAAAGCTTATGCAAGCGAAAGAGAAGTTCACTGCAGGTCAACTTGATACCCGAGTGTCAATCTCAGGCTATAGTGAATTCGAGGCTTTAGGTAACTCTTTTAATGACATGGTCAGCACCATTGAGCGAAACCATTTGTATTTACAAAGTGAAGTTGCCTCTAAGACAGCACATTTAACTAAAGCCAATAAAGTGCTGTCTTTACTGTATGATTTTGCCAAATATCTAACCACTACTCAGGTCAGTATCGTCGAGCTCAACCGCTTGATTGCCGATTTTGGCAAGATTATTCCTGAACTAGAATTCACTTTGTGTCTCAAAAACGACTTAATTGATAACAAAGATGCCATTGCTATCCACAGTAGTGCTTTAAGAGATTTATGCTCTACGCTAGACTGTGCTAGCTGTTTAATTAAGACCAATGTTTATACTGAATCTTTTGATATTCGTCATCAAAAGTCTCAGTATGGTGAATTAAGGGTTCGACCAAGATCTCTAGGAATCAGTCATCCTACAGAGCAGTCTGCCCTTGCCTCTAGATTATTCAAGGCTGAATCTGAACCTGGTCGTATTCCTTTAATAGAGGAAGACTCTCAGCTAACAGATCAAGACAGTTCAGTGACCAAGGCTCTAATTTGTGATAATAAAGAGGCCATCATCGCATTGACTAACCTAATAAGCACTGCCATGTTCTTATTACAACAACGTCAACAAGAGCATCAGATTATCTTACTTGAAGAGCGAGCAACCATTGCTCGAGAGCTGCACGACTCACTGGCTCAGTCTTTGTCTTACTTAAAAATACAAGTCACCATATTAGAAAGAAGACTACAGCACACCCATTGCGATAGTCCTGATCTCATATTGGTGACTGATTCTATCTTTAATATCAAAGAGGGACTGACCTCTGCTTATCAGCATCTACGAGACCTCTTAGTAACCTTCCGCCTAAGCTTAAATGATGACAGCTTTGATGAAGCTTTACATAACTCTGCTGATGAGTTTGCCGAAAAAGGTGGGCTAAATATTAGCGTTAACAACCAAATCATGTCCTTGAATCTAAATGCCTCAGAGCAAGTGAATGTCATTCAAATTGCCCGAGAAGCTTTGTCTAATATCTGCCGTCATGCCAATGCAAAAAATGTGCAGATTGATTTTGGTTATGTAAACCAAAGTGACGATGTACTTCTGACCATTAGCGATGATGGAAAAGGGATCTCTAATGACTATGATCAGACTCATCATCATGGTTTGATGATTATGCAAGAGCGGGCTAAAAGCTTAGGCGGTATGTTAGAAGTGACCAAAAATGAGCTTAAAGGCACGCTCGTAAAAGCACAATTTACCCCTGAGTTTTTTATCAAATAATCGAATTTAAGATGTAAGGGCTTTAATTTTAACCTTTTAAACCATGTATTAACCCATTAATTCAAACTGTTTTTACACTTTAACTTTCATTACCTGTGAGTTTTTATGTCCTCTAAAGTTTATACCTCAGCCTCTCCTGCTAAGATTCTATTGGTAGATGACCATCCTATGCTGCGCCGTGGCATGAAGGATTTATTAAATTTGGAATCTGACTTCAATGTCATTGCTGATGTAAGCAGTGGTGAGGAAGCACTGGCTTATCTTAAAGATAACGAGGTCGACTTAGTTATCTTAGATCAAAATATGCCTGGTCTTAGTGGCCTGGAGACCGTAGAGAAGATTCGTAGCCAGGGCAATCAATCAAAAATATTAATGTTTACAGTTTCTGATAGTGGAGATGATATCCATAATGCGTTAAAGCTTGGCGTTAATGGCTACTTACTAAAAGACATGCAGCCTGAACAAGTGGCTTTAGATATTCGTAAAGCCTTACGTGGTGAGCTGGTAGTCAGTTCACGGTTGGCTGCAGTACTGGCTCAAGCCCTACGCACTCCTAATCTGGATGATATCGTGAGTAACTTGACGAGTCGTGAGCTTCAAGTGGTCAAAATGATTGCTAAAGGACATAGCAATAAAATGATTGGCAATGAGCTGGGCATTTCAGAATCTACAGTTAAAGTGCACGTAAAGCATATTTTAAATAAAACCAATCTTCGTACGCGTGTTGATGTTGCAGTCTGGGCAGTCAATAGCTTGGATTTATAAACACTGCTTCGCTGATGAGGCCGAACCAAAAAAAGACACCCGTGAGGTGTCTTTTTTTTGGGATATAAGTTTTGCAATATAAAAACTATATTGATTTACTTACCAAGCTCAGCCAATCTTTCTTCTTCTGCCATCTTTATGTCTACAGAGGACATTTTGTATTCATCACCGAAGGCATCATCAGGCTCTTCTAGCCATAAGAAACAAACCAACCAAGCTACGAAGGCACCACCAGCAATGATATAAAAAAACACATTGGGCTCTACAAAGGTATAAATAAATAAGTAGAACACAGCACCCACGTTACCATAAGCACCTGCCATACCTGATATCTGACCCGTTAAACGGCGTTTAATTGATGGAATAATACCAAAAGTCGCCCCTTCTGCGCCCTGTACAAACACCGAACAACTGATGGTAAATACCACAGCAATGAATAAGGGCCAGCTTGCATTTAACATTCCCATTAAGGCAAAACCAATACCAATTCCGAACATATATACCAGCATTACCAAACGGCGGTTACCGATTCTATCTGAAATATAGCCTCCCAAAGGGCGTGCCCACAAGTTCACAAAAGCGAAAGTAGAGGCAATTAACCCTGCTGCAGTTGGATCTAACTTCCAAGTAGTAGCAAAGAACATCGGTAGCATAGATACTACGGCAAGCTCTGCTCCAAAGTTGGCGAAATAAGAGACGTTTAACGCTGCTACCGATTTAAAAGGGTATTTATCATCTTCAGGAATGCCTGCCTTGAGCATAGGGATATTGACACTCAATGCTTTATAAATTTGATATACCACCACAACAGCTATCACTGCGTAACAGATTATCGCTCCTGTTTGAGTTAAAAAACCCATATTTTGAGTGCGATAAACCAAAACACCTAGCACGCCATATAAAGGGATAGTAAACAGACAATACAACCACAAATCACGCCAGCTTGAGACCTCTAAAGCACCCGACTTTCTGGACTTTTTATGGGTATCTTCCGTGGGACCATCTGTAATTAAGAACCAATAAGCCACCCCATACAGGGCCATCAATAACCCTGACAGTGCTATCGCCCAGCGCCATCCATCGTGACCCCCAAAGAATTGTAACGCTACGGTGGGAATAGTAATAGCCGCAGCAGCCGACCCAAAGTTACCCCAGCCAGCATAAAAACCTTCAGCAAAGCCTATATCTTTGGGCTTAAACCAAAGAGCAGTCATGTGAATACCGACCACAAAGCCTGCCCCAACTATCGACATAAATAGTCTCGAGACAAACAGTTGCATCGCACTGGTCCCAAAGGCGAAGAACCAAGTAGGTATCGCCATAACCACCATCAATACTGAAAACACTCGACGTGGGCCAAACCTATCTAGCGCCATACCGACCACCACTCGGCCTGGGATGGTTAAAGCCACGTTGGCAATTAAGAATAATTTAATATGATCAGGGGTTAAATAACTTTCAGCCTCTAACATCGAAGTAGCAAGAGGCGCCATATTAAACCAAACATAGAAGGTTAGAAAAAAAGCAATCCAGGTATAATGCAGCGCTCTAATATCCCGACGCTCAAGCTCAAGCAGCTCTTTGGCATGCATGATAATTCTCCTGTGCAATTAAAAAAAGGTAAGTGAGGCTTAAGGTGGATAATCCATAAGTCACACTTACCTACAATTGCCTTCAATATACCAACCCCTATTATTAATAAATATTAAGCAAAAGCAGTACATGTGGTTAATTCCCTACTCCCTTTGGGTGATAATAAATAAAATGCTTAGACTAACTCTCAAATAGTAATAATTATCATTTACTTTTTAAATTTAGGAGCGTATTATAGCCAACAATGATTTCCCTACTCGAGGCCTGCCTCGATTTTTAGTTTATAAAAACCAGTTTAATTACTCAAAACATAATTCTTAAAAGATAAGACGCGAGTATTTTTATGATGAATACCTTTTCTGCTAACCGCTCAGCAAGCCCTTTGCCCTTAAAAGCCAAATCAGCCTTACTAACTTTAATGGTCAGTGGCTTGCTTATGGGCTGCTCCCCTCAAGAGCCTGACTCTCAAATCAACTCAACCGAGACCCAGGCACAATCCAGCGTTGATGAAACCAGTAATCAAGCTCAAGCTGACAGCACTCAACAAGTGGCCATTGAGACTACCCGCGGTAAAGTGTCCTTACCAGCAAACCCTAACCCTTTGGCCGTTTATGACATGACTTTAATGCAAGATTTGGCTGCCTTAGAAGTACCTGTAGCTGGTCTGCCTGACAACTTACATTTAGACAATCTCAAAGCGGCGGGTGCCCCAGAGAGCCAGAATATCGGTACTTTATTCGAGCCTGATATGGAAGCACTTAACCAAATGCAGCCCAAAGCCATTTTAATTGGCTCTCGTATGGCAGAAAAATATGACGCCCTTAGCAAAATGGCGCCAACTTTAGACCTGACCTTAGATACTGAAAATATTTATGAGTCTAGCAAACAGCGCTTAGCTGATTTAGGTAAGCTTTTTAACAAAGCCGATAAAGCCGCTCAGTTACAACAAGACATTGATCAAGCCATCGAGCAGGCCAAAGCCGCCAGTGCCGGTAAAGGCAGTGGCTTGGTTGTCCTAGTAAACGGCAATAAAATCTCAGCCTATGGCGAAAAATCTCGCTTTGGGTTCTTACATACCGTCTTTGATATTCCTGCTGCTG
Organism: Psychrobacter pasteurii; assembly: GCF_900162815.1. Lineage (GTDB taxonomy): Bacteria > Pseudomonadota > Gammaproteobacteria > Pseudomonadales > Moraxellaceae > Psychrobacter > Psychrobacter pasteurii. The sequence continues at coordinate 6,139 of NZ_FUGD01000045.1, read as the reverse complement.
ATACTCAGATTGAAGATGGCCGACATGGTCAACCCGTATCTTTTGAATACTTACAAAAAATCGATCCAGACTGGTTATTTGTGCTAGATAGAAGCTCAGCCATTGGTGAAGAAGGCGTGGGCGCAGATGCGGTATTGGACAACCCACTAATGCACCAAACTAAAGCATGGAAAAACAAGCATATTGTCTACCTAAGCCCAGACGCTTACTTGGCTTTCGGTGGTTACTATCAGTGGTTAAAAGACGCCAAGACCGTAACCGATGCTCTAAGCAAAGCTGAAACAGTTGAAAGCACTCAATAAGCGCACGCTTATCCCTCAATTTTTACAGTAAAAATAAAGACCGTTATGTTTGATTTTTCTGCCAAACCTAAAGCTCGACATGTTTTGCTATCCCCTAGGCTGCTCAACACGTTAAGTGTGCTGCTATTGGTGGCTCTAATTCTGATAAGCTTATCGCTGGGTGTGGCAGATTTTTCATGGCAAGGGCTGTGGCAAGCCTTGACTCAGCAGTCGGTCAGTAACGATTTACAGTTGTTGCTGGTTAGCCGTCTACCGCGCACATTGGCCATCATCTTGACCGGTGCTTCTTTGGCTGTGGCAGGAATGGTTTTACAAGTGGTATTAAAAAACCGCTTTGTCGATCCGTCCATGGTGGGCGCTACCCAAAGCGCAGGGCTGGGTTTACTTTTGGTCAGCTTATATTTTCCCACTAGCAGTTTATTAAGCAAAATGATGATTGCCACGTTATGCGCCATTGCCGGCATGGTACTTTTTATGCGTTTGATTAAGTACCTGCCAGCCACGGATATCTTAATGGTACCTTTGGTGGGCATAGTATTTGGTGGGATTATCGAGGCCGTTACCACCTTTATTGCTTATCAGACTGAGTCTTTGCAGATGCTGTCGGTATGGCGCTTTGGTGACTTCTCTACCATTTTGGCGGGGCGTTATGAGCTGTTGTATATGACAGGTGCTTTGGCTCTAGTGGCATACTTTTTGGCCGATAAGCTGACCATTGTAGGTCTAGGTAATGCCATTGCCATTAACTTGGGCGTCAATCGGCATTTGATGACCTGGTTTGTGATTTTGACCGTGGCGATGATTAGCGCCGTGGTGGTCGTGACCGTGGGCGCTATACCATTTGTCGGATTAGTAGTACCCAATATTATCAGTCGCTTAATGGGAGACAGTCTACGCCGCTGTTTGCCTGCCGTCGCTTTATTTGGCTCAAGCTTAGTACTGCTGTGTGATGTAATCGGCCGCAGTATCCGCTATCCTTTTGAGATCCCTGTAGCTACGGTATTTGGCGTTATTGGTGCTGCGGTATTTTTATGGCTACTATTGCGTAACCCTAAGCCAAGTCAGCCGTCCAAACCCTCACGCTCTAAGCTCATCTCAAACGCCAATCCCAACTCAAAACCGGTTACTTACAGTCAATCTTAAGCTTTATATCTCACTGACTCTTTGCCAACTAAGTTCATTATGAATTCAACCAAGCAAGCCTCCACCCCCTCTTTATCTCAGCCCTCTGCTGCTACGATGACCTATCCTAGCTCAAAGCCTATGCCATCGAACAGCAAAACCTCAGCACCTCGACCAACGAACCCTCACACCAATTTAGACATCAATCCAGGCTTGGTATTTAGCAAACCGGTGTGGCTTGCTTTGCTGGCTTTGATAATCAGTAGCGTGCTTTTTATGACCTTGCAGGCCAATGGCAACTGGGACTTTGTACTGCCGTTTCGTGGTCAAAAACTTATGTCTTTAATGATCGTGGGTTATTGTATCGGGGTGTCTACTCTCCTGTTTCAAAGTCTCACCCACAACCCCATTTTAACCCCAGCCTTATTAGGCTTTGACTCGCTATACATCCTTATTCAAAGTCTATTGGTATTCTTTTTGGGGGCGGTCAACACCTTTAATAGCCAGCCATTACTAAAGTTTGGTATTGAAGTTGTACTGATGGTGGGTGCCTCGCTACTGCTATTTAAGCTGCTTTTCGCTCGGACGCAGCAGTCTTTATCCCGATTAGTTTTAGCAGGGATTATTTTTGGGGTGCTATTCAGAAGCCTCTCAAGCTTAGTAGCGCGTCTGATTAATCCTGAAGATTTCGTGGTGATACAAGCCGCCAGCTTTGCTCAATTTAACATCACCAACAGTCATATGATGTGGCTAAGTTTCACCATTTGCATTATCAGTGCTTGGCTAATTTGGCGCTGGCGCTTTCAAGTTGATGTGCTGATGCTAGGACGTGCTGATGCCATTGGCTTAGGGGTTAATTATCAAGGGCTGACCTTGCGTTTATTGGTAATCATCTCAGTACTGGTCGCTACCGCTACCGCTTTTGTTGGTCCTATCGTATTTTTGGGCTTATTAGTCTGCGCCTTGACCAACCGCATAAGCCACAGCATGTATCACAGCGAGCGTATCGTTTTGGTCAGCTTGGTGTCCATGATTACCTTAGTACTTGGCCAAACTTTATTTGAACGGATGCTAAATATGGCCGGTGTGTTGTCAGTTGTGATTGAACTGCTCGGCGGTGTGGTCTTTATCGGCCTGATTTTAAAGCAGTATCGCAAGCAGGTGGCCTAAGTGATTAATAAACTAGCTTAGCTGCTTCTTTAATACTTACTGTTATATTTCCCTAATTTTCACCCTATTTTTATACCTGACAGCTGAATATCTTTATGATTACCATTAATAATGTAAGCCATCAAATCGATCACCACACTATCTTAAATAATATCAGCTTAAGCTTAGAGGATGAGCAAGTGATTGCGTTAATTGGGCCCAATGGGGCAGGCAAATCCACCTTGTTTAGCGTCATGTCACGCCTGCAGCAACTGCAAAGTGGTTCGGTACAGTTTGGTGAGCATGATATTGCAGATACCGATAGCAAAGTTATGGCCAAGACGGTTGCGATATTGGCGCAAAGCAATCAGCTTCAAGGAAGACTTAGGGTGGAAGAGTTACTCATGTTCGGCCGCTACCCGTATCATCAAGGCCGACCAACGACTGCTGATCATCAAAAAGTGGCGGAGGTTATTGAGAGGTTTGAGTTACAAGACTTGGCACACCGCTACTTATCTACCTTATCCGGCGGACAGCAGCAGCGGGTACTTATTGCCATGATTGTTTGCCAAGATACGCCCTATTTGCTGCTAGATGAGCCGTTAAATAACCTGGACATGTATCACTCAGGTCAACTCATGCGAGCTCTACGAAATTTGGCTCATGAGCAAAAAAAGACGGTGGTCATTGTGCTACACGATATCAACCAAGCGGCGCAATTTGCCGATACAGTGGTCATGATGAAAGCCGGCCAAGTTATTCAAACCGGCCGACCTATTGAAGTGCTTACGCAAGAGACGATTGAAAATTTATACGGGGTAAGAGCCACTGTTATTGAACATAAAGGCTATCCGGTTATTATTGATAGCCGGGTTTAACCCACTGAAGAGGAAAACAAATTTAGAACCACCACACCTGCAACAATTAAACCAATACCTACCACGGCAGCCGCATCAATGGTTTGTTTAAAGATAACTAGCCCCACAACTGCGGTTAATACAATCCCTATCCCTCCCCATAAAGCGTACGCTATGCCTAACGGTATCTCTCTTAGCGACTTGGTTAAAAAATAAAAAGAAAAAGCATACAAAACCACTGTCGCTAAAGTAGGACCTACCTTAGTAAACTCTTCAGACTTAACCAAAAATGTCGTACCTATCACTTCAAAAAGGATAGCACCTGCTAAAAAGCTATAAGCAATAAGGGTTGGAGACATAAATCTTCTGACCTGATAAAAAAGGAAACACCAAAGTAGGAAAAATCCTGATATGTTAAAAGCTAGATGGTAATACGATTAACTAAAAATGAATAGCACCAATTTTCATATATTTAATCAATCATTATATTGAAATTAATTTATTTTACAAAACATTAATTATGGGCTTTAATAGACCCAACCAAAAGAGCTGTACTTATAGATTACCTAAAATGTTAAGCGTTAATGGCTTAATAATAAAAACTATCCCGTGCCTCATCATAAGGAGATCGCAATGAGTGATAAAAAATGCCCATACGCCCCAACAAAATTAACCATGAACAATGGTGCTCCCGTTGCTGACAACCAAAACAGCTTAACCGCTGGTCCTCGTGGTCCACTACTGGCCCAAGATGTTTGGTTAAATGAAAAACTGGGCAACTTCGTACGTGAAGTGATTCCAGAGCGCCGCATGCACGCAAAAGGTTCTGGTGCTTTTGGTACATTTACCGTTACCAATGACATTACCAAATATACCCGTGCTAAGATTTTTAGCGAAGTGGGCAAAAAGACAGAAATGTTCGCCCGTTTTAGTACCGTAGCCGGTGAGCGCGGTGCAGCAGATGCCGAGCGTGACATCCGTGGCTTCGCTCTAAAATTCTACACTGAAGAAGGTAACTGGGACTTAGTGGGTAATAACACGCCAGTATTCTTCTTACGTGATCCACGCAAATTCCCTGATTTAAACAAAGCGGTTAAGCGTGACCCTCGCACTAACATGCGCTCAGCCACCAATAACTGGGACTTCTGGACTCTTCTCCCTGAGTCTTTCCACCAAGTGACCATTGTGATGAGTGATCGTGGTATCCCTGCCTCCTACCGTCATATGCACGGCTTTGGTTCACACACTTACAGCTTCTGGAATGAAGACGGCGAACGCTTCTGGGTCAAATTCCACATGCGTACTCAGCAAGGTATCAAGAACTTAACTGATGCTGAAGCCGCTGAAGTGGTCGGTATGGACCGTGAGAGCAACCAAAAAGATTTATTTGAATCTATCGAAAAAGGCGACTTCCCAAAATGGAAGATGTACGTACAGATTATGCCAGAAGAAGAGGCCGAAAAAGTACCATACCATCCGTTTGATTTAACCAAAGTTTGGCCAAAAGGTGATTATCCTTTAATTGAAGTGGGCGAATTTGAGTTAAATAAGAACTCAGATAACTATTTCTTAGATATTGAGCAGGCAGCCTTTGCTCCAAGTAATCTAGTACCCGGTATTGGCGTATCTCCTGATAAAATGCTACAAAACCGTCTAATTAACTACGCGGATGCACAGCGTTATCGTGTGGGCGTAAACAGCCATCAAATCCCAGTTAACCAGCCACGTTGCCCATATTCAAGCAATCATCGCGATGGCCTAGGTCGTGCTGATGACAACTATGGCGGTCGCCCACACTATGAGCCAAACAGCTTCCATCAGTGGGAAGAACAGCCTGAATATGCTGAGCCACCATTAAAGATTAATGGCGATGCCGCACATTGGAACTTCCGCAAAGACGATGATGACTACTTCAGTCAGCCACGTGCTTTATTCAACTTAATGAGCGATGAGCAAAAACAAGTATTATTTGACAACACAGCACGCAATATCGAGCCAACGCCGGACTTTATTAAGTACCGTCATATTCGTAACTGCTACTGGTGTGACCCTGCTTACGGTGAAGGTGTTGCCAAAGCCATTGGCTTAACGGTTGAAGACGCCCTAGCAGCGCGTGAAAGCGATCCTGCACGTCACTTAGACAGCCTGCTGTAAGCTCAATCTATACAGCTACAGTCACTATGCTATGAAGACCTATCCTTTGAAGTAACTTTATAGGCTAATTTTACAAAGCACCCTAGGGCAAACTTAGGGTGCTTTTGCTTATTTACAATAAAATGCTTTATAACCCAGCTTGTTTCTTGGCTAAAGATAGAAGTAACTGACGCCATAATTTGTGTGACGTATAATACTTACTACTTTAGCCAATTGAACACTTACTTTAGCCAATTAAATGTTTAACCCGCTTAATTCAACATCAACTTTCTAAAAAAGAGGCTGTATGTCATCGCTTGAGCTTTATTTCGATCCTACCCTTACCTCAAGACAACGTCTATTGTGCCGTATGTTTTGGACTAAGTGTAAAATTGAAGAGTTTGATGATATCGCCAAACAATTGACCTCCTCCCCTCGCTAAACCGAGGGGATTCCTACAGCTAGACGGTCAAGCCCGACCGCAAGGATGTTCTTAGCAGCATTGATATCTCTATCATGCCATGTGTCACACTCAGCACAAGCCCATCCTCTTATTCGCAAACCTGCTCTACCTTT
>NZ_FUGD01000082.1 GCF_900162815.1 Psychrobacter pasteurii | reverse complement strand
GACCGTGAAAAACTTGCCAATGACTTGGGTAAAGCCCTTAAAGCCAGTAACAAAGCTATCCCAGGTATCACTAGCGATTCTAGCACAACTTACGCCTAACGCTTTCAGCTTAGCTTTAAGCTTTTTGACAGTGTTAAGGTCTCGTTTTCCCCACACATAGGCAACAATTTCACCTGTGTCACGGTGATAGGCATAAATTATGCCATTGTTTGTTGGTCTTTTTACCTACGAATGTCCAAAGCTCATCGACTTCAAGACAGTCATATTGCCTTTGCTTGGGGGTTATTTGGTAGTGACACTTTTTTAGGGTGGCCAGTACTTTGCCTTTGCTAATTTTTTCAACGCAAGCGATGTCTTTTATGCCACTGCCTCGGACCATAAGATGGCGTATTTTGCTATCTTTTTGGGAGTGACAGCCTTGGTACGTTAAGGCATGGTCGCCAATAAACTGCCGTTTGCAGTCTTTGCATCTATAGTTTTGTTTACCATAGCTTTTGAAGCCATTTTTCTTTGTATTGTCACTTAGACAGGCTGGGCATTTGATGTGTAGTGTGATGTGCATTTCACTATTTTATCAATTTCTCAGCCTGTTTTTTTCCAGCCTACTTTTTGAACCACCATCAATTTTTATACTAGAATCGCTTCCATCAGTAGCTGTACATCTGCGCCACGTGGCGGTAATCAGTATGATTTACTTAAAAACTACTTAAGAGATAATCCTAATATTTTCACTTTGGTCGGTCAATCCTCTTCCCCTCAAAGAGTAAATAGCTCCCCACAAGACATTGTCGTTTTTAGAGATGCACAACTTATTAATAAAAGTAACCCCGCTCAAAAAGTTATCGCTAATGTTACTTTATATCATGCCAATCAAAATGTAACAGATACCTCTTTTGCGCCGAACTTATTAGCTAGGTATTGTTGGCTTGGTGTTGGAGCAAGAGTGGATTTAAAAAGTATGAATCTTAGCAATACAGGAAATTATGATTTGACCATTGCTGCCAATACTCAGTAAAAAATATTACTTCACGGTTTTATTTAAGCTTCAACCACTCAACCGTTTTATCTAAAACTTTCTCATCAGTCAGCAAAGCCAAATGACCAACCCCATAAAACAGGGCTTTGCGCTCTTTTGGAACAGCTAAGGTATGCTCGTTTGTGTGTTCACCAAGAGCTGATTTGATATTAACCAGTCCATCTCCAAGCAGATGACTGCCCTTTGAGTTATTTCCCTCTTCACTCAAACTGCCCGCCAAAAAGTAGGCCTTGATATGCTTTGGTAAAGGGGTCGCATGGCGCTCGTTATCAGGCAACACACTACGTATTGAAAGCGACTGCCAATCCTCATCTCGAACGCTGCCATGACGTAGGTCAATGATGCCTGCGCTTCTTAAATCTCCCAATTTAGCCAACGAGCCAGCAAAAGGTAACCGGCTAATGGTTTGCTGCACAAAATCACCAATACGCTCAAGCACTGCTCCGTGATGTGGTGTCCCCAAGGTAATTAACTTACCCACCTTCGCCACCCACTCATATTGAGCTTCTTCGCCATAATAAAGAGCACTACGCGAGACTAGCCCGCCCATACTGTGCCCAATCAGGTTGATTTCAGTGATATGAGGATGGCTGGTTATTAGCGTTTGTAATAACTCGGACAATTGGTGGCCATTGCTTGAGATACGCCGCCCTGTATTGTAATTGAGATAAAGCACCTTAGTATCAGGCTGTGCCTTTAAGATCTTCTGACCCAAGCCCTGCTCATTGTCAGGCTGCCAATTAAGATAACCCATACATAGCCCATGCAGAATAATCGCTACCTTACCTGACAAGGCTTCGGCTTGGCTCACCTGACTCAAGCTAGCGATAGGAAAACCCTCACTTGTGTAGAGCATCATTGGCAAGGCAAGTGGGTTTTTCTTAGTCTCCAAGTGATCTCCCATAACTCCATTAAGGGCATTGACCACAAGACTCAGATGATTTGGTAAAGGCTGCGGATTTTTAGGCGCCAAAAAATGGCTATATTGATGGATGCCCAAAGCCAAGCTGTGACCTACTAAGGAAGTAATGCCTTTGACCACACCATAGACCCTGCTACTAATACCCTGACGCCAAAAGCGACCATATCTATGATTTAACAGGCCTAAAGGTCGCAGTACAATTTCACGATGTATCGCTTCGACAATTGCAGTAGTTTCTATAACCCCAGCAATGCTAAGTTGGCTTATCCCGTCCAAGAAGTCATAAATGGATATCATTCCTTCAAGTTCGTGCTCGTTACCACTCTCAGGCTTGCTGTCAGAAATAAGTTTTTGCGTCATCATAGTAATTTCCATGTAGGTAGGCCCATACTACTATGTGTAACTGTCTGTGCCTATCTTTAAAAATAGACAAAGGCCTGAGTCTTAAAGCCAAAGACGATCTTAGAAGTATTTTACATACGCCAGCTGCACATCATCTCGACCTTCAATACCCTCTTGCAGCTCATAGCTGCCTTTTAATCTAATGGCTTGGTTTTTGTCTAAATCATACTGAGCGCCTAAACTTAAGATAGGTTGCCAATAGCTGTCTTTTAGTTGGTCATTATCAGAGCTGCCGTGATACCAATAAGGCACTTGAACCTCACCGACTAATCGAGTGTTACTATTTAGCTGGTAGCGACATCCTAAATTCACGCCTGCCCCCACTCGATAGCCTTTATGCAATCCCTTACTCACTTGTGCCAATCCCGTACCCATGGCATAACAAAGCTGTGGAGGCAATTGACCCGAACCTGCTGCAGGAGTTCCAAAGGCTACTGAAACCCCTTTTTCATAGCCAAAGCTTCCCACCAGATGACTGCTGTCTGGATCTCCACTGCGTGAATTGTCATTCATCTGTGAACCATCTTTGACTTGGATAGCTTGTAGATTAACGCCCCAACTCGATAGTAAGGACTCTCCTTTGCGTGCGGTATTTATTGGATTAAATGAGCGACCTCGAAGTACGGTCAACTCTTGAAGCTCCACTCGATTGTGATTGCCTTTATTTTTTTCATCATCGGCATAAGCTCTTAGCTCAACAATACCCGCCTCTAAATGAAAGTTCTGCGGATAACCACTGGGGCGATCTAATGGGCCATTAAATCCCCCGCGATAGGCCAAACTTAAGTAGCCCGTATCATCTTGCGCGCCTGCACTTACCATAACACGCTGTAATGAGTGAGCATTAAGCGGGTTATTATCCACTGGGGTTAGTTGAGTTGAAACCAACTGGTGATTGCTATCGATACTGCTGCTAGATAAATCTGTCAGTTGCGGATTATTGAGCTTAGCTTGAGCTAAGGTAGCATCAGCGGGGAAATAGTTTTGTTGATTAATCAGGCCTTCTTTTTGTAACAGACGAATCACATCAGAAGGCACTACTGCCAAAGTAAACTCTTCGAGTAAATTACCTTCAGGACGAACCACATCAATATAACGCAATATCTCTGAGGCACAGTTATCTAGGGTAAAGTAATACGGCAGCTCTAGGTCTTTAGTCTCATAGACATGGCGCATAATTTGCTGAACTTCAGCATCGGTCAGCTTCAGCTCATAAGTCCAAACGTCACGATTGTCTTTTTGCAGATAGTCAGCTAATTTCTGTGGGTAAGGCTCAATAGTAATGTCATTGGCATAGCTCCCAAACGCAGAATTGATGGCATACATAATAAATGAGTCATCTGGGTTGCCCGCCACAGTATCATTAAGGGCATGAGCCTTATCAATGGCTTTGGGATCGGCAAGGCTCGCTGTCGAATCAATCAACATTAAGGTATGACCAAAGGCAGATACTGGGCGGTCCGGATACTCTTCAGCAAACACCACGGACAACCTCTTAGGATCAAGCTTTTGTAGCCAAGTATCAAAGTCAGGACAATCTGATTCAACTTGCTCTAAGCCTAGTTGTTGTTTTAACCAATAAGTCCGGGCAGGAAAGCGGCAAGCCACACTCTCATCCCCATCTTTACTTTGTTCAATTGTGGCCGTAATAAAGGCCTCTAGCTCAGCTTGCGGATCGCTCTTGCCTGCCTTACTAATAAAGAAGTCTGAGTGGGTGATTTTACTTTTGTAGCCTGATAACCCGCTTTGTTCTCTTGAACTTTGCTGACGACTTGTTTGTTCATAATAATGCAGTCGTAGCCAGCTGGGATGAGCGGCCAGATTCTTTTGCTTAGCCAAAGTAATAAGCTGCTGTGTCAACTGAGCACGATCAGAGCTGGCCCTTGTCTCTGAATCAAGACTACTACTGTCAGCTTTTTCACTTTCAGCTGGCTTAGGATCTTGGGCATAAGCAGATAGGCCTAAACCCAAACTGGCCAAGACGCTAGCAACAGCCAGATGACTGGCCGTTTTTCTCAAGCCATACAAGGCCTTTTTTGGGAGCACAGCAGATTTGTCAGATAACATGATTTACCCTATTATTAATTGAGTATAATGAACAGGCTCAAGCGAATATTGCCATATGCTTTTATAATACCACGCTCCCTATTTAAAGCCATTGGCAGCAAGATCTATTAGACCGCTTGATATCCTCTATGACAGCTAACCTTATATGACAGTGAATTAAGCTGCCCCATTTTTTATTTTGATAAAATAACCACTTATGAAAAAAACACTTTTCAAATCAAGAACAGCCCCAAAACTCACACCCTTTGATATTCAATCTGGGCGCTTAACTCAAGCCACTTGGCTGGCCTCCCCTAATTTCAATGAGCGTCCAGAAGACACGGATATCAGCGCTATTGTTATTCACAACATCAGCTTACCTCCTGATGAATTTGAAAAGACTGATGCCAATGGCTTGCATTATGTGAAAGCCTTTTTTACCAACACTTTGGATTGGAAGGCACATCCGTACTTCAAAACCATCGAAGGCATGGAGGTATCGGCTCATCTATTTATTGAGCGAAATGGTGAGATTACCCAATTAGTGAACTTTGAAGACAGAGCTTGGCATGCCGGGCGCTCAAGCTACTTAGGTAAGCCTGAATGTAATGATTATACTATCGGAATTGAGCTAGAAGGCTCAGACCATCAGCCTTTCACTGAGCAACAATATGTCGCTTTGGCCAGTGTGGTCGCTGCTATTTATAAAGTCTACCCCAAGACATACCGTCATCTAACGGGGCACAGTGATATTGCTCCAGGACGAAAAACTGATCCTGGTGACTTCTTTGAATGGGATAAATTACGCGACTTAGTCAGTCAGATAAGCCCTTCAACATAGCTCTTCAACCTAATGGCAGACTTCTATTTTTTAGAAGCGGCCTTATAAAAGGTCTAAGCTGGCTTAGCTTTGCTGTAACAACCTTTGACACTGCAAAATAACGGGCAAATCGACCATCACACCCTCAATGGCAAAAGTACTATCGCCTGTTTTTTGATAATGCTCGATAACTTTTGTGGCAAAAGCCAGCTGACTGTCACTGGCTTTAAAAGCCTGGTTAGCAATATTGACCTGACGCGGGTGGATACACAGCATCCCTGAAAACCCTAAATCCGACACATAGCCTGCAGTCGCTTTCATTGCTGTCTCATTTTTAAAATCCGCATAAATGCTTTCTATTGGCGCTGTGAGATTATGAGCTTGGCTAACCAAACGTATCTGAATACGTAAATGGGTAAAAAAGTCTTGCTCTGCTTGAGAGCCCGCTGTTAAATCAAGCTCATTACTGATGTCTAATCGCCCATAGCTAAGCGCCATTAATCCTTCACTTTGGGCAATGGCCTCTAGCTGACTTATGCCTTGAGCTGATTCTATTTGTGCCACTACAGGTAATTTTAACGACTCAAATACGAGCTCAACCTGTGAGGCTTTAGTTACTTTGGGTAAAACTATCCCTGAAATAACCTCATGTGCAGCCAATGATTGACATAAAACTAAATCTTCAGTTAAATGAGCATCGTTATTAAGTCGCAGCCATAACTCGGTTGTGCCAGAATTTAAAGCTACCTCCGCTCTGTCTGTCTTACGTTTATCATATTGTGCGACATACTCTGCGATGTGTTCTCGAGCCTGAGGCTTATCAGCTGACTCTACCGCATCTTCTAAATCAATAATTACCGCATCAGCCCCACTATTAGCCGCCTTATCAAAGCGCTCTGGCCTAGTGGCGGGCACAAAAAGCCAACTGCGAGGCGTAACCCACAGCCCACTCGATTCTTTTGCAAAAGCCGTATCTTGTTCATCGTTTAGCATCGACTGTTTTGTGCAGCTCATTATTCCTTCCTTTATTATTCAAGTATTAACACTCAGCCCATCGCACGGATTGTTTATCCCAGTTTTGACTTCCTCCCCTCGCTAAACCGAGGGGATTCCTACCGCTAGACGGTCAAGCCCGACCGCAAGGATGTTCTTAGCAGCATTGATATCTCTATCATGCCATGTGCCACACTCAGCACAAGTCCATCCTCTTATTCGCAAACCTGCTCTACCT
>NZ_FUGD01000016.1 GCF_900162815.1 Psychrobacter pasteurii | reverse complement strand
TATAATACGCACCTCATCGGGACAACGGAAGTGCTAGCCAATTGGTTAGGTTTTGAAGTCTGATGAAACGAATTAAAATAAAAGCTTGACAGAAATCAAATTAATGATATACTGGATGGCTCGCTACTAAGGCTAACTACTTCGAATTGAAGAATAGATTATCCTTTTATAGCACAACTTAATACGGACGACGTATTAAGTCAACTATTTAAAAGCTAAAATCAAAGAACAACTTGTGTGGATTTTTGCTGATTTAGAATGCTAAAAATTAAAGTTGGGACTTACTCTTTTCGGGTAAGTGACTAACTATAAAAATTATCATTCTTTAATAGCAGAAAAACTCGAAGTTAATTCATTATATGAAACATACGGAAAGCAAATTTGCTAGTAATAGAATGAGCCAAGTTTAGAAGCTTCTTTAAAGAGCTTCATAGCAAGATTAAACTGAAGAGTTTGATCATGGCTCAGATTGAACGCTGGCGGCAGGCTTAACACATGCAAGTCGAGCGGAAACGATGGTAGCTTGCTACCAGGCGTCGAGCGGCGGACGGGTGAGTAATACTTAGGAATCTGCCCAGTAGTGGGGGATAGCTCGGGGAAACTCGAATTAATACCGCATACACCCTACGGGGAAAAGGGGGCGCTTGCGCTCTCGCTATTGGATGAGCCTAAGACGGATTAGCTAGTTGGTGGGGTAAAGGCCTACCAAGGCGACGATCTGTAGCTGGTCTGAGAGGATGATCAGCCACACCGGGACTGAGACACGGCCCGGACTCCTACGGGAGGCAGCAGTGGGGAATATTGGACAATGGGGGCAACCCTGATCCAGCCATGCCGCGTGTGTGAAGAAGGCCTTTTGGTTGTAAAGCACTTTAAGCAGTGAAGAAGACCTAACGGTTAATACCCGTTAGCGATGACATTAGCTGCAGAATAAGCACCGGCTAACTCTGTGCCAGCAGCCGCGGTAATACAGAGGGTGCAAGCGTTAATCGGAATTACTGGGCGTAAAGCGAGCGTAGGTGGCTTGATAAGTCAGATGTGAAATCCCCGGGCTTAACCTGGGAACTGCATCTGATACTGTTGGGCTAGAGTAGGTGAGAGGGAGGTAGAATTTCAGGTGTAGCGGTGAAATGCGTAGAGATCTGAAGGAATACCGATGGCGAAGGCAGCCTCCTGGCATCATACTGACACTGAGGTTCGAAAGCGTGGGTAGCAAACAGGATTAGATACCCTGGTAGTCCACGCCGTAAACGATGTCTACTAGTCGTTGGGGAACTTGATTCCTTAGTGACGCAGCTAACGCAATAAGTAGACCGCCTGGGGAGTACGGCCGCAAGGTTAAAACTCAAATGAATTGACGGGGGCCCGCACAAGCGGTGGAGCATGTGGTTTAATTCGATGCAACGCGAAGAACCTTACCTGGTCTTGACATATCTAGAATCCTGCAGAGATGCGGGAGTGCCTTCGGGAATTAGAATACAGGTGCTGCATGGCTGTCGTCAGCTCGTGTCGTGAGATGTTGGGTTAAGTCCCGCAACGAGCGCAACCCTTTTCCTTAGTTACCAGCGGTTTGGCCGGGGACTCTAAGGATACTGCCAGTGACAAACTGGAGGAAGGCGGGGACGACGTCAAGTCATCATGGCCCTTACGACCAGGGCTACACACGTGCTACAATGGTAGGTACAGAGGGCAGCTACACAGCGATGTGATGCGAATCTCAAAAAGCCTATCGTAGTCCAGATTGGAGTCTGCAACTCGACTCCATGAAGTCGGAATCGCTAGTAATCGCGGATCAGAATGCCGCGGTGAATACGTTCCCGGGCCTTGTACACACCGCCCGTCACACCATGGGAGTTGATTGCACCAGAAGTGGGTAGCCTAACTTTTAGAGGGCGCTCACCACGGTGTGGTTGATGACTGGGGTGAAGTCGTAACAAGGTAGCCGTAGGGGAACCTGCGGCTGGATCACCTCCTTATTGACGCATTCGGTCAGCAAGAATTCACAACAAGTTGTTCTTTGATTTAGCAAGCTCTCAGGGTCTGTAGCTCAGCTGGTTAGAGCACCGTGTTGATAACGCGGGGGTCATAAGTTCAAGTCTTATCAGACCCACCACTTATCCCGATACGGGGCCATAGCTCAGTTGGTAGAGCGCCTGCCTTGCACGCAGGAGGTCAGGAGTTCGACTCTCCTTGGCTCCACCATATTGGATTACGGATATGAGAGTAAAAAAGATATAAAATAGAATTAAGTGATTATTTAGTTAATTAGATAATAAATTACTTACTTCTGTTTTATACAGAAGAAATATGACGATCTGATGAAGACGTTATTACTATTTAAAAACATAGATATGAGTTGTAATACGGTTAGACGATGAATCATTCACTGAGCCATTGTCTAACCAGTAACCAACCTTTTAATGACATCAGTTGTTATCTCAAGGGGTTGGTTACAAAGTAAAGAGAACTGAATCAAGCGTAAATTATCAAGGTGATATCGTTATAATTGCTGACAAAGACCCTTTGGGGTTGTATGGTCAAGTAATTAAGCGCACATGGTGGATGCCTTGGCAGTCAGAGGCGATGAAAGACGTGACAGCCTGCGATAAGCTTCGGGGAGGCGGCAATATCCTGTGATCCGGAGATTTCTGAATGGGGAAACCCACTTAGCGTAAGCTAGGTATTCCAATTTATTGGAAAGCGAACGAGGGGAAGTGAAACATCTCAGTACCCTTAGGAAAAGACATCAATAGAGATTCCCCTAGTAGCGGCGAGCGAACGGGGAGGAGCCGACGGATTTATATGTAGAAGAACAGTGTGGGAAAACTGGCCATAGTGGGTGATAGCCCCGTATTCGAAACATATAATGAAGCATATTAAGTAGTGCGGGACACGAGAAATCCTGTATGAAGATGGGGGGACCATCCTCCAAGGCTAAATACTCCTGACTGACCGATAGTGAACCAGTACCGTGAGGGAAAGGCGAAAAGAACCCCTGTGAGGGGAGTGAAATAGAACCTGAAACCGTGTGCGTACAAGCAGTGGGAGCCCCCTTGAGGGGTGACCGCGTACCTTTTGTATAATGGGTCAGCGACTTATATTCTGTAGCAAGGTTAACCGTTAGGGGAGCCGTAGGGAAACCGAGTCTTAATAGGGCGTTTAGTTGCAGGGTATAGACCCGAAACCGAGTGATCTATCCATGAGCAGGTTGAAAGTGCCGTAACAGGCACCGGAGGACCGAACCCACTGTCGTTGAAAAGCCAGGGGATGACTTGTGGATAGGGGTGAAAGGCTAATCAAACTCGGTGATAGCTGGTTCTCCCCGAAAGCTATTTAGGTAGCGCCTCGGACGAACACCATTGGGGGTAGAGCACTGTTTCGGCTAGGGGGTCATACCGACTTACCAAACCGATGCAAACTCCGAATACCGATGAGTGATATCCGGGAGACACACGGCGGGTGCTAACGTCCGTCGTGGAGAGGGAAACAACCCAGACCGCCAGCTAAGGCCCCAAATTCCTAGTTAAGTGGGAAACGAAGTGGGAAGGCATAGACAGCTAGGAGGTTGGCTTAGAAGCAGCCATCCTTTAAAGAAAGCGTAATAGCTCACTAGTCGAGTCGGCCCGCGCGGAAGATGTAACGGGGCTCAAACTAGGAGCCGAAGCTGCGGATTTGAAAATTGTTTCAAGTGGTAGGGGAGCGTTGTGTAAGCCTGTGAAGGTGTGTCGTAAGGCATGCTGGAGGTATCACAAGAGCGAATGCTGACGTGAGTAACGATAATGCGAGTGAAAAGCTCGCACGCCGGAAGATCAAGGGTTCCAGTCCAACGTTAATCGGGGCTGGGTGAGTCGACCCCTAAGGCGAGGCCGAAAGGCGTAGTCGATGGGAAATCGGTTAATATTCCGATACTTGTTTATGATGTGATGGAGGGACGGAGAAGGTTATGCCAGCCTGGCGATGGTTGTCCAGGTGGAAGGATGTAGGTAGACGGCTTAGGCAAATCCGGGCTGTTAATACTGAGATCTGATAGCAAGCTGTACTTGTACAGCGAAGTGGCAAATACCATGCTTCCAGGAAAAGCTTCTAAACTATAGTCATAAACGAATCGTACCCTAAACCGACACAGGTGATCAGGTAGAGAATACCAAGGCGCTTGAGAGAACTCTGCTGAAGGAACTAGGCAAAATGGTACCGTAACTTCGGGAGAAGGTACGCTGCTGGAGGTGAAGGACTTGCTCCGTAAGCTTCTAGCAGTCGCAGATACCAGGCTGCTGCAACTGTTTATTAAAAACACAGCACTCTGCAAACACGAAAGTGGACGTATAGGGTGTGATGCCTGCCCGGTGCTGGAAGGTTAATTGATGGGCTTAGCGTATGCGAAGGTCTTGATCGAAGCCCCAGTAAACGGCGGCCGTAACTATAACGGTCCTAAGGTAGCGAAATTCCTTGTCGGGTAAGTTCCGACCTGCACGAATGGCATAATGATGGCAGCGCTGTCTCCAGCAGAGACTCAGTGAAATCGAAATCGCAGTGAAGATGCTGTGTACCCGCGGCTAGACGGAAAGACCCCGTGAACCTTTACTACAGCTTTACATTGAACTTTGACCTGACTTGTGCAGGATAGGTGGGAGGCTTTGAAGCAGATACGCCAGTATTTGTGGAGCCATCCTTGAAATACCACCCTGGTCATGTTGGGGTTCTAACTCAGGTATAACAATACCGAGGACAATGTATGGTGGGTAGTTTGACTGGGGCGGTCTCCTCCTAAAGAGTAACGGAGGAGTACGAAGGTGCGCTCAGAACGGTCGGAAATCGTTCATAGAGTATAAAGGCAAAAGCGCGCTTAACTGCGAGACCCACAAGTCGAGCAGGTACGAAAGTAGGTCTTAGTGATCCGGTGGTTCTGTATGGAAGGGCCATCGCTCAACGGATAAAAGGTACTCTGGGGATAACAGGCTGATACCGCCCAAGAGTTCATATCGACGGCGGTGTTTGGCACCTCGATGTCGGCTCATCTCATCCTAGGGCTGAAGCAGGTCCTAAGGGTATGGCTGTTCGCCATTTAAAGAGGTACGCGAGCTGGGTTTAGAACGTCGTGAGACAGTTCGGTCCCTATCTACCGTGGGCGTTGGAAATTTGAGAGGATCTGCTCCTAGTACGAGAGGACCAGAGTGGACGAACCGCTGGTGTTCGGGTTGTCATGCCAATGGCATTGCCCGGTAGCTACGTTCGGATTGGATAACCGCTGAAAGCATCTAAGCGGGAAGCCAACCTCAAGATTAGATTTCCCTTAAGAGCCGTTCAAGACTAGGACGTTGATAGGCAGGGTGTGGAAGCGCAGTGATGCGTGTAGCTAACCTGTACTAATTGCTCGTTTGGCTTGACCATACAACACCCAAGTGGTTTTGTATGACAGCCAATTATTTCGATATCACCCTGATAATATATTGATTCAGGTTCTGATATACTTAGTCAAAACAAAGTTAAGCCAATAGCTTAACCAACTCATATCTATACCCCCTTTGCTGACGACAATAGCACGATGGAACCACCTGATCCCTTCTCGAACTCAGAAGTGAAACATCGTAGCGCCAATGGTAGTGTGGTTCGCCCATGTGAGAGTAGGTCATCGTCAGCTCCCTATACCTAAAAGCCCCC
>NZ_FUGD01000047.1 GCF_900162815.1 Psychrobacter pasteurii | reverse complement strand
GTTTGATGAGCCTCGTATCTAGATCCATTTTATCTATGCCATACTGGAAGATTCTATCATTCTTTTTTGCTTTTTTTAAGTTGTGTAGATACCTATGCCCTGAAGTGGGTAGTTTTACGGCGACTGGTGATAAATTATCTAAAAAGTTGGTTTGAGCTGCCCGACGCCTCTGAAGCATTTTCCATACTTGAGTCCTGTTATGTCTATGATAGCCGCTATCAGTGTCAAGTTTGTCGACAGCTAAGAAGAATCAACTCACCGCCGCAATTAAAGAAAACGATTGAAACGCCTTGGCGCTGTGAGCCCTGCTCACTATTGACAGCTTAGGATGTCACTTTTTAATCTCTGCCCTAAACTTTCTATATCCTTATTAACATTTTATATCTTTTTATAACAGACCCTAGCTCCGTTAGTCGTCATAATACTATTATATCTTTTTTACTACAGAACGACTATCAAATACTGTTTTATAGGCGGTTGCCTTCCCCCATACTTATCACTAGGAACTAGAAAAATGTCTCATGAAATTATAGATTTAGGCTCAGGCTTTTGGAATATTCGAGGCTCTTTTAAACTGGGTGGTCTTATTGATATTGGGACTCAATGCTCTTTGGTTAAGCTTGAGTCTGGGAAGTTTATATTTTTAGACAGTTATACGTTGAGCGATGAGGTACGTGAAGAAGTTATGGCGCTGACCAATAACGGTGACGATGTTGAAGCCATTTTAAACTTACATCCTTTTCATACCGTTCATTGTGCTCAAATGGCCAAGGACTTCCCAAAAGCCATTAACTATGGCAGCGAACGCCATAAAAAACAGGTGCCTGAAATTAATTGGGCTGAAGATTTGGTTGAAAGTAAAGCAGTAGCAGAGCGTTATCCTGAATTAGAATTCTCCCTTCCTAAAGGCATTTACTACATTTCACCCAACGAGATGATACATGCCAGCTCACTGCTTGCTTACCACCCTGCCAGCCGCAGTTTACATGTTGATGATACCTTTATTACTCCGCCCTCTAAGATTCTAAAGGCCGTTTTACCAGAGCTGGGGTTACACCCTACGACCAAAAAGGCGCTGACAGACCACCCTACTGCAGGTCAAGACTACTGTGATTGGGCTGAATCTATTGCTGAGAAGTGGCAAGATACGCGTAACTTCTGTGCCGCTCACTCAGACTTAGTAAGATTTGAAGCGGGTGAATTTAAAGCAGCCTTATTAAAAGCCGTTGAAAAAGCACGTCCCAAACTTGAAAACGCTTAATCAACTCTCCAAACCAGCGGTGTATACTCTGCCCTTATGCGCACTGTTTATGGCCACACTATTTAATAGTAATGAGCTGTAATAATTTTACCTCACCGCTGGTCTATTCCCTCTATTATTCTACAAATAGCTCATTACATAGATATTATGGAATAAGTTACTGGTCAGCCGTACTTATAACTTCAAATATATAGGTAGGCATTGTATTATAAATGCCTTAATAGCCGCACTTTAGACTCTCCCTAGCTTGATTTTATAAGGGTGACTAGTACCACACTATCCCTTTTTTATTCAAACAGCAGCACTGTTTTATCCAAAACATTTTCTTAACAGCGGGGTATGAATATTACCTGCTGTAGGTAGAGCCCAAAGTTTGTAGCGGGAGACAGGACATTATGCTTAGTCATTTGCTTGACTTGTTTCTATTCATCTAACTCTTTAATAGCCAGTTGCCGATATGTCATTACTTAAGTTAAATCGAACTAAGACCCTCGATAGCCAGGTCACTTTGGTAAGGCCGTCAGGTATTTTACTGACCGACCACAGCTTTGTCGCCGGTCATCGCTTTAAGCTAAGTCAGTTTTCTGTGGCCTCGTTAGCTTTGCGTGCCTCCCTGGCAGCTGCTCTTTGTGGCAGCCTATTGACCCTAACCGCTCATGCTGCAGACAAAGTACAGGTAAGCAGTGATAATAGTGATGAATACATCTATTCTGAAAAACAAATCCCGCAAGCAGCGCTGTCGTCTCAAGAGACCGTTAATATTGATAAAATCAGCCAAAACTTAGAAAAAGGCAGCTATCAACCCATTCCTTTGCAGAGTATCATTGACCCGACAACTGGGGTGCCTATTGATGATGTCTATCGAATTGACGTTCCTGAACAATTAAGCCTTTTGCAGGCTCAAAATGTATTGGTCCAGGTATCCCCAAAACTTGCCAGCAATAATGCAAGCATTACCGCCAGTCAGTTGCAATCTGATGCTACTAAAGGGTTAAAACAGCCTTTGGTCTTCTTACGTGCTGGTGCTACTCGATATAGAGTAGATGCGGATGTAGATTTAATGGGCTTAAAGACTGGGATTAACGATAGTGTGGAGGAGGCCTTACCTATACTCTCCCCTGAAGATGTCGAGAAAATCTCTAACGCTATTACTGGTCGTCTGCCTGATGAGTATAATTTAAAGCGCGAAGGCTCAACGACCAGCGCTGGAGTTGCCATGCTATGGCCAATCTATACGGCAGGGCGTACTCAAGCGGTTACCGATTTGGCAGATGCCAGAACCGTTGAGAGCCAAGCTGATGCTTTATTAGATAAAGACCAGCTACAGACCACATTGGTCGAACGTTATTTTACGGCTCAACTGGCCATGCTAGCGGCTTACTTACGAGAAGATGCGCTCAATACCGTCAGAGAAACCAACCACATGGCACAGCGCTATCTTGAAGAAGGCTTTATTTCAGGCGTGGATAGATTAGAGGCACAGACAGCTTTAGCAGAGGCTGAGAGCGAAGCCATCAAAGCACGCCATGATGCCCAGCTTGCGATGACAGCTTTACAAAGATTATTACGTGCCCCCAAGCCCATTAAGCCGACCACCCCCTTATTTGTGTCTTCAAAACCCTTGCCTTCACTGCAGTACTTCCAAGATTTGGCGTTAAAAAACCATCCTGGGCTAAAAAAAGTAGATGCCAAATATGCACAA
This sequence comes from Psychrobacter pasteurii, assembly GCF_900162815.1. Taxonomy (GTDB): domain Bacteria; phylum Pseudomonadota; class Gammaproteobacteria; order Pseudomonadales; family Moraxellaceae; genus Psychrobacter; species Psychrobacter pasteurii. Next base: position 7,525 of record NZ_FUGD01000047.1, on the reverse strand, counting down.
GCCCAATCGCTAAGTAATCTATCGGATACTGAATTCAAACCGACTGTTTCAGTGTTTGGCTATCACGAAATCGATAAAGACCCCAGTTGGATTGCTGGTGTATCTGCCAGTTGGAAGCTTTGGGGTGGCCTTGATAAAGGAGCACAACACGCCTCTGGACAAGCAAAAATGCGTCAAGCACAGCTGGCTAAGATTGATGTTAGTGATAACATCTTATTGTTGGTCGAAAAGAACTGGCAATCTGTTGAAAATGCCCGGGTCCGCTTCCAGTCTTTAAATAGCAATGTTCTGCTTGCTCAAGAGTTATTGCGTTACAAACAGCTTGGCATGAAAGAAGGGGTAAATACGGCATTAGACGTTACCACTGCCCAGACTAAATACTTACAAGCTCGGACCGAACAAGCTGCTGCGGCAAACGATTATGTGCAAGCGCTGGCTGCCTTGATGGAAAGTATCGGTACACCAGAAGCATTTAATGAATATATGGCTGTGGCTGATATCAAGCTGCCCACTGTTTATTGACTCACTGGAGCTATTAAAACCTAGGGTCAATAAAAGCCGTAGCTTTATTTTAATTTAGATTAATTCCTTATTATCACTTTTTATCTTCTAGGATAAAGGCATGAATGCTATGAAAAAGCCTAGCCCAATAATGCTCAGAAACATCATCATAACTCTGGTGGTCGTTGGCGTTATCGCACTTATTATTTATGGGCTTAATAAAAGCAAACAAAGCACTGAAAAACCTCTCATCATTCAAGGGCAGATGGAGATGCAGTCTACTGCCATCGCCGCAAAAGTTCCTGGAAGAATCTCAAATATCATGGTCACTGAAGGCGATACAGTAACCGCTGGACAGCAGCTTATTGAAATGGACTCGCCAGAGATTACCGCTAAAATGAATCAAGCTTTGGCTGCTCGCGATATGGCCCAAAGCCAGCTAAATAAAGCAGAAAACGGAGCCAGACCACAAGAAATTGGGCAAGCCAAAGCCGCTTGGCAAGCCAACCAAGCTGCTGCTGATTTGGCAAAAAGCACTTATGAGCGAGTTAATCGTCTGTATGAAGAAGGACTGATGGCGCGTCAAAAGCGAGATGAAGCTTATACCCAATACGTTGCCAACCAAGACAAAGCAGACGCAGCCCGTTTGCAATACGACTTAGCACTAGAAGGGGCCCGTGAAGAGGATAAAGATGCGGCCAAAGCCCAAGTTGCTCAGGTAGATGGTAAGATTGAAGAGGCTCAAGCGGCTCAAGATGAAGCCAATTTAAAGAGCCCTATTTCTGGTATTGTCGATGATGTCATCGTAAATCCAGGTGAAGTCATCGGTCAAGGCGTACCCATCATGACCTTGGTTGATCCAAACGATCAGTGGGTGGTATTAAACATCACTGAAAATGTATTGCACCAATTTAGTATCGGCAAAGAATTTGTGGGCAAAGTACCGGCTTTATCTTCCCCCAATAACTCTTATCAAATGACATTTAAGGTATTTAATACGGCTGCTTTATCAGACTTTGCCACTTGGCGTGCTACCAATACCGAAGACAATCTTGATGTTCGCACTTTTGAAGTAAAAGCCCGCCCTACCAAGCCAGATGCCAAAATTCGTTCAGGAATGAGCGTTGTGGTAGAGCTTGATGCAAAGCTGGTGAATAAGAAGTCAAACGTCGCTAATTAATGGGTTTTGGTAGGCTAGTATATGTCTCAGTCACAACAAGATAGGAACGATACCCCGGCGGTTGTCTTTGGTGATAAAGACAATCGTCAAGCTTCGTTGTTGACTGTGTTTTTGCGTAGTGCTCGTTATGAGGGTAGGTTCCTGCTACATAACTCTTGGGACTACGTCATGCTTTTATGGCTTCCTTTATTGACCATACTAAGCACTTGGTGGATATTTTCTAAGCCCTATATTGTAGATGTGCCTATTGGCGTTATTGATGAAAGCCGCAGCAGCTATTCTCGTACTTTAACCCGTTACCTTGATGCCAGCCCTGACTTAAAGGTTGAGAGCCTCTATCCTAATATGGACAGTGCGCGTGAGGCCATTTTAAAAAAGAACATCTATGCGGTGGTGTACATTCCCAATAATTTTGCCGATCAAATTAATAAGGGTGCACCCTCACCCGTTATTTTAAAAGTGAATGCTCAATATGGAACGCACTCTGGCATCATCCAAAAAGGTGTCCAAACTGTCACAGGCACTCTATCTGCTGGCGTTGAGATTAAACGTAGCATAAAGCAAGGTACTGACAGCAGACAGGCCATGATTTCGCACACGCCTATCTCGCTTGAGCGCATCAGTCTGTTTAATATCGGTGCTAACTATCAGCAGTTTTTGGCCTCCACGGTTATCCCAGCACTACTGCATATCTTAGCAATGATTATCGGAGCAACCACCATCGGGCGTGAGATTCGGGATAAAACCTTCTCTTTGTGGTACCACAATATGGTTTTCCCAGACATGCCCTACCCTAACTTTAAAAGGTTAAAGCATATCCCACCAGAGCAAAAGCTGGCTTACTTACATGCTAGCCTAGATGAAAGCTGGCAACAGCCCGTTGATTTCACAGGTTTAAGTACTATGACCTACCAGCCTGTTAACTCAGCCTCCTCTGTTTTAAGCAGGCCCAATTTAGGCAATCCTTCAAGCTTTAATAAAAGCGCCAAACCGCGTATGCCCACTAAAGTCTCTATCCTAGCCTTAGTGGTCGGTTTAAACGGTAAGCTTATCTGGGCTTTATTATTTTATATGCTTTGGGGTGCTTTAATGGTGACCTTAGCAGTCTCAGTCCACCCAGCAAGCTTTGCGGGTATGCTGCTTGTGTTTATTGCTTTTATTGCGTTAACCATGATATCGCTTTGGATGGGGGCCATTTTTAGTTTGACCAGTTACTCACTGCGTATGGGCTTATCTAGCACCGGCTTTGTGTCCGCACCTTCTTTCGCCTTTGCTGGGGTAACGTTCCCACTACTTGCCATGAGTGAGGGGGCTCAGCGATGGGCCAATGCGCTACCGCTGACCCATTATTTAAAAGTGCATTTAACTCAATTACAGATGTCAGCACCTCCTGCAATTGCGATCCCTACTGTTTTGGGCTTGATAGCTGCAGTAATAGGCACCTTAGTGCTTACGGCCTTACTTTGCTTAAGAGCCTTTAAAAATCCAGAAGATTGGGGGGCTCGCTAATGTCGACTAATAACACTCAGCCTCCTTATTCAGCACAGAATCAGCCAAATAAGGATAAATGCAATCTTACGCACCGCTCCTTTTTACAAGGCCTTTTAGGCACTTTAAAATCTGTCTTTACGGACAAAGGCGTGCTATTGATGTTAGTTATTGCGCCTATTATCTATGGTTTCTTCTACCCTTGGCCTTATCGCAGTGAGGTGGTACAAGAGATTCCAGTAGGCATTGTTGACTATGATCGTACCGATTTATCTAAGACAATTACCCGTTACAGTGACGCCAGCCCAAACCTAGCAGTACTCAACTACCCCAATGAGCAAGCGGCCATAGAGGCCATGTATCGTGATGACATCGCAGGGTACCTCATTATTCCAAGAAACCTAGAGCAAGATGTGTTTGCCAGTAAGCCAGCTCACGTCTCTGTGCTCGGCAATAACAGCTATTTTTTGCTCAATAAACAAGTTCAAATGGGTTTTACCACAGCAATAGGTACGGTATCAGCAGGGGTTGAGGTAAAAAGAGCAGTGGCGCAAGGGGCTTATATGGAAACGGCTAAGGCCAGCACCCAAGCCGTGCCTCTACGTATTGACCCTATGTTTAACCGATCTGAAGGATACGGAGCCTACGTGGTGCCTGCAGTTGCCATCTTAATTTTGCAACAAACTTTACTTATGGGTACTGCGCTACTTATCGGTACTTGGTATGAAAACAAAAAACAAAACGCCACGGTATTGGGCTGGTTAGGTCGTATTCTCGCTTTATCCTTGGTTACTTTTACCATGGCCTGTTTTTATTATGGTTGGGTATTTTCTTTTCAGAACTACCCCCGAGGCCATAATATGACAGGAACCTTATTATTTATGGCCTTATTCGCCCCTACAGTAGCCACCTTAGGCTGTCTATTAGGGATGTGGTTTAGAGAACGTGAGCGCAGTATGCAGATTTTGATTTTCAGCTCACTGCCCATGTTTTTCTTAAGTGGCTATCCGTGGCCTGTCTCTCAGTTACCTGAGCCTTTGCAGTATGTTCGTTGGTTATTTCCCTCTACCTCTGGTATGAATGCCTCTGTACAGCTAAATCAGATGGGAGCTTCTTTATCTCATGTAAGCGGCTATTTTTATCATTTGGCCGCTTATTGGGTCATTGCTTTTATTTTACTAATCTGGGTACAACATCGACAGATTAAAAAATCTATGATAAAAACAATCTAGACCTATCTGACTACTGAAAATATATTCGGTCTTTATTTTTAGATTTATTCCCACCCTTCCCAACTACTATTTGACTTTAGGCGTAATTAAATAAATGGAAACCCTAAATATTGTATATTTGGTAGGTGCAATTCTTATCTTCTCCAGTATCATGGCCAGCACTTTATCCGCTCGGCTTGGCTTACCCTTATTACTGCTGTTTTTAGGGGTAGGTATGTTGGCCGGTGAAGAAGGCATTCTAGGTATTGAATTTTCACAATACGGGATTGCTAACTTCGTAGGCCAGGCTGCATTAGCTTGTATCCTTTTAGACGGGGGATTACGTACCTCCTTTAAGTCGTTCCGGGTTGGACTAAAGCCAGCTATTGTGTTGGCCACTTGGGGGGTATTTGCCACCGTTTTGGTGCTTGGGATATTCGTAACTTGGCTACTTGATGTCGATTGGCGAATCGGATTATTGATGGCAGCCATCGTGGGGTCTACCGATGCCGCTGCGGTTTTCTCTTTATTGCGTAATGGCGGAGTCAAATTAAATGATAGGGTTCAAGCAACACTGGAGCTGGAATCTGGAGCAAACGACCCATTCGCTATTTTATTAGTCACTGGTCTAATTGCCTTAAATGTAGACCCTAATAGCCAAAGCGTTCTTGGTTTCTTTGGCTTATTAGCGCAACAACTTGGCTTCGGGATGTTCATGGGCTTAGCTTCAGGCTACCTGCTATCTAAGCTAATTCCTAAGCTGCATCTGGCAGTGGGTATGTATGCCATTCTCATTATGTCAGCGGGCCTTGCAGTATTTGCAGCAACCAACTTAATTGGCGGTAGTGGGTTTTTGGCTGTTTATTTAGCCGGTATCTTAATTGGTAATAATAGAGTACGCGCCACTGAACATGTCCTGCGTGTCATGGACAGCTTTGCTTGGTTATCACAAGCAGTATTATTCGTGGTTTTAGGCCTATTAGTAACCCCTTCTAACGTCCTGAATGTCTGGCACTACTCTGTGGCCATAACGGCCTTTATGATAGTGATTGCACGCCCTATTGCTGTTTACTCTAGTATTAAGGCCTTTGGATTTAAAGACCGAGAAATTGGCTTTATTTCATGGGTAGGTCTACGGGGTGCAGTCCCTATTACACTGGCTATTTTGCCCGTGATAGCAGGGCTAGAAGACGCCTTCTTATTGTTTGATATCGCCTTTGGTGTGGTTATCTTATCTTTGGTACTTCAAGGCAGTACCATCCCCTTTATGTCCACCCTATTTAAAGTGCGAGTGCCTCATACCCCTGAGCCGGATGAACAGATGGAGATTTGGGTTTCTGACCAAGCCAGTATTACCCTATACGAGTTTGAGGTAAAACCAGGTGCCTTTGCTATGGGGCGTCACCCTCTAGACATCTCTCCCACCATAAGCAATGATGAAATTGCTGTGTTTGCTTTAATTCGCAATGAAAAGATAGTCGTGGTAGACAAAGAAACTACCCTGCAGTACGGAGACAGGGTTTGGTATGGCCTTAGAGGCAATCATGCCGCTAAAATTGCTCGTATCTACAATGACATTAAGCTGGACAGAAGAAAGGTTGATGATTTCTATGGCGACTGGATGATTTCTCCCAATGTGAAACTGGGTGATCTTCCTTTCTTTGATGAAAATATCCCCTCTACTCCGCCTAACACCAAAGTTACCTATCATAAAGATGGCTCACCCATTAACATGTGGCAACAGACGGTGGCGGAGTTTATCAAAGCCAACCTTAATGCCCCTCCTGTCCCTGGAGATATGGTGCAAATTGACGAAGAATGGGCGCTTATTATCAAAGAAGTAGACAATAGAGGGACTTTACGTACCATTGGTCTTAAGCATTATCAGGTCAAATAAAGTAAGCCATCTCAACAAAAAAACCGTCTGATGACGGTTTTTTTGTTATTAGGCTATTAATGTTGAAAGCCACACGAGCTTAGTTAATAAATACCCGCTTCTACTCCAGCAGCTAAAGTCAGTGCTAACTCCTCTACTTGTTCAACAAAACCATCTTGCCACTTTCCTTGCAAAATCATGGCTTCTTGAATCCACTCCCAACGCAAACCTGTGATAATGGTCTTTAAAGCAAGCTTAGTCCCTGTTCCATCATGTCCTGCTCGGATGTAGACAGCAAAAGGCAATCCTTGTTTCTCTTCCAATACCGGATAATAGCAACGATCAAAGAAATCTTTGGTCAATCCTGCCATATAAGCTAAGTTCTCAGTGGTTCCAAGTAATAAGGCATCAGCAGCTAGCACATCTTTAGGTTGGGTATCCTGCGGTGATTTAAGGATAACTTTAACCTCCAAATCAGGATGATTGGCTCCCTTATAGGCTGCTTCAGCCAATCTTTTAGTATTTGGCGATGGCGCATGAGCCACGATAAGCAAAGTTTTGGTAGAGGTAGTCATATTATTCACCACGACCATAAATAAAGGTGACATCCTGTTTGATATCAGGGTGAATACTCTTTGCCACAGGACAAGTGAAAGCAGCCGCCTCTAATATCTTCTTCGTACGCTCGTCTAATTCTCTTTGAAACTCAATACGAACCTGGACCTCACTCACACGTCGAGGATCGGCAGCCATTATCTTAGTGACCTCAGCTCTGGTACCGACCACATCTACGTCCATATCAGCGGCTTTAATACCGATAATAGTTAGCATACAACTGGCTAAACTAGTCGCAAGAAGATCTGTAGGTGAGAACGCCTCACCTTTACCATGATTGTCAGTGGGTGCATCTGTGATGATTTGATTGTTTGATTGTAGATGTAAGGCTTGAGTACGTAGGTTGCCTTGGTATTCAACGGTTGATGTGGTCATAAGCTAGTCCTTTAATTGAGCTGATATTATTTTATGACTAACATACTAGCTTATTTCTAACCAATAATGAAATAAGGCAGGCGTTTGATTTTAACTTTAGGGCTTAATCGTTAATAGGCAGTGAAGGCTGACCAAAGGCTAAAACCACCACACAGGAAAAAGCCCCCACTCGATATGAGCGGGGGCTTTTAGGTATAGGGAGCTGACGATGACCTACTCTCACATGGGCGAACCACACTACCATTGGCGCTACGATGTTTCACTTCTGAGTTCGAGAAG
>NZ_FUGD01000048.1 GCF_900162815.1 Psychrobacter pasteurii | reverse complement strand
TTTGGTCATGACTCGAAACACGAGCGTAAGCTATGGTTTTACGTTGTTGCTCCACCTTATTACGAGTCAGGTTTGGGTTTATTTTAGATAAGTCATACCTACGATGGCCTTTGGGTGTTCTTTGGGCGACAAGCACGCCTGTCTCATCCCATCTTCGTAGAGTTGAGACGGAAACGCCTAACTGATTAGCTGCTTGTTTTATGCTTAACAATTTACTCATAGTGAGTAATTATAGATATTTTTAGGTAGATTCGTGGTTACTGTTTGTAACCCTTACTTTAATACTGTCTTTCATTTTATGTAATTGGGAGCAATATATCAGTTTAAACAGTGTTATCGCGCTTTAGCACAATGTAAAATAGTCTATTACCGACCTATTATCTTCCCCTACAACTTACTTTTTCGCCCTTATAATAAATAAATTTTGCGTGTGTCCCTAAAAACATCGAGCGTTTATGATTTACCATACTTTTTCTTTCCATAATCTGCCAGCTGATCAGCTCCTGCCACATCTGACTGACTTCATCGAGCAGAGCAATTTGTCGCATTTACCTTGGCATCCTTGCTGGCTTAATAATGAAGGGGAGCAGGTCATTGGCCTCTTGCCCAAGAACGCTTGGAGCGCTTATAAAAACTCAGACCTAGACTCTACTTTAAAAGAGCCTAACTTAAATATTGAGATATTAAAGACTTCTCGTCAAGAGCCTAACGATAATATAGAGCTTCAATCTTCCTCAAGCTTGCCCTCTATTCAGTCTCACTCTGAACGCTATGTCATTGACTATCAAAGCTGGATTGAAGAGCTCACTTGCTACTGTAATGAGGCCCTCATGCAGCAGCAAGAGACTGACTCAGCCCCTACTTCTAGCACTTCAAAGCCTACCTATCACAGTGGCTTGATGGGTTTTATAGGCTACGATATTGGTGCCAGAGCCTTAGCGGCTAGCCCTGAAATTAAGCTTGCCGACCAGCCTTGCGCCTTCTTGGCACACTACGATGTGTATCTGAAACCTAGTGCCACTCAAGGCTGGGAGTTACACACTGGGAGCTTGACGTCCGCAGCGATTAAAAAAACCATCGTCTCTTATTTACAACGGTTTGAAGAAGGTTTATTGGATTTATTACAACACCCCATTTCACCCCCTGCTCTACCGCTAACGGCCTTATGGAGTGCAGATCAATATGCACAAGCTTTTCATCAAACCCAACAATACTTGTATCAAGGCGACAGTTATCAAATTAACCTTACCCAAAAATGGCAAGGCAAACTGGCTACCTCAACAGACCGTATCTTGTCGCAAGATAACTTTAATCCAAATCCAAATTTGGTAGATTACCTGCCCGCTTTACATCAAAACACCCAAGCACCATTTGCTGGATACTTAGCCCTAACTCACAGCTCATCTGATCTTGAGTTTGAGCTTCTAAGCTGCTCTCCAGAATTATTTGTGCTGTTTGATAAAACAAAGGCCACTGACCCATCACAACCTAGCAAACAGCAGATTATTACTAAGCCGATTAAAGGAACTTTACCGCGAGGGACCACCAAAGAACAAGATGAACAGCTTAAGCATCAGCTGGCCCAAAGCGAAAAGGACAAAGCTGAAAATGTAATGATTGTCGACTTGCTACGTAATGATTTGGGCAAATATGCAGAAGTAGGCAGTGTCAAAGTGTCGAAACTGTTCGCCATTGAAAGCTTTAGTAATGTGCATCATATGGTCAGCACCATCACCGCCACCATTAAAGAAGAGCATCATCCGCTTATGGTTTTATTTAACAGCTTGCCTGCTGGCTCAATCACAGGCACTCCAAAGAAAAGAGCTGTTGAAATTATTAGTGAGTTAGAGTCCGCTCCCCGAGGGGCGTATTGTGGAACCTTAGGCTATATGAACTTCGATGGTACAGGCCAATGGAACGTGCTGATTCGTTCACTACAAGCAAACTCTCAAGGTGAGGTTGCGCTATGGGCAGGAGGCGGGATTACCGTGGGCTCAAACTGTGCTGCTGAATATCAAGAGTGTCATGATAAAGTCGGTAACCTCTTGGCCATCTTAGACCCTAAAGTTTAATTAGCCGTTCAATAAAAAAGGTCAGAATATATTCTGACCTTTTTAACAACTCACTAAGAGATTCTTTATTAATAAAACAACAGAGCTCTTAAGCCGACACTCTTTGTTTTAAAGCTTCAATCAAGCGTTGATTTTGTTCCGCTGTTCCTACCGTGATACGCAAGTACTCACTGACTCTTGGCTGGTTGAAATAACGAACAATCACCCCTTGCTCACGCAATGTCTGGGCAATTTCACCTGCATTCCCCTGCTCTGGACGGGCAAATACGAAATTAGCCTGTGAAGGCAGCACGCTAAAGCCTAGATCAGATAAATCACTAGTCAGCTGCTGACGTAACTCAATCACCTTACGGCAAGTCTCTTCAAAATACGCCTCATCTTTAACGCTCGCTAATCCTCCAGCTTGAGCCAAACGGTCTAGAGGATAGCTGTTAAAGCTGTTTTTCATTCGAGTTAGTGCTTCAATCAAGGACGGATTACCAAATGCCATGCCCACACGTAAGCCTGCTAAAGAGCGAGACTTCGAGAAGGTCTGAGTGACCAATAAGTTATCATGCTTATCAATCAAACTAATGGCTGACGCTTCTGGCTGATCAGCAAAATCAATATAAGCCTCATCAATAACTACCACAGCATTAGGATGCTCAGTGGCCAGTTTATCAATGGCTTCTAATGACAATAAGATGCCAGTCGGCGCATTGGGGTTAGCAATAATAATGCCTGAGCAAGGCTGACGGTAATCGTTCGTTTCAATACTAAAGTCTTCTGTCAAAGGTATCTTCACTAGCTCAATACCGAAGGTATCTGCATAGACCGGATAGAAACTATAACTAATATCAGGTGATAATAAAGGACGCTCTTTTAAGAAGAAGCTGGCGAAAACCAAAGCTAATACTTCATCAGAACCATTACCCACAAATACTTGGTTTACCTCTAACTTATAAGCTTCGGCTAAAGCCTGCTTTAAGTCATCAGATTCAGGCGCTGGGTATAGGCGCAGTTGATCGGCTTGATTGCTTAAAACCTCTGCAATCGCTTCAGCCACTTTTGGAGAAGGCGGAAACGGGTTTTCATTGGTATTTAGTTTACATAAATTGTCGTGCTTGGGCTGCTCACCTGGCACATAAGGGTTTAAGTTACGGGCTTTGGTAGACCACAAGCGGGTATCTAATTTAAATTCCATAGTCTTTGTCACTTATTATTAGTATAGATGCGGGGTAATACAATAACTTATCTTATCACGCTACTCTGCAGTAAACGATAACATTCATTGAAAATAGCGATGTTATTGTGTGTACACGTCAGCTCTTGTCGCTTAGCTTGTGCGTAGCAAAGAGATCACTAATTTGCTTGCTCGCTACGATAACGGGCTGAGCGCGCGTGCGCCTCTAAGTCTTCTTGCATGGCTAAAGTATCAGCTACTTGTGCCAGAGGCTTAGAGCCCTCTTCTGAACAGTAAATCAACGAAGATTTCTTCTGGAAGTCATACACCCCTAATGGTGAAGAGAATCGAGCTGTACCTGAAGTGGGCAACACATGATTCGGCCCAGCACAATAATCGCCAATGGCCTCTGGCGTGTGGCGACCCATAAAGATAGCCCCTGCGTGACGAATATCCTCAATCAGCTCATCGGGATTATCTAAAGACAGCTCTAAATGCTCAGGAGCGACACGATTAATCACTTGTAGCCCTTCAGCACGGTCTTTTACTAAAATTAAAGCGCCGCGATTGGCTAATGATTGACGTGCAATATCTGCTTTTGGCAACTGAGCTAAAGCACTTTCAATGGCCTGCTCAACTGCTTTTAGCTGCTCCTCGCTGGTGGTCACAAAGATAGACTGGGCTACTGTGTCATGCTCAGCTTGTGACAACAGATCCATTGCCAACCAATCAGCATTATCGCCACTTTCGCCTTCTGCATAGACCAAGACTTCAGATGGTCCAGCAATCATATCAATGCCCACTTGACCAAATACCGCTCTTTTGGCGGCGGCCACATACTTATTACCTGGTCCAGTAATTTTATCTACCTGCGGAATCGTATCGGTACCATAAGCCAAAGCTGCTACGGCTTGAGCACCACCAATAGTGAACACTTTATCCACACCTGACAGATAAGCGGCAGCCAATACCAGTGAGTTCAGCTCACCTTTTGGGGCGGGCACCACCATAATTACTTCAGTGACTCCGGCAACCTTTGCTGGAATGGCATTCATCAATACTGACGAAGGATAAGAGGCCAATCCGCCAGGCACATAAATACCAACACGGTCTAAAGGCGTTACCTTTTGACCCAAGCGGTTACCCAGATCATCGGTATATTCCCAAGTCTGTTGCACTTGACGTTGGTGGAAGCTCTTAATACGCTCAGCAGCTGTATCTAACGAGGACTTAATAGGATCTTCTAGCGCATCGTAAGCGGCTTTAAGCTCATTTTGAGTCAGCATCAAATCTTGCATAGAGGTTGCCGGATGCGAATCAAACTTTTGCGTCAGCTCTAAGACTGCTTTATCTCCTGTTTGGCGTACTTGATGGATAATATGATCCACAGTCTCTAGCAAACCTTTATCGTTCACAGTTTCAAAAGCAAGCAAATCAGTTAGTTGCTGGTCAAAATTAGCGTCGGCACTGGTCAAAATACGCATGTATGTCCTCGAGATAACAATTATAAAATATAGTATTGAGTCTTAGGGTTGGTATAAATCAAATGATTAACGGTACAACTGGGATAAAATTTAAGAATCATATAGCACTTAAAGCAAAGGGTATCTTAGCAGTTTAACACGCAAACTCACCGATGTTATCCATCAGCAGATTAAATATCAGTTATTTTTATCTTCACTATCTATATGACTTGACATAAAAAAACACCACATGACGTGGTGTTCTTTTACTGAGTGACTACTCGCCTACACTTTGTTTAAAGCTGTCTAAAATAGGCTGAAGTAAGCTGTATTTACGCTTATAACTGACCTGATTCACGATCAATCTTGATGAGACATCACAGATATGCTCTAGTGGCTCTAAGCCGTTAGCACGTAACGTATTGCCGGTGTCTACTACGTCGACAATTAAGTCTCCAAGACCCACTAAAGGCGCCAGCTCCATAGAGCCATATAGTTTAATAATATCTACTTGCTGACCTTGACTGGCAAAATAAGCACGGGCAACGTTGACATATTTAGTAGCGATACGCAGGCGACGGTTGGGCAAATCTGCCCCTTTAATCCCTGCTGTCATCAATTTACATTGAGCAATCTTCAAATCAAGAAGCTCATAAACGTGCTTGGCCCCATACTCTAATAAAACATCTTTACCGGCCACACCGAAATCCGCTGCTCCATGCTCAACATAGGTAGGCACATCACTGGCACGTAAAATTAACACTCGAACTTGCTCATGAGAAGTCGGAAAAATCAGTTTACGTGATTTATCTGGATCCTCTAAAAGCTCGATACCAGCAGCCTTTAGTAAAGGTAGGGTTTCTTTTAAAATGCGCCCTTTAGATAGTGCCAAAGTTAACCCGTTATAATCACTATCCGCTTGATTCAGTAACTCATTGGTGTCAGTCATAGTAAAGTATGTCTTAATTTGATGAAAGTATGTTTGGTATCGACTGCTATGGTATCGCCTGAAACTTATTCATATAACTAAGCGATACCACAGACAGCTAATCTTAATTAGTCGTCGCTGGCTTTGGACTCAGCATTGTCTGTTACAGGGTTTACTCGCTCGATTTGAACCCCTAGGCCACGCAGCTTTTCTTCTACGTTTTCATAACCACGGTCAATGTGATAGATGCGGTCAATTAAGGTTTCCCCTTCTGCCGCAGCTGCAGCCATAACCAATGACATAGAAGCACGTAAATCAGTCGCCATGACAGGAGCTGAGTTGAAAGCTTCTACCCCGCGGATAATAGCAGTGTGACCATCTATTTGAATGTCTGCACCCATGCGCTTTAATTCAGGTACATGCATGTAGCGGTTTTCAAAGATGTTTTCACTAATGGTGCTCGTACCCTCTGCCAAACAGCAAGCAGCCATTAATTGAGCCTGCATATCTGTTGGGAAGCCTGGATGTGGCTGGGTGCGAATATCTACAGGCTTAGGACGACCTGTCATTTGAACTCGAATCCAATCCTCACCTGTGGTAACCACAGCGCCCATTTCTTCAAACTTCTGTAGTACAGGAATTAGCAGTGAAGGATCCGTGTTTTTAGCAGTCACATCACCTTCTGTCATCAAGGCACCCGCTAAATAAGAGCCCGTTTCGATACGATCAGCAACCACAGAGTACTCACAGCCTTTTAAGCTTTCTACGCCTTCAATGGTCAGTGTTGAAGTCCCGATACCTTCAATTTTAGCTCCCATAGCTACCAGCATATTGGCTAAGTCGACCACTTCTGGCTCACGAGCACAGTTTTCTAATACTGTGGTCCCTTTGGCTAAAGTAGCAGCGATAAGGACGTTTTCAGTACCGCCAACAGTCACCATATCAAAGCCAAATTCACAACCAATTAGGCGGCCGCCTTCTGGTGCTTTAGCAATAACATAACCATTTTCTACTTTGATATCTGCACCCATAGCTTCAAAAGCTTTTAGATGTTGATCTACTGGACGTGACCCAATGGCACAGCCGCCTGGTAGCGACACTTCTGCTTCACCAAAACGGGCCAATAAGGGACCTAATACCAAAATTGAAGCGCGCATGGTTTTCACAAGCTCATACGGCGCAAAGTAGTTTTCGATGGTGCTGGTATCACAAGTTACGACATTGCCGTTTTTCTCGATATTGATGCCCAAGCCTGCAATAAGCTTAACTAGGGTACGCACATCTTGTAAAGAAGGAACATTATTCAATGTTGTCGGTGTTTCTGCCAAAATCATAGCAGCTAGAAGTGGTAGGGCTGCGTTTTTCGCCCCTGAAATAGTGACTTCGCCTGCAATGCGACTACGGCCGGTGATTAGAAATTGGTCCATTGAATACTGTCCTAAGCTGAAATACGATTAAAATTTTATGAGGGCTAAGACTTCACAGCTAGCATGAATTTGCCATGCTGGTCTTAGTTGACTGACTCAGTCAAAATTACTGGTTGGCTTGCATCTGTTCCCACTCTTGCGGGGTCAAAGCCTGAATATTAAGGGCATGAATCTCACCACTGGCAATGATATCACCCACCAGACCATATACCGCTTGCTGGCGCTGAACCAAACGCTTGCCTTCAAAGCTGGCATCTACCACGCGCACATCAAACTTGTTACCTTGGTTAGCCGCTTGGATAAAAGCTTCTGGGAAATGTGGCTGTAAAAATGCGATTAAATCATCCGCGTTCATGCTCATAGAAACTACCTATAATTAGTATTGAAATGAGTAAAAGTAAAAAAATTAATAAAAATAAATAAGGGGACGGACTAAAAAAAGTAAAAGTGCTTTTAAGGATAATTATAAACCACCAACTACATCTGTGATGTTTGGACAATAAGCCCATATAGCCCGTATCAAGCTTTTGATTATAGCAAGTGTAATAGATATTTGCCTAATAGATGTTTATTAATATCCTTTAGTTCACGCAAAGTTCACAATCTACTGAAGCTTTTGCTGCAGATAGTTAAGAAGCTGAGGCCGAACTGTATTTACCCAAGTTAATGAGGTAGACATGGCTGCGATACTGGTGGCATGATTGGCTTTTTTTACCTCTTCAGTAATCACAGTAGCGCCTGCCTTGGTCAAAGCTTGTGCCATTTTTGTGGTATTGGTGAGGTGAACCACCTTATCATTTTCAGCGGTCATCAATAAATACTCAGGCTGCTGCCCACTACTCCCCGCTTTAATTAAGCCATCAGGCATAACCTGCTCTGGGCTGGCTTCTTTAGGAAACACGGTTCGTGAAGAAAACTTTCTAAAATCATAGCTATAAGGACCCGCAATGCCTACCACAGCTTTAATATCACTCGGCTGTAAACCGTAAGGCTGCAAAAAATCTGCATTAGAGACGGCAGCAACTGCATTAAAAGCCCCCGCTGAGTGACCAATCACAGCCACCTTATTGGCATCAGCATAAAACTTATCCGCATTATGATACGACCAAGCAATCGCCTGTGCGGTATCACTTACGAAGGCAGGATAAATAAACTCTGGCGCTTTTCGATAATTAATCACAGCGGTCACATAGCCTGCTTTGGCCAAACTATGACCCACAAAAGCGTACTGATCTTTATTACCGCTTTCCCAAGAGCCCCCATGAACAAAGACCACTAAAGGATAATCGGCCTTTGGGCTTTGGTTGCTGTGTATGGCTTTGGCCAGTGCTTTAGGATAATAGATATCTAGGTTTTGCTCTGGATCAGTGCCATAGCTTAAGTCTTTGGTAACGCTAATCTCGCCCTTTGGGCTAACCGTATTTAATAATACTAGCCCTGGTGATGCATTGGCAGCGACCGTTTGTAATGACCATAAAGCCACGCCTGTAACGGCCAGTGAAGCAGTCCATTTTTTATATTTTTGCATAGTTTGTTCAGTATGTGAGCTAGTCCTCATAAGGGCTAGGATAAATATTAGCTGAATTTTGTGCTGGTGTCGCAGAGCTGCTCTGATCATTTACGTCATTATTAGTTACATCACTATTGGCCGCGGCAGGGGGTTGATAGTCATTTACAGCACCTTGCTGAGACGCATAAGACTGATCCACCACAGACACACCTTGAACGGGCTCTTCAATATAGCGTGGAGCTGGAGGCTCAAGATTGGTCTCTTGAATAATGGCCTCTTCCTCAATTACTGCCCCATTACTGTCGATAAGATCGGTTAATAACACCAACTCTTTGATACCCACAGTACTGTTTATAATAGCAATTAGATGCTCACGCTGTGCAGGAGTCAGCTTACCCATCACATAAACAATACCGTCATCAGTCACTACTTTTACTTGGCTACTTTTGATGGCGTTATTGGTCAAAATTTTGGCATTAACCTTTGAGCTAATATAAGTATCATGAACGGTATAACTGGCTCCTTTGATATTAGCAACTGTCAATTTGTTGTGCAGTTGCTTGATATCTGGCATAGAAGACACAATAGCTTCTACTTGCTTTTTGGCCTCTTCGTCTGGCACCTCACCGGTAATCAACACTGTGCTATAGAAGCTGTGAACACTGACACGGCTGGTCTCAGAGAAGGTGGGGCTAATGCGGCTAATATTAATCTTTGCGGTATTTTCGATACTTTTATCTAAAATACGTTGGGCCAAGGTTCGATCTGTTGCTGCTACGCCAAAAGACTCTTCTGGAGACTTAATGGCTTGTAACGATACACAGCCACTCAATAAGCCTAGGCTTAATGCCACGCCCAGTGTGATACGTTTCATAGATTTATTGCCGGATAACCAAGAACTTGCCATTTTATAATGTCCTTATTTGTAGCCTTACCAACTCATTTTAGCTTTATAAAGGTTTTATTTATCTAAAAATTTTAGGCTGGCCTATAACGATATGTAGGTTTGTCAGAATTCAAAAATAATATTAAAAATATGTTGCCTAGTTTACCTATATCAGCCCATTCTACCTTACCTATTTGGTAACAAAACCCTAATACAATCTGCAAGATACAGATTAAAGGCCTATTTTTACCAGGCATTAGCCAAAAATGCACCTTGCACCCATTCAGGTGCCAAAAAATCCTGATCATCCTTAGAGTTCCTTACCTGATTAAAAGCAATCACATCAAATCGGCAGTCAAGATGAGCATAGCTAGGGTTTTGTGTTAAAAAGAATCGGGCTGTCTTAATAAGCTTACGCTTTTTGGCATAGGTGATACTCATCAAGGCATCTCCGTAATTGGAGACTTTTCGCTTACGCACTTCAGCAAAGACTAAGGTATCCCAAGCCCGACCAGGGTGTAACAATATTAAATCTATCTCGCCAATCTTGGGCTGTTGCCAGTTTGTGGCTATGACAGACAGCCCTTGCTGCTGCAAAAATTCGGCAGCAATTTTCTCATAACGCCCTCCTTGTCGCTGTCTTGGCGAATTGAGCAATGAGGGGTTAGAGGGCATAGATTCGACCTATTTGGGTTATATAGTGCACTTAGCAAGACCAATAGGTTTTTTCTATATCAGGCCTATCCATTCGCTCAGCGTATTCAACACAATATTATTTAAGATAAAGATAAGCGAGCAAAGATATATTAGCACATCATGATAAACTGGTAATACGCAACCTCTGTGTATATTTCAAATTTTAATTAAGGTGTTTTATGTCAGTGCAACATGATGCTCAGCAACCCTCACAGCCTCAATCTCAAAGCAGTGCCTCTGTCGCCAAAGCTTATTTGTATATTGTGGCTACCCCAATCGGCAATATGGGTGATATCACCGCTCGTGCCATTGATACCCTAAAGAAGGTAGATATCATTGCCTGTGAAGACACTCGCACCTCTGGCAAGCTGCTGTCAAACTTCGGTATTGATACTCAAACTTGGGCTTACCATGAGCATAATAGTGAAGTGCAAACGCCAAAAATCATTGAGATGATTCAACGCGGGCATTCTGTGGCTTTAATCAGTGATGCTGGGACGCCTTTAATTAGTGACCCAGGCTATCAGTTGGTTCAAGCCGCTCATGCTGCAGGCGTTGGCGTAGTGCCTATCGTTGGTGCGAGTGCAGCTATTGCGGCGCTCAGTGTGGCTGGATTGCCTTCTGATAAGTTCAGCTTTGTGGGTTTCTTGCCAGCCAAAACGCATGGCCGAGTGAAGCAGTTACAAGACTATGCTGAGCGTAGTGAAACCTTAATTTTTTATGAAGCGCCGCATCGCATCGTGGCCAGCTTAAAAGATATGGCTGAAGTATTTGGAGAGAGTCGCCCAGCTACTCTTTGCCGAGAGCTTACTAAGACTTTTGAGACCGTTAGAAAATCAACGCTAGGTGAACTGGTCGACTTTGTTGAATCAGACAACAATCAACAAAAAGGGGAAATCGTCTTAGTTGTTGGTGGCAATATTAACGACGTTAATGATGACTTAAGTGTGCATGACACTCTACTGCTACGATTACTTGAAGATTTATCGGTAAAAAAAGCGGCAGCTTTGGCCTCTGACATTACTGGGGTTAAGAAAAATGCTCTATATCAAAGGTTGCTTGAGCTTCAGCAGCAGTAGCCTTAAAGCCAAGTAGTTCATAACTTTGGCCAGCGGTGCTACACCGGCACCGCATCACGGTCTTTGAGCCAACCATAATGTGACCAGAGCAATAGACTTGCTGCACTTCTATAAGGCGCCCAGCTTTGGGTTAAGCCTTTTAGTTGTTTTGGCGTAGGCCTCGCCTCTAGTTGCAACAAATCCATAGCGCCCACTTTGATAGCCAGATCATCTACAGCGAGCACATCGGCTCTTCCTAGACTAAACAGTAGATACATCTCCGCGGTCCAGTTACCAATGCCAGTGACTGCAGTTAAGGTTTTAATGACTTCAGCATCGGATAGAGACTGTAACGCCTCAAAATCAATATCGTGCTCAACCAAAGAGCGTAAATAGCGAATCTTTTGCCGTGAAAGCCCCTGTTCACGCAGCGCTTCGTCCTCTGCGTGCAAAATGGCTTGAGGGCTAATCAATTCTGCTTCTTCAAGCTTGTTCCAAATACTAGAAGCCGCCGCAACCGATAGCTGCTGACCAACCATAGCTCGCATCAGCTGCTCGAAGCCCCCTGAATTACGCCTTAAATCTGGCAGACCTACTTGTTGATAGACCCTCTCAAATCTAGGTTCTATGGTTATTAATGCCTTGATATCAGACTGTAATTGAGCGGGGGTATCCAGCGTTCGGATTGACTGATTTTTCATATCTTTACTGCTATATCATTAAGCCCGTTATATAGTACTTTTAAAGGAATAAAGGAATGAGGTTAAAGGAATAAAGCTATTTGGTTTTCTTTAAGAGAACCACATCTTGGTAGTCATAACCCCCTTCCATTAAAGTGCCTTTATATTTGACCGTGCTTAGCGCATAAGGTTGGTTGGGTACTTTATAAACCACATTATCGGTAGTCAGACAGACTGAATAGGTAGTGGCGCTATGAGTTGAACTGGACAATTTGGCCTCATCAGCCTTCAATCTATAGTTAAACTGATATTCGGTGCCTTGACCTATTTCCCCAAGCCAAGACCTTAGGTTGGTCTTTTTTTGTTTCAAGGATTCTACTTGGACAGTCACCTGAGTATAGCTAGGCTTTAATGCAACCACTCTATCTTTAATCTGCTTGAGCCCAGCGCTAAAGCGGCCATTACTGCCCTCAAACTCATCATATTTTTTGGTTTTGGGGTTTATATAAAGCGAGCGAACTTCCACTAACTTTTCTGGTTTTTTACTTGAAAAATCATAGTAATAAAGCTGTGGTAAACGGCCACGCCCATCATCATAATGGCGTAAGACAAATACTTTTTGCTCCGCTTTATCATAGCCCAATATCTCAATGCGCTGACCCCCACCTACTGTGGCCAAGGCAGAGACAGATAAAGCCATGACACTCATAAGCACCCCAGCTTTAGCCAGACTTTTAGTGATGTGATGGCCTTTATTTACGCCATAAACTCTACTCATAACGCTCTCCTGTAATCCCATAATTAAAGGCAGATAGGTTTGTACATCTCTACTCTGTAACTCTCTACCCTATTAATCCGACTATACCTTGCCAGCCAACTCTTAACCCTAAAAAGGTCAATATGATAAGCACCAACTGCCTAAATCTATCTTGAGATAAATAATGGCGTAAACGAATACCAATAAGTAAGCTTACCAAAGAAACAGTGGTCAATAAGGCAATAAGTAGCCAATCAGCTTTAGGTAATGCGATCAATGACTCACGTAATACGATAATTTGGGCGACCTTACCCAATAAATAACACATATTACCTACTTTAGCGATGGTATTTTTATCATCACTACTGCCCAGCAGATACATAAGCAATATAGTTGACATCGCATTGGTAGAGCCGCCTATTATCCCGGCAATAAGACCCGTAACAATCAGCACAGGGGTGGTAGCGGGTAAAATTATTCTTTTGCCCAGAGCATTACTAATAACATAAAAGGCAATCACTGCAGCGAGCAACACCAATATATAACTGCTGTCCACCCATAATAGCAACTTTACCCCAAGTAGGCTGCCAAGCAAACTCATTAAGGCCAGTAGCCAATAGTGCTTGAGATAATAACGGAAATTCTCACCCATACTACGCCCTCCCCCAATGAGCCAAGTCATGAGGTTTAGCGCTAAAGAAGGGAAGATAATTAGGATAATGGCGTGCTGCAACGAGTACATACTCGCCAAAGCTGTGGTAGAAACCAACGTCACTCCAATACCACTAATTCCATGTAGTAAAGAGGCGACGGTAAAAATGAAGGTTAATAGTAGGTTTTCAGAGTTGAACATCTGACATCCATTGGTTGTAAGCTAAAGATCAACTCACGACAGTTAGCCGTTAACGTTTGGCAAATCCCTGCTTATTCAGATAGTCCATCACCTGAGGACGTACTGGGCTTCCGAAGACTTTTGTAACTTGAGCTTTCCAGTCGGGATGCTCTCCTTCACCGCGCTGCTCTACATAGTAATCGATAACAGTTTGGTTAAAGGCATCAAGCTGCGCCTGAGTTGCTGGCTGATATTGGTTTTCAGATACCAATACAGAAAGCGGTAGACGCGGTTTGGTAGTGGCATTTTTTGGAGAATCGCTAGGATGTCCTAAACACATGCCAAATAACGGCACCACATGTTTTGGTGCATTGATAATCTCACCTGCTCGCTCAATATCGTTACGCATACTACCGATATAAACACCGCCTAAGCCCAGTGATTCTGCAGCAGCCATAACATTTTGAGCATATAAAGCGACATCGACGGCGGCAATGATAACCACTTCAATCCAGTCCAACTGAGCTTCTGGTTCTATTTGACTGTGGCGATGATTGTCCATGCAGAATACTAAATATTCAGGGGCTTCCAAAACATAAGGATGCGCTAGCTTTTTACCTTCTGCAATCGCCTGATTATATTCTTCTTCGCTCATGCCATTTGACACTTGATGGAACTTAACACGCTGCTGTGGGTCTGTAATACGAACCACACTCATCGACTGCATGTAATTGGAGGTCGATACAGCACGTCCTGCTTCTAAAATAGCCTCCAGCATTTCCTCACTAATAGGCTCATCAGTAAAGTCACGGACAGAACGGTGCTCTAGCATGGATTTAATCGTATCATTAGTAACATGACTGATTTCAGCTTTGGTCTCTTTGGTTAAGTTGGTCATATATTGCCCTTTAGTTGACTCGTTTTATGATAGCAATCTTAATTTTCAGGTGTTTTAAGCAAGTGCCTTAAGCAGGTGTATTAAATGCTGTTTAGCCTATCAACAGCACCCGTACCCTTTTTTATTATAGAGAACTCAAAAGTGCATTTAAGTTAAATAGTGTTGCCAATAAGAGCAACCAATTGCTGAGCAATATCATCCTTGCTGGCTTTATCTAATGCCTCAGGCTCTTGCTGATATTTATCGGCAAAAAAGACCGTCATCGCATTTTCATCACTGGCAAAACCAATGTCTTTACGCGATACATCATTACAAGCAATCATGTCTAGGTCTTTTGAGGCCAGTTTACCTCGAGCATATTTCTCGACATCTTGAGTTTCAGCGGCAAAGCCCACCATGAACATATCTGGGTAAGTATGAGAAATAGTCGCCAAGATATCAGGGTTTTTCACCAAGTCCAAAGTCATCTCATCTTGGGTCTTTTTAATCTTTTGTGGAGCAGCATCTCGGGTGCGGTAATCAGCAACGGCCGCAGTAGCAATAAAGATGTCACAACCTGCTGCTGCCGATTGACTGGCAGCTTGCAGCATGTCATTGGCTGACAGTACATTAACTCGTTGTACATCAAGCGGTGTGGTTAAATCCACCTTGCCACCAGCAATCAAAGTTACCTCAGCGCCAGCGTCACGGCAGGCACGAGCCAAAGCAAAGCCCATTTTGCCGGTTGAGTGATTGGATAAAAATCTTACCGGATCAATAGCTTCTACTGTTGGTCCTGCGGTAATGGTTACTTTTTTGCCAACCAAACTCTGTGGGACCATTAATTTCGCTTTGAAGTTAAGCACTCGTCTTAATAAAATTTCTGGCTCTGGTAAGCGCCCTGCTCCCACATCGCCACAGGCTTGAACGCCACTGTCAGGCTCAATGATCTCATACCCCATATCACTTAGGGTTTGTACGTTTAGCTGCACAGCTGGGTGTGCCCACATTTGTTGATTCATGGCAGGCGCAACCATAACCGGTGCTGTGGTTGCCAAGCAGACTGTCGCCAATAAATCATCTGCCATACCCATTGCCAATCTGGCCAAAGTATTGGCAGAAGCAGGGGCTATCAGTACTAAGTCTGCCCATTTTGCCAGTTCAATATGGCCCATACCCAACTCTGCATGGGTATCTAGCAACTCGGTATGTACTTCATTACCGGTCAAGGCTTGCAGCGTTAGTGGGGTAATAAACTGCTGTGCGCCTTGAGTCATGATCACTCGAATCTCAAAGCCCTCTTTAACCAATAAGCGGGCCAATAAAGCAGATTTATAAGCAGCAATGCCACCAGTTATAGCAAGAACGATTTTAGTAATGTTTGGCACAGTAGTAACTACGGGGGTGAAGATTTGGCTCATAACTGAGAACTACCTTAATGGATAATAATGCGAAAAATGAGGGCTACAGATTATAAAGTGATAAGTAGCTTTAAAGCTTACATTAAAAGTGCTTATTAAAATGTGCTTATGGTAACAAGTTTCAGGGGGGTTTGGGTATAGATTTTGGGGATAGATTAAGCCAAGGTTAAGCTCAAAGGCTGAGGTGAAAGTCTAACCTTAATATAGTCAGACCATAATCAATTAAGAATGACTTAACTATATTTATCTAATATGGGTATAATTAAGGCTAAGATTACCGGCTATACTCTTTATCATAGCACTAATTATCATAGCACTAACTTCATCGCCCTATTTCCCTTATCCTCCCTTATCAACCCTGGC
Organism: Psychrobacter pasteurii; assembly: GCF_900162815.1. Lineage (GTDB taxonomy): Bacteria > Pseudomonadota > Gammaproteobacteria > Pseudomonadales > Moraxellaceae > Psychrobacter > Psychrobacter pasteurii. The sequence goes on along the minus strand of NZ_FUGD01000048.1, from coordinate 18,976 downwards.
ATTCATAATGGCAATCAAAGACTGGCACGAAGACGATAGACCTCGAGAAAAGCTTCTTAAACAGGGGCCTGAACATTTAACTGATGCTGAAATACTGGCCATATTTTTGCGTACCGGCACCAAAGAGCAATCGGCTATTGAGCTTGCCCGCAGCTTGATCACTCAATTTGGCAGCATAGCTGAGTTACTAGCTGCACCAAAAGAGTCGGTACTCGCCTGTCACGGTATCGGTCCTGCAAAATATGCTCAACTACTGGCCAGCCTAGAGATGGGCAAGCGTTATTTAAACAGTGAATTAAAGACAGGTAATAGCCTCAATCGATCGCAGGTAGTAAAGGATTATATAACCACCCAACTGCGCCGAGAAACTAAAGAGGTTTTTGCCGTGCTTTGCCTAGATAACGGCTTAAATCTGTTAGACTTTAAAGTGCTCTTCGTCGGCGGTATTGCGTCTTGCTCCGTCTGTATTAAGCAGGTCCTACGTCATGGCCTACAGCAAGGAGCAAGTCAGCTCATCGTGGCCCATAATCATCCCAACCAAGATGCCACCCCTTCCGCAGCAGATATCCACTTAACCGAAACCTTAAAACAAGCCTGCCAAGCCATCGACCTAAGCCTAGTCGATCATATAATAGTCGGCCGCAATGAAACTTTGTCTTTTGCAGAAACGGGCACCCACCCTTTTTAGGCTTTTGCTTTATGTTTAGGCTTCTGCTTTATGCCCTCACTGTTTTTCCCTTAGTTTTTCATCCTCTAACCTCTTTTTATCTTATAGCTACTGTCAAATAAGCTTTATCTGCCACTACTAGCCCTCTTTTTTTTGTAAATATAAAAAGTAAGCTAACGGTTAACTCATTAAAGCCGTTAAAATAAATAGCTACGTAATTAACCAATTGTAAAGATTCTAGTCTTGATTATCTGCTTTGACCTACTTACCCTGTAAGGTAGCTGTAACTCCCTTTATTTAGGGGCTGTTATATTGAGTGATTGTTATTCCCAAGTACTCCCAAGCTAAAAAGACTGTATTTATAAAGAAGTGCAAATAATAAAATACAAACTTCTAATTTTAACTTTTAATTTATTCTAATTTTTTAGGGTGCAAACTATGACTACCTTAACCTTAGTTGGCTTTTTTATACTCGCCATACTATTGCAGCTGTTTGCTTTACTGCTGGTCTTCTTATATGGCTTAAGCCGTACCTTCGGTGCCGCATTACTTATTATTACTGCGGTTGTCGCCGGATTTATCGCACCCTGGTCATTATTGCTGGGCGTTCCCTTAATTTTAGGCAGCCTATTGGTATTAATCACCCCTCTACGCCAGTCGATGATTAGTGACCCTGCCTATAAAATGCTAGCGGGCGCTATGCCTAGTATGAGTGACACTGAGCGTGAAGCTCTAGATGCAGGCACCAGTTGGTGGGAAAAAGAGCTGTTTATGGGGGCGCCTGACTGGGAGAAATTTGCCAATTACGAGTACCCTACTTTATCAGAAAAAGAGCAGTCTTTTATCGATAACGAAGTAGAAATCCTGTGTTCTATGCTTGATGAGTGGCAAATTCATCATCACGATAAGGACTTATCACCCCAAGCTTGGCAGTACATCAAAGATAACGGATTTTTGGGATTGATTATTCCCGAAAGCTACGGCGGACGAGAGTTTAGTCCTTACGCTCAAAGCCGTATCATGAGTAAAATTGCCTCAAGAAGCTTAACCGCTGCTGTCAGCTGCATGGTACCCAACTCTTTAGGTCCTGGTGAGTTATTAATGCACTATGGTACAGAAGAGCAAAAGCAGCGCTGGCTGCCAGGCCTGGCTAAAGGCACTGAAATTCCTTGCTTTGGCCTAACCGGACCAGAAGCTGGCTCAGATGCGGGCGCTATTCCTGATACAGGCGTGGTCTGCTATGGCATGTATGAAGGCCGTAAAGTACTCGGTCTAAACATGAACTTCTCTAAACGCTGGATTACTTTGGCACCCATTGCCACAGTAGTGGGTCTAGCGTTCAAGCTACACGACCCAGAAGGCCTGTTAGGAGATAAAAACAAGACCGACTATGGCATCACTTGTGCTTTAATTCCAGCCAACTATAAAGGGGTTCACACCGGTGAGCGCCACAATCCTGGCTCACCTTTTATGAATGGTACCGTAGTGGGTAAAGATGTGTTTATTCCACTCGACTTCATCATTGGTGGTATCGAAAACGCTGGTAAAGGCTGGCGTATGCTGATGGAGTGCCTGGCTGTAGGCCGTGGTATTTCCTTGCCTGCTCTCTCCACTTCAGCCGGTGAAATGACCTATCTAACTGTGGGCGCTTTTGCCAAAGTGCGTGAACAGTTCAAGATTCCGGTTGGTAAATTTGAAGGAGTACAAGACGCCACCAGTAACATTGCCAGCAATACCTATATGCTAGAAGCTTTCCGTCATCTGGTGACTTGTGGTCTAAATGAAGGTGGAACGCCCTCTGTAATGACGGCAATGGCGAAGTACTATGCCACTGAAACCATGCGTAGCTTAGTCAATGACGGTATGGATATTGTCGGTGGTCGTGCCATCCAGCTGGGCCCTCGTAACTTCTTAGCCCTTCCTTATCAAGCCATCCCTGTTTCTATCACAGTAGAAGGGGCTAATATCCTAACCCGCTCTCTTATGATATTTGGTCAAGGGGCGATGCGTTGTCACCCTTACTTATTTGAAGAGTTGCAGCTGCTACAAAGCGAAGATAAAAAAGAAGCAAAACGTAAGTTTGATGATATGTTCTTTAAACATCTAGGCTATACGTTTAATAGAGGTGCTAAATCCTTTGTGGCAGGATACTTCGGTGGTAGTGGCAAAGCCCCAAGTTTTGCCGATAGCTTTACCCGTCCTTACTACAAAAAGATTAACCGTTTGAGTGCTAACTTTGCGTTAACCGCAGATATGGCCTTAGGTATTCTTGCCGGTGACCTAAAACGTAGAGAGATGCTGTCAGGACGCTTAGCTGACATCCACTCTCACTTATTTATCATGACCGCTATTTTAAGATTTTACGCCCAAGGCAGTCAGTCAGAATCTGAGCGCTTACATGCCCGTTTGGCGTTAGAGAAGTCTTTGTATGTGATTCAAGAAGCCTTCTTTGAAATATACGACAACTTCCCTAACCGTATGGCGGCAGGCTTAGTTAAGCTGGTTTGTTTCCCAGGTGGAAACTTCACTGAAAAACCAAGTGATGAGCTAAAACGTCAAGTCGGTGATCTGATCATGGCAGATGGGGAAGAAAACCCATTCCGCGAGCAGTTAAAATCACTGGTGTACTACACCACTGACCCTGAGAACAATACTGGCCGTATGGAAAACGCTTATCAGATGCTACTACAAGTTGAACCTTTATGGCAGAAATTCAAAAAAGCGGAGCACAAAGGTGAGTTCGTCGGTTTAACCTTTGAGGATCACGTATTGACCGCCCTAAAAGATGGTGTAATTACTGAGGCTGAATCAGAACAGCTTATTGAATACAACTCCGTACGCTTTGATTCGCTGTTGACGGACGTGTTTGATGAGCACTTGATTCATGCTCTACCTCGTGAAAACCCGCACACTCTTGAAAACGCAGCAGGTAACTTAACCCCTTACGTGATTGAAGAGATTGAGAACCCTTCCAATGCCTCAACCAGTGAGCATGAACAGTCAGAGTTAACAGAAGATACAGGCGATGCCAATAGTGCCCATGGTTATGAACCAGAAGGGGATGTTAAGAGTGCTTCTGAGCAGCAAACTGTCGATGAACAAGTTGACCAAGCTGACTTTGATGAAGTCCAAGAAGGTGACCCTCGCCTGCGTGATGCTGAGCTAACTCTTGAGCAACGGATGGCTCGAAACCATGCTGACAGCCATCGTCATAATAAATAGTCGGGGTATAGATTGACCCTAAAAAAAGACCGTCCCTTAGGGATGGTCTTTTTTATGAAATAGTCTTTTTATGAATAATCCGTTTTTCATGAACAATCAATTTGGTTATTCATAACCGCTATCGCCCCACTCAAACTTGAGATTAGACCTGAATAGTGACTGCTACTTATGCCAAACTCTTCTTTTGATCAAAAAAAACCATCACAGCCGAGTAAATTTTTCGGCTTGCTGAAACGATTAATCAAAATTTTCCTACTGTTGGCAGCAGGCTATCTGGCTTATATTTATTCTGCAGATATTCGTCAAGAGCTGACGCAATACGTTACCAGCTCTATGAGATATAGCAAGCTCATAAAGCAAGCACCGCCTGAGCCTAATAGTTTGCCTAGCCCCATTGAGGGGGCTAATTTAACAGATACTTGGGGCGCCGCTAGAAGTGGTGGCCGCAGTCATGAAGGCATAGATATTTTTGCTGCACGCAATACGCCTATTCACAGCACCACCCCAGGTATAGTTCGCAAAGTCGGCACCAATGAGTTGGGTGGCAATGTGGTAATGATCTTGGGCCCAGGGGCTGTTAGCCACTACTATGCTCATTTACAGGACTTTGCTGATATTAAAGAAGGAGACTGGGTTGAAGCCGGAGATGTCATTGGTTATGTCGGCGACAGCGGTAACGCCAAAGGCACCCCAACTCATGTACATTATGGCATCTACACCCAGTCTGGCGCAGTAAACCCCTATCCTTTACTGATCAAATAAGGATTAATCAAGCTATTGAGGCTAGGCTGTTATTTCTGTTCATCTTCAGCCACAGGCGGTGCTTCCCGGCCTAAAGTCGATAAATAAGCAATGATATCCTGTCTGTCTTTAGCATTAGGGATTGGGTCAGACAACATTTTTGTATCGGCTAATACCGCTTCTGGATCTTCAATATAAGAATCTAAGGTCTCAGCATCCCATACCCAGTTTGCCTGCTCCATGACCTCACTATATTTATAATCGCTTAGCTGTGCCGAGGGAGCCATATACACCCCAACCAGTTGCGGGCCTTTTTTATTACTGCCTGGTCTTAAAGTATGACATTGGCTACATAGCTCTTCATATAATTTCTCACCTTGCCTAGCATCACCCTCTTCATATACTGGAGCCGTAACTTGTGCGCGGTGATCGGGTGGCGTGGGCGTACAGCCTGTACTCAAAACCACCAAAGATGATACCAATAACAGCCCACTTAGCTTTTTGCATAAAGTAGGAATAACTAAGCTTGGAGCAGTCCTATTTGCGCCCTCAAAATTCAACATTCTCAACTCACTTTTATAGATGATTACAACGGGTCAAAGTACTAAATTTTAGGTATTAGGTTTAGATATTAAGTTCAGCATTAAGCACCGAATATTAATCTTGTGCGCTAAGATTTAAATATTCAGCGCTCTCATCAATTAGCACTGCCATTAATTCTGATATAGGTCAACTGGCGTCTTAAAAGGTCTATTAGGTAACTCTTGCACCAGCTTTGGCATTAAGTAGCCAGGAAGTTGCTCTAGCATTTTCCAATACAACTCAACGGCCTGCTGCTTAGCCATATCGAAATGTGCCGCCCCTTCTACCTTATCTAATAAATGTAAATAATAAGGCAGCACCCCTGCTTCAAATAGCCGCTCATTAAGTGCAACCTGGACAGCCAAGCTATCATTTATGCCAGCCAACAGCACCGTTTGATTCAATAGAGTGATGCCCTTTTGTTTGGCTTGTAGCAAGTGCTGAGCGGTATTCTCGTCTATTTCATTGGCATGATTGGTATGCACCACCATGACAATACGGCAACGACTGGCTTCTAGACGGGATAGTAGCTCTGAGTCCAAGCGCTCTGGAATGACAATAGGCAAGCGGGTATGGATCCTAATGGTGGTAATTTGCGGTAAAGACTCTAAGGCTTCTAGCCACAAAAACAGGCGTCGATTTGACACACTTAAAGGATCTCCCCCGCTAAGTAGCACTTCGCGAATTTCAGGGTGCTGACCAATATACGCCTTAATAACCTCGAGTTGTTCTGATTTTGGTAAATTAGCTTGGTAATCAAAGTGCTGTCTAAAGCAATAACGGCAATGAATGGCACAAGCACCAGTGACTGTGACTAAGACGCGTGAGTGATATTTATGTAACAGACCTTGAGTAGGGTTTTGCTCATTTTCAGCTAAAGGGTCAGCCACATAACCACTAACCTTGACTTGTTCAAGCTTATTGGGTAAAACTTGAAGGAGCAAAGGGTCATTCGGATCCCCCTTTTTCATCTTGGCAACAAAACCTCGCGGCACCCTTAAACCAAAGCCTTCAGGAATATAAAGCTCAGACTTTATGTGAGTTAATTCCAAAATAGCTAGCAACTGATCGATATCTGTAATAACATCTGCTACTTGTGTTTGCCAAGTGATAAGCGCATTACTGTCCCTGTCTTCAGAATTCTCCTTCGAGTTAAGCTTGGAGGAGCCAGTAGCTATTGGTGTAATAGGGATTTGCCTGTTTTTTTGTTCGGGTAAATGGTTTATCATGGGACTCAACATATTTGATTTTTGTCATTAATTTGAAATGTATCAGGAGCAATATTGTGGCAAGTTTTTCAACTAACGAATTTAAAGCCGGTCTAAAAGTTATGTTCGATGGCCATCCTTGTGCCATTATTGATAACGAATTTGTTAAGCCAGGCAAAGGCCAGGCTTTTAACCGTGTCAAACTACGTAATTTGCGTACTGGTAAAGTATTAGAGCAAACCTTCAAATCAGGTGAAAGCTTAGAAGCAGCGGATGTTGTTGATACTGAAATGAACTACCTATATAACGATGGTGAGTTCTGGCATTTCATGCACCCAGAGACCTTTGAGCAATTACAAGCTGATGCTAATGCAATGGTCGACGCTAAGCAATGGCTAAAAGAAAATGGTAACGATTTATGCACCATCACTTTATTCAACGGTGTGCCTTTATCAGTAACTGCACCAAACTTCGTAGAACTTGAGATTGTTGAAACAGATCCAGGCGTACGTGGTGATACTTCAGGCGGTGGTGGTAAACCTGCTCGTCTAGAAACTGGCGCTGTGGTTCGCGTACCTTTATTCGTTCAACAAAACGAAATCGTTCGTGTTGATACGCGTACTGGTGATTACCAAACTCGTGTAAGCCAGTAATTATAAGCCGCTAACCCTTTTAGCTTTAAAAGGGTTTAGTGCTATTAGCCAGTCTCAAAAGTTTTATTTGCCTTAATCTGAATGACTATTATACATTCAGTAGCGGTAGAATAAAGCTGGAGAGCCTGGCTATTTTTTTTAACTGTTGAAAAAACCTTGTTATCCCACTCAATTTAAGAAGTTGCCCTTGCTATGTCTTATCCGCTACTGCTCCTAATTTTAAGCCTAATTGTCATTGTGCCTACGGTATTTGTCATCAGTGGGCGCTCAAAACAAAAGCTGTTGGGCAATAGCCAGCCCAATCCTAAGTATCTAGGCAATAGCAGCACGGCGGCCAATCAGCAGACTGCCAAGGCATCATCAGAGCAGCTACAAATCGCCAATGCTATCGATAAATATCGAAATCACCCTGCCCTGCCCATTAGCTTCCGTCAACTGTTGGGTAAGATTCACAGTCAGTACCTAGCTTTAGTCTCAGTGAAACTGGCACCAGATCAGCGCTTTACGGTAGATAAGCTAGCCGGCTCTCGACTCGGTGAAATTATCGAGGACTACTTAGCTTTAGATTCAGATTATGCCGAAAACACCATCATAGACCGTCAAAATAATCTGACCAGCCAAGACATTACCTACGGCCAGCTCACCTCAATGCTTGAGTTTATGCAGCGGGTTCAAAGTGATGGACAACAGCAAGTAGCCAGCAATATCTTAGCCAATCGCAGCTATCTGCAATCTGTGTACGGGGAATTTCACCCTGATGCACAGAGCAATGATAGCCTACATAATTTAAAAGCCCCTGATATGGAGCTTAGTGAACTTCAGCAGCAGCCTACTTCAGAATTACTGATCGAGCGCAGTCACAGCTACCTAGCAGACTGTGACCTGATGTCCCCTAGTGAATTATCGTTAGCAGATAAGGCAGAATATTTTGGGACGGAGCTACTCATGCAATTAGGGCAGCTGACCTTTTCTGCAGAAAACACCATAGCTTATAGTGAAGCTTTATTAGGCAGTGAGATAAACTTGTCCGCTTTTGATCAGATATTGACGAAAGCCCTACCTAGCCTGCTGCGAAGCACTTTGAATACAAATGAGGATATTGCTGCTGATGATGAGCCCGTAACGGCTCTTTCTTCGCATCAAAAGGCTCTGTTAGAACAAAAAATCGCTCGGGTTCAGCAGTTAATAGACGACTGCCTAGCTCGACTAGAAAAAGCAGCGGACCAGCAGTTTCAAAGCGGAGTCGCCTCTGCAGATACCCTACAGTCTGTTCATAGCACCGTAAAAAGCAAGCTGTCGCAAGCACAGTACTTATTAGACAGTGGTTTTTTTAAATTATAGAGCCCTAGTAGATTATTGTTTTTAGGCTTCAGTTTATTTATTAAAAGGGTTATTTATTACAGGGATTACATATGGCTTTTTATCAAACTACCCTCACTCTCCCTGCCTACACTCGTGGCATCCATATTATCACCCCTCATATACAGCAAGCGCTCAACGACCTTCTACCACAGGGCGCCAAGGTGGGAATGATAAACCTGTTTTTACAACACACCTCGGCCAGCTTGACCATAAACGAGAATGCGGACCCTGATGTTCGTCTCGATACTGAAGATTGGTTAAATCAAGTCGCTCCTGCTGACCAACCCCAGTATCGCCATACATTAGAGGGGTCTGATGACTTGCCAGCACACTTTAAAAGCATGATGCTCGGGGTGAGCTTAAATATCCCGTTGATAAACGGTCGGCTTGGATTGGGCACTTGGCAAGGCGTTTATTTATGTGAGCACCGCAATCATGCAGCTGGTCGTCGCTTGGTGATCACGGTCAATTTATAGCCAACAAAGCTGATTACTTGCCGCTCAGATAGAAACCGCTAAATAACTCATACACATCTTAAACCAGGTTGGTTGTGTCTGACTCTAGGCTGTGATTAACTCTACGGCTTATCGAGAATAAAAAAACACAAAGCTATCAACAAAGCACCAATACAAAGGCTTTTTTTAGCTTTAATAGAGAGGTAAATTATGGCTCAATCATTGTCTGTTAACCCTAGTCCAAAACTTATGCTATCTGGCCTGCTGCTTGGAGGTTTACTTGGCTTAACTGCTTGCCAACAACCCAGCGACAATCAAGATAAGGCCAATAGTGATGCAGCTGAAGCCACAAACTCGGCTCAGATGTCAGACCCGACTGCCTTAGATAAAGACAGTAGTGAGGCTCAGCCAGTAGAAGGGGTAGAAGAGGAAGTTTTAGAGATTGAAACAGACTCTAATAAGACTGACTCTACGCAGCCGTCTCAAATAAAAGAGCCAACAGAAACTGAGAACTCAGCCTCTAATGAAGACACAGAGTCAGCCACCACAAAAAATACGCCGCCTGCTTCAGAAATCCAAGTTACCGACGTTGAATATCAAGACAGCGAAGGGCGTAGTATCCATGTGACGTTCCAAACCTCTGCTACGGCTACCTTACAAGCAAGTTTAAGACTGCCTTCTGGTAAGCGCATCCTACTAACCGCGCCCTCCGGACAAGGCAACAACCCTACCTACCGCTCTACAGATGGCTCTATTGAACTGGTCACTCATGGTGGCGGCTCTAGCATGGATTTGTTTTATGAGAATCAAAGGGCTGAATTTGATGCGGTCAAGACAGATTCTGAAATCCTTAAGCCGCAATAGCTTCGTTGCTATAACCCAAAAACTAGAGATAAAAAAACCCACACCTTTTTAAGGTATGGGTTAAACATTTATAGTCTAAAAAGCTTAAATATATCTACGCCTGGGTAGCAAATAAGCCGATAAACCAAGAGCCCAAAGTCCACACAGCCAGGGCTAGTAAAACTAATACGATGAGGCCTAAGATATCGGGGACATGTAAATAAATCCAAGCGACTACTGGGTTACGCCAAAACTTAGACTGCCGCTGCTTTTTTTGTAAGGCTTCATGCATGAAAGGGCGATCAATATGGGTAGTCTCTTGTATCCCATACTCCACTTGTAGGTGGTCACGCACAATCTCTAACGTCCTACGGCTAGGACGCAAAAAGACATCCATAACCGTACCCGCAACCGGCACTACCCCTACGACCAAATCAATTAAGGCCAATCTAACCGCTGGCGTTAATTTTTTGGCAGGGACACCTAATCTTATGCCCAACATAAAAGCGTAACTGGTTAAAAGTAGCCCTGCCACATCACCAGCGATAGGTACTGTGGATAATGCAGCATCTGCCCCCACGCCTTGATTGGTAAAAGGGATACGCACCACAGAATCCATGGTGTTAGCAAATTTGGCCAAACTGCGCTCCATTTCTATCACTTGCTGCCGAGTTAACCCCTCTTTTAGCAAATTCTCTTCAAATCTTTGCCTAGCCTCTTGTGTGGCCGGGCTATTTAAAGTTGTCTTAAAAGGAGCGGTTTTAAAAGGTTTTGCCATCAGCGTATCTCATAATTAAAAAGTTAAGTTAGGCCGTTAAACTCAATCCACAAACTACTTAAAACTACTACCAAAAACACATATCGCCCTACCCAGACGTTGGCCAAAAAGGCTTTGAAACAGGCCATAGGGTTACGGGTAGCACAAGCTCTATTTTGCTGAGCAAATAAAATGGCGACCAGACCTAAAGCATAAATTGGAATCAAACCCAGTCTTGTCTCTACAAAATAATGATAAAAAACCACCCCCATCAGAACCAAAAAGGCAGTCTGTAGCAAAGAGATGATTAATACATCAAAACGACCAAACAATATTGCTGTCGACTTAACCCCAATTTTTAAATCATCCTCTCGATCTGCCATAGCATACTGGGTGTCATAAGCCACTGTCCAACACATATAAGCAAGAAACAACAACCAACACCAAATATCAGGATAACCTTGGACAGCGACATAAGCCATAGGAATGGCCCAGCCAAAAGCTGCTGCCAAAAATACTTGTGGCAAATGGGTAAAGCGCTTCATAAAGGGATAAATAAAGGCCAGTATCACCGCCCCAATCGACCAGTAGAAGACCTCTATGGGTAGCCAAAACAACAAGCTAGCACTGATAAGAGACAGTACCAAAAAGGCACCCACGGCCTCCTTTGCTGATAATCTGCCATCCGCTAAAGGCCTTCCTTTAGTGCGACTGACCGAGCCATCCACTTTTCTATCCGCAAAATCATTGATAGCACAGCCCGCTGCCCGCATCAGTATCGCCCCAAGTGCAAAAATTAGCAGCACTGACCAAGAAGGCAGCACACTAGGTAATGCCGTTGCTTTATCAGAAGCCTCAGTTAAAGCATTGCCAAAGGCAGCTAAGAATACAGCCCAAAGTGTGGGCCATAAGAGCAGCTCAATCCCCACAGGCTTATCAAAGCGGGTCAAATGAATATAAGCTTGAAGTTTATTTTTAAAATTAGAGTCAGTCATAGCAAGTCAGCAAAGCTAATTCAGTTACACCGAAACGGTTCGGCATGTTAAAAAATAATAAATCGGGAGCTGTGGCAAACACCAGCTCCCTTGAGGATATGACAGTCCGATAAAACTTAGCCTGCCGTTAACAGCTTAATGAGCTGTTCGGGGGTATCCACCTGATAGGTCGGATTTTCTGCGGCAAGCACTTGGGGTTTGGCAGCCCCATAGTTCACCGCAATAGAGGTCATGCCCAACTGGTTGGCCATTTGTATATCATGGATACTGTCACCGATAAAGACAGCATCGGCCACCTGATAACCAGTCTCTTGCAGGATGTCTTTTAGCATTTGTGGGTTTGGCTTAGAGCCCGACTCATCAGCGCAGCGGCTACTCACGAAGTAATGACGACTTTGTGAATAGTCCATAACCCGATCCAGCCCTGCTCGCTTTTTACCTGTCGCTACAGCCAACTGCTTATCTTGTGCCTTAAGCTGCTGCAACATGGCCTCGATACCAGAGAAAAACTGTGAATGAGGCTGATCAGGCTCAACACTGGCTCGAACATAATAATCGGCATAGCTTTGCTGAATGGCCAAATGCTGCTCTGCACTGGCTTGGGGATAGAGAATTTGTATCCCACGGATAAGGCTTAAGCCAATGATAGATTTGACCTCTTCATCCGTGGTGGAAAACCCATTGGCCTCGCCGGCAACATGCATAGACTTTACAATCAAGCCTATCGAATCCATCAAGGTGCCGTCCCAATCAAAAATAATCAGCGACTTATGTTTTAAGTCATGCTCAGCATTAGGGGCAAGTTCATTCATAATAGTCTGTCCTTGTGCCAAGCTTAATCTAACTTAAAATCTGCAGGCACTAGTGACTGCATGTCCTCAGGTAGTGGCGCTTTAATCATCTCATACTCAGGCACATCCAGCTTCCAAGCGTGCAAGCACAAACGACGTACACCAGACTTGTCATTAATGTGATATTTATCATCCCCTAAAATAGGATGTCCCAAATACGCCAAATGGACACGGATTTGATGAGTGCGTCCAGTATGAGGCATGGCTTCTATTAAGCTAACCGGCTCTCCATTAATCTCAAAACGAGCCAACACTTTGCAGGTGGTCTGACTAGGCTTGGCGTCAGGATTGCCTTTGTCCACTTTGACTCGGCGCTCGCCACTAGCAAGCGTGTAACGCAGTAAAGGCGCATCAATATTAATGTCATTTAAGGCAGGCTGACCTTTGACTATACATAGATAATGTTTCTGGATGGTCTTTTCACGCAGATGCTCTTGCAGAACCTTCAGTGTTGAGCGCTTTTTGGCGATCATCAACAACCCTGAAGTGTCTTTATCAATGCGATGCACCAATTCTAAGTACTTTTTCTTGGTAGCATCACGCATGGCTTCAATCACCCCGAAGTCCAGTCCGCTACCACCATGTACCGCCATACCTGAAGGCTTATTAAGCACAATAAGTCCTTCATCTTCGTATACCACACGCTCTAGCAAGCTTTTGGCAAAGCCTTCACTAATCACTGGCTTTTCACGAGTCGCTAGTCTTACAGGAGCGATACGGACCACATCACCACGCTCAAGATTGTCATAAGGCTTACAGCGCTTATTATTAATGCGCACTTCATCCGAGCGAATCATTTTATAAATATGAGCACGAGGCATGCCTTTTAGGCGTGCTAATAAAAAGTTATCTACCCGCTGACCATGTTGATTGCGTGTCACCTCTAGGTGATTTACTTGACCAAAGTCTTTAATATCTTCATCAGCACTTTGTGGACGAGCTTTAGTAGAATGACGCTTAACCTGTGACGGTTCAACGCCTACACTGGCCATAAGCCCTTCTAGGTCTTTCTCTATTTTTGGGTTTTTATCGTTCATTTGATCTACAGTTTTCTCAGATTTTCGATTGAATTTTGACATATTTTGTTAGGTGTTTGGCAAAAGATTTGGTATAGTCTAACACGTTGACTTTGTGTCTCGTGTATTGTTATGAATAAACGCCTATTTTTATGGCTCTTTTATAATTTCACTCGGCGGCACCATTATTAGATCTTAATTTGCAACAGCATACCTGTGTAGCAATGAGCATCTTGTTAAATATTCTGTAGAGAATATAAAGTCAGCCCACAACGTTATTTTTATAAACAATGATTTTGGGTAGGTGGTTTAGGAGCTTACAACTCCGGTTTGCCGACTTGGCGCCACACCCCCATGTAAATTTAACATGTACACAATGTTCTAATATCTTAGAAACATAATAGCCTTGGCCAAAAGCCTTTGCTAATTATTGAAAGCCCAGTGACCTAACGTAGCCGCTAGCCAAGCTGTGTAACCTTACAACTTACACAGATTAAATCTAAGCTACCCCTTAGAATTACTGGTAATAAGCATGAATATTTAAGACCAAATTTTGCCAATTGGCGGTCAAATAACTGTAATGAAACGCTTAATAAACCTTGCTTTTTGTCATAATGAAAAAGCCGTTATTTGCCAAGTACGCCCCGTCAAATTGAGCTCTAAATTGATAATGAGATAAAACTTTAGGATTTTTAAATTTAATTGATTAAGTTTATATAATTAAGACAGACGATCTTTTTGGTCACTGACCTTTTACTAATGACAATACAAATTAGTTAGGCACACCAGCATGACATAAGGATGACCTTACACCTCTCCTTATCAGCATTAAATAACTCAGTTCGAAACGCCTTGATTATGACTATTTTCAACCTTAAGCATTAACGTAGTAAGACAGTTTCTAGTCAATTGAAGCTGAAAAAAGCAGTAAATACGGATGACAGACATCCAGTAAGGAGTGTGCCTTTCAAGACCCCCTTAGTTTTACCTATCTTGAAAGCTCATGACAAACTGCCAACTTAATGACAGCAGGACGCTGAAACTGACTGTTGCTGCCTAATGCTTAAATAAATAACACCTAAACAAAGTTTGCTTACAAGCTCTTATCCTTGGTCTGCTTACTCATAAAATACCGTCAGTTTTACTGTATCATCAGAAAAATGCGCTATTGAATAGAAGGCTTATATTTTAGCTCTCTTCATGCTCAAGCTTATCTTCTAAGTATCAGCCATTGTGTGTCATGACCTAACTAGGACACAGCAATGAAACGCATACTTATTAACGCCACTCACAACGAAGAAGTACGTGTTGCTTTATGTAAAGGCAACCATCTTTATGACTTTGATCTTGAAAACCGCACCCGCGAACAGAAAAAAGCCAACATCTATAAAGGCCACGTTACCCGCGTAGAGCCCTCTTTAGAAGCGGTGTTCGTCGAGTATGGCTCAAAACGCCAAGGCTTCTTGCCTGTCCGTGAAATCGCTAGCGAATACCTATCAGGCAATCCTCGCGAAGAAAACATCCGTAAGCTAATCAAAGAAGGTGATGAGCTTATCGTTCAAGTAGAAAAAGAAGAGCGCGGTAATAAAGGCGCTGCTCTATCTACTTATGTATCGTTGGCCGGCCGCTACCTAGTCTTAATGCCAAACAACCCGAAAGGCGGCGGTATCTCTCGTCAAATCTCTGGCAAACTACGTGAAGATATGAAGCGTATGCTAGGCAATTTAGACCTGCCTAAAGGCATGAGCGTTATCGTACGTACCGCTGGTATTGGTAAGACTCAAGAAGATTTACAGCACGATTTAAACCATCTGCTAAACATCTGGAATGCCATCCAAGACCAGAATAAAAAATACGCCTCTCCTCGCCTAGTGCATCAAGAAGCTGGCGTAGTGACTCGTGCGGTACGTGACTATCTACGTGATGATATCGCTGAGATTTGGATTGATAATGAAGAAGCTTTCATTGAGGCCGAAACCTTCATAAAAGCGGTTATGCCAACCCAAATTGATAAGCTGCGCAAATACACCGACTTTGAGCCTATGTTCTCAAGCTTCAACGTTGAGCGCCAAATTGAGACCGCTTATCAGCGTGAAGTACGCCTGCCTTCAGGGGGCTCAATTGTTATTGACCAAACTGAAGCCTTGGTGTCTATCGATATTAACTCAGCCAAATCAACCAAAGGTGCTGACGTAGCTGAGACCGCCTATCACACCAACTTAGAAGCGGCTGATGAGATTGCCCGTCAACTTCGTCTACGTGATATGGGTGGCCTAATTGTTATCGACTTCATTGATATGAACGACAACAAACACCAAAAAGAAGTCGAAAAACGTCTGGTTGAAGCCACCAAATATGACCGTGCTCGTGTTCAATTTGGTGAGATTTCACGCTTTGGCCTGATGGAGATGAGCCGTCAGCGTCTGCGTCCATCACTGGAAGAGTCTACTGGTTATATCTGCCCTCGCTGTCATGGTAACGGTATGATTCGTGACCTGCGCTCTTTGTCTTTGTCTATCATGCGTCAAATTGAACAGACAGCATTAAAAGAGCGTCATGGTGAGGTTCAGGCTGAAGTACCTACTGATATCGCTGCGTTTTTATTGAACGAAAAACGCGAAAGCTTAGTCTACCTTGAGCAAGACAGTGGCACACGCATTACTATTTTGCCGCACGCGCATCTTGAGTCACCAAACTTCAACCTACACTTCAACCACCATGGCTTTGCTCCAGCAAGCTATGAGCGTGTGACTGACACTCAGCAACAAGAAGCCAGCAGCTTAGGTTATGAAGTAGATTGGCAAACTGCTGAATCTGAGCGCCCAGAGCAGCAGCCTACCCGTCAGCCACGCAAACCTGCTCCTCAGGCCAGTGCTGATAACCACAAACCAGCTCAAACTAATAAAGCAGCGGCTGCACCTACGGCTAATACAGCTGCTCCTGCCCAGCCGCAACAACAAGCTCAAGCGCAGGTAGAACAGGCCAAACCTGCGGCTGTGGCTTGGTTATCAAACTTGTTTGCCCCAACCCCACAAGCACAAATGTCAGCCACTGTCAGCAGTGCTGATGCTGCTCAAGCTATTGAAGCTATCGTAAATACGGGCGCTCAAAGCCGTGGTGCTTTTGGTCAAGTAAGCGCAGCTCCTGTTGCTCCTGCTCCTCAGTCTGCAACTGTGGCTCAGACAACCACACAGGCTGAGACAGAAAGTAAAGACGACAGCAGCACAGAAAGCGATAACGATAAAGAGCGTCGTCGTTCACGCAACAACAGAAGCCGTAATAAGTACGACAAGCGTGCTAAGTCAGAGACCCGTCGTCGTCAACCTGAAAAAGAAGATAAAAAGTCAGCTCAACAGGCAGACAAGTCTGAGGCTCAAACCTCAGCGCCAAGTCAAGACAGTGGTACCAATGCTAAAGAGCTGCCAAAACGTGAGCCTAATAGCAAACGTGAGTCACGTGGTCCCATTGAGCGTGGTGAAGCCAAGCAGCCACAAAGCAAGTCTTCTAGCAGCAATCAAGACCACCGTGCTAAGTCAGAAGACAAAAACAAAGGCTCTGATAGAAATGGCTCTCGCTCACAAAACGATCGCCAAGTAGATCCTAATGAGGTAAACCTAAGAGTCACTGAAGCTGAAGTCACTCTGAAGAAATCTGAAGTGGTTCACATCTCATTAGACGATACCAAGGCCAGTCAAGCTACTGACGCTAAGTCTGAGAAAGCCAGTAAGCCAGAGTCTAAAGCTTCTACTAAATCAGACGAGAAGCCTACTGCCAAAGCACAGCCAAAAGCTGCTGCTTCAGAGAAGAAAGTAGAAAAAGCAGACAAAGCTGACTCAGGTAGCCAGAAGGCGGACCAGGCTGAAGCTCAGAAAGCTACGGCTGCTGAGGAGCCAAAAGCTGCTAAGCCAGAAGTAGCTGACAAAGCTGGTGAAACTGAAGCCAAGTCCGCTGAAGTTGCTGCTCAAAAAGTAGAGAAAGCTGCTGAAGAGCCAACAAAAGAGAAAACAGAAACTGCTAAACAAAAGGCCAAGCCAGCTGAAGCGAAACCAGCTCAAGACAATGAGTCTGAAAGCGACAGCGGTAGCTTAAGCTTTGACACAGACGAGTTGTTTGCTGATCGTTACGTAGCAGCACAAAAGTTTGGTCAAGCCAGCAATGATCCTCGCTTAATCAAAGCCTCTTTAATGAAGCAAGTTGAGGTAACTGAAACTGAACAACCTCAAGTTGTGCCAGCAGCAGTCATTACCGGTACCGTGGGGCAATTTATCCATACTCATCTGGCCCAGCCCAGTATGCGTTTGGCTAAAGATGGGGTAATTGCCTGTTTCTTAGCGGCTCTAAATGCGCACAAAGAAACTTCAGGCGGTCACTCGAAGCCTGCTACTAAACGTAAGTCGGTAAAACAAAGTGCGTCTGAGTCACTACAAGCCTTTAGCTTTGTTAACTATGGCTATCAGTCCTTGTCTCCTAGCTATTTAGAGCGCTTCGCTCAGATGACTTCTGCTGTGGCCGCTCATAACATCGAGCAAGGCAAAACAGAAGTTGAGCCAAGCCCTATTGGTGCTAGAGCGTCAAACGATCCTCGTGGTCAGCATCCTGACTACACAGCACCAGTAGCGGACACCACTACTGATGTAGTCGTAGAATCAGCACCTACAGAAGCAGAACAGGAGCCTACTGCTGAAGTTCAGGCTACGGCAGAGACTGCAAAGGAAGCGGACAGCTCTAGCTCTAATGCCTCAATGGCAAGCCTGCTAACCTTAAATGTTGGCGGCTTCGTTAACCAAGTGCTAGGACAAGAAGGCTTAGATATTATTCAGTCTGGTCAGACGGAAGCAGCCTTCCTAAAAGCAATGAATCAGCCTTGGGATCAGTTAATCTCTGCCGCCCAAAGACTGACTTCTGGTACAGCTAAACAAGCTTCTGAAGACTTAGAGCCTGCCACAGCTTTGGCTGCTGATGACTCACAAACAGATGAGGCTAGTTCAGAGAGCTCTGAGGTGGCGCAAGAGGCCAAGTCTGAAGCTCAAGACAGCTCAGCTGGTGCTTCAAATAAGACCAGCATTGAGACCTATAAGAGTATGATTGAGAATATCTCTGAGCAACTTTTGCCGCAGACAGGTCTATTAAACCTGACCTCTCCTAAAGTGCCTAAAGCACGCACTCGCAAAACCAAAGAAGAGTCTAAAAAGTCGGCTCCATCAGACAATGAGTCTGGTAGCAATAACGAAAGTTAATTGCATATAATTAACCTTAGAACATAAAAAAGGCCACTTGTAATAAGTGGCCTTTTTTTATGTCTATGTTTTATTAATACAGCTCTATAATACCAATTCCACAAAATAAGGTACAATACAACCAACTCAACAACATAATAGAATCATATGCCGAAAAAGACCCCTAGAAATCATAAACTCACAGACCACGATTTTCTGCAATTATCTAAAACAGAAGGCAATGCCAGAGCGCGAATCAGACTGCTCATGCTGCATCAACTGAGTCAAGGTCATCCTATAGCGACCGTAGCAGAGAACTTTGGCTACAACCCTAGAAGCGTCTATACCATAAGAAGGAAATACTGGTTGCATGGTATCACTAGTGTCTATGACGCAGCTGGCAGAGGC
>NZ_FUGD01000049.1 GCF_900162815.1 Psychrobacter pasteurii | reverse complement strand
GTTGGTTTGAACTTAAACGACAACTGGAATATAAATGCAAGCATGCAGGTTGTCAGCTTGAGATGGTAAATGAGAGTTACACTACCCAGACCTGCTCGTGCTGCCTTAAAATAAGTGACAGTAGTCCAAAAGGTAGAGCAGGCTTGCGAATAAGAGGATGGGCTTGTGCTGAGTGTGGCACATGGCATGATAGAGATATCAATGCTGCTAAGAACATCCTTGCGGTCGGGCTTGACTGTCTAGATGTAGGAATCCCCTCGGTTTAGCGAGGGGAGG
This sequence comes from Psychrobacter pasteurii, assembly GCF_900162815.1. Taxonomy (GTDB): domain Bacteria; phylum Pseudomonadota; class Gammaproteobacteria; order Pseudomonadales; family Moraxellaceae; genus Psychrobacter; species Psychrobacter pasteurii. The sequence goes on along the minus strand of NZ_FUGD01000049.1, from coordinate 108,431 downwards.
AAGTCAATGAATGAAGTCGTATAAATATAGGGCGATGAAAATTTAATTAAAGCCCAGTTATTGTTAGTCAAAAGACTGTAAGGGCTTAAAGGTAATGTGGTCTTGAGGAAGTTTACCCACCTCACGTAAGCGCCAGTTTAATTTGCCCTCATTGCTTACCTGAACATAGTACTTCGATTCTAACTCATCAAGTTCTACGTTTGCTGAGTATCGATTGTCTTTAACATGCTCTAATATGGCATCCCGGTCTTTCTTAATATCCGTAGCATGAGAGATAGACAAGGTAAGTTTATCTGGATAGTACAGGGGGGTACCATCTAATAATTTGCCTGACTCTAAGCTTTGCTGCGGATAATTTAGATTAAAAATAACCTCACCATCTTTGGCAAAAGTCATCTCACCTTGTAGCGCCAAGTCATGGGCAAGCTTATCACGCGACACGTCTTGGTATAAAGTCTTACCATCCATATACCAGTCATCACGGACTACGGTATCTTTAATTTGCACGGAATAAAATACAAACCAAATACAGGCCACTACTACAAATAAAGGCAGACCAATGACGAAGATAATAACCATGTAGTTCTTATACCAAGGCTGAGTATCTTTGTGCCCAAAATTGGTAGGAGAGGTGGATTTTTTCATAGGAAAACCTTAAGCATTATGCATAAAATAAAGGGCCAGCTTATAGGGCTTGACCCTATAAAACTGGCGATTTAAATGTCTAAGTATCTTATTTAAGACACTGTTTTTAGTGACTTATCTCTTCGTCTGAGAAGTAAAGACGTTGGTTCTTGATGCATGGTAAGAGCCATCTTTACTGTCAACGTTAAAGGTTATAGGCACTTCATCTTGATCAATGGCTTCTGGATCAGCCGCTACACTTACTGGCATATCATAACTTTCACCAGCATTAAGAGGAAGAGAGGCAAATCGAGTTTTTAGAGTGAAGCCCTCAGGTGCTGTAATAGATAACGTATATTCATGAGCTTCCTGAGTTTTGTTGGTCACCTTAATAATATAACTATTAACGATTTGGCCTTCTGCGTTCATAGAAGATAACTGGTTACGGTCTCCACGAACATCAATCTGAAGAGGAACACGGTCAATCAAGGCATAAGTAACCACGCCGATTAATACTGACAATAATAACAGATAGGCGAATAATCTAGGACGTAGGTAACGACTTTGTTCATTTTCGACAAGCTGTCGTTCAGTGGTATAACGAATTAAACCACGGGGATAGCCCACTTTATCCATGATTTCATTACAAGCATCGACACAGGCCGCACACTGAATACATTCTACCTGCAGGCCATCACGAATATCGATACCAGTTGGGCAGACTTGAACGCACATGGTACATTCAATACAGTCACCAAGCTCTTCTGGCTTGGTACCTTTTTTGCGCGGACCTCTAGGCTCACCGCGGTTGTAGTCGTATGAGACAATCAAAGTGTCTTTATCAAACATCACACTTTGGAAGCGGCCATAAGGACAGATATAGACACACATGAACTCACGCATATAAGCTGCGTTGGCATAAGTGGCAAAGGTAAAGATAAACATCGATACCCAAACCCAAGTTGGCCAGTCAGGGAAAGGAATACCTGCTAGAGACTGCCAGCTGCCATAGATCACAGAGGTGCCTGCCACATAACTAACGAACGTCGTGGCCGTAAATACTGACATCACAAACCAGATGAAGTAAATCAGTAGTTTTTTAGAGATTTTGCTCGCTGAATTAGGCTGCTTATCAAATTTAATACGCTTGTTTCTATCGCCAATTACCCATTTTTCAACATGCTGGAACAGGTGAGTCCAAATGGTCTGAGGACAGGCATAACCACACCACACACGTCCGGCATAGACGGTTACCATAAACAGAGCGAAGGCTGCAATGATAAAACCTGCGGCAACAAAGAAGAAGTCTTGTGGGAATAAGGTCATCCCAAATATGTAGTAATGTTGACTAGGTACATCAAACCAGATGGCTTGTCGCCCGTCATACTTAATCCAAGGTAGAATTAAAAATAAGGCTAACAAAAAATACATACTAAATAAGCGTATGCGCTGATAAAAACCATCAGTAAAACGAGGGTGGATGCGTTTTTTTGTGGCGTCCATATCATGGACTGGAATTTTATTAGGGGAGGGGGCTGACATAAATGTACCTCTAAATATTAGAACCATTATGCTGGCAAAAGAAGAGCAAGCGATTTGTTTCGACGCGAGTTACTCTACTGCTATTTTAACATTGATTTATCAGATTCGGTTAACTCTGAGTTAGCCTGTACTGACTATATAAAACTAAGCATTTTAAGGTAAGTATTAGATCATTATTGTCTACTTACACAGACTTATATTATCAATAGCTATTATATGGTTATTCACGGTATAAAATACAATCTAAATATATGTTTAAAGCTAATATTCTACAGGGAAGGTAAAACGAATAAAGGGGACTGTATTGACAGCCCCCTTTTGATGATATTAAAGATTAGTCTGGGATAGATAACTCAACATTCTAAATGTCGATTAATTGCTATTTAGCAGCTGTATCTGCTGGAGCTACAACAGCGTTATTCGATAATGAATAAACGTAAGAAGCTAATAACATAATACGTTCGTTACCAAGCTTAGTCTCCCATTCTGGCATCACACCAGCACGACCGTTACGAACAGTTTCCTGGATCGTTTCGCGATCACCGCCAAATAACCAGATACCGTCAGTTAGGTTAGGGGCACCTGCTGAAACCATACCTTTCGCATCTTGACCGTGACAGATAAAGCATTTTTCTTCAAAGATTGCTTTACCTTCAGTAACTTTAACTGGATCAAGTTCTGTTTTCTCTTGGTTCTTAGAGATTGAAAGAACGTATTCAGCTACTGCACGAACACCTTGCTCGCCGATATCATCACGTTGAGCTGGCATAGGTAATGGCTGAGTTGGGTCAAGGTCTACATGGCGACCATTATGTAGGGTTACCAAAATATTTTCAGGCTCACCACCGTGTAACCAATCATTGTCGGTTAAGTTAGGATAGCCTGGAGCACCTTGAGCGGTTGAACCGTGACACACTGCACAGTTCTGTAAGAACAGACGTTCACCAGCCATTAGTGCTTTTTGGTTACCAGATAACTCTTTTACGTAAGGAGCTAGAGCTTCAACGTTAGTTTGAATCTCTTGGCTTAACTCACTGCTACGCTCAGATTTAACAGGTTCTTTAGCTTGTAAAGAAGCCAAAGTAGCCAGTTGCTTTTGAGCCGCCGCATTAGGTAAGAAGTTAGTATTAAAGTTTTCAGTGAAAACCTTGTTGTTCTTTTCTAGGTCGCTATAAAGCTCATTCTTTGAGCTCCAAGGTACTGTTTTACCGTCTACTTCAACAGTTGCGATACCGTTGAAAGCATGTGGGAACAGTGCTGGGAAAAGTAGGAAGTAACCTAAGCCCCAAACGATACTACCAAAGAAAATAACCAACCACCATTTAGGAAGCGGCTTATCATACTCTTGAATAACATCATCATAAGTATGACCTGTAGTGCCGTCTTCTTCTAAATCTGGTTTGTTACGCAGAACGAAAAGGAGCACGCCAAGAATACCTAACCAACAGGCCAGACTTAAGATGGTGATCCATGAACTCCAAAATATGCTCATCTTTTATCCTTATTGCGTGAATTAGAGGCTGATGACCCTAACATGTCATCATCCAACGCAAGCTGTGCATCTTCTTCAAAGCGCTTCTTGTTACTAGGTGAATACGCCCACCATGCGATACTGATGAAGGCAATAAATGCCCCCACAGTAGCAATAATATGTAGGTCACTGATACTCATTAGCGCTGACCCTCCATCGCGGTGCCAAGCTGCTGTAAGTAAGCCACAAGCGCATCAAGTTCGGTTGCACCCAATACTTGGTCAGGAGCACCTTCGATGTCTTCTTCAGTGTAAGGAACACCAAAGCGATCACGGAATAAGCGCATTTTGGCTTGTACTTTACTGCCATCGACTTCTTGCTTAGCTAACCATGGGAAACCTGGCATAACTGATTCAGGTACCAATGATTGTGGGTCGATTAAATGCTTTTTCTGCCAATCGTCAGAATAGCGTCCACCAACACGTGCAAGGTCAGGACCAGTACGTTTTGAGCCCCATAGGAATGGGTGATCCCACGTAGATTCTGCAGCACGTGAATAAGGTCCATAACGTTCAACTTCAGCACGTAGTGGACGAATCATTTGTGTATGGCACACATGACAGCCTTCACGGATATAAATATCACGTCCTTCAAACTCTAACGCTGTCCATGGTTCCATAGTAGGTAAGGGTTGGTTAACCCCACCTTCTTCACCAGACTTGGTATCAAAAATTAATGGAACAATCTCTACTAATGTTGCAAAGCTAATTGCAATAACAATAAAGATGACCAGCAAGCCTGTGTTTTTTTCAATTATTTCATGAGCTGTACCCGCCATGATATCTCCTTAAGCGATTGCTGGTTTACACGTTAACAGGCTGAGTGTCTTCGTCATCTTTGACGATAGGACTATGATTTGTTGGGTCAGCTTCGTCAACAGGACGAGCGCTTGGCATCTTGATAGTCTTATAAGCGTTATAAGCCATCACGAACATACCACTTACATACAACAAACCACCAAATGCACGACCGATGTACGGGTAGTGAGAGAACGTTACTGTTTCAATGAAGTTATAAGCAAGCGTTCCATCTGGGTTTGTTTGACGCCACATCATGCCCTGTCCAATACCAGAGATCCACATAGAAACGATGTAGAAAATAGTACCCGCAGTTGCAAGCCAGAAGTGAGTATTAATTAAGCTGATTGAATACATCTTAGGCTTGTTGAAAATACGTGGAATTAATACGTATAAAGAGCCCATTGTAATTAAGCCTACCCAACCTAGTGCACCTGAGTGTACGTGACCTACAGTCCAGTCAGTGTTATGCGATAAAGCGTTCACTGTCTTAATTGACATCATTGGGCCTTCGAAAGTTGACATCGCGTAGAACGATAAAGCAACAATCAAGAAGCGAATGATTGGGTCAGTACGTAGTTTATCCCAACTACCTGATAAGGTTAGAACACCGTTAATCATACCACCCCAAGAAGGAGCGAATAGAATCACTGAGAACACCATAGCTAAAGACTGGGTCCAATCAGGAAGTGCAGAGTAGTGAAGGTGGTGTCCACCAGCCCACATATATGAAGCGATTAACGCCCAGAAATGCACAATTGATAAACGGTAAGAGTAAATTGGACGACCGATCTGTACCGGTACGAAGTAGTACATCATACCTAGGAAGGCTGCTGTTAAATAGAAACCAACCGCGTTATGTCCATACCACCACTGAACCATCGCATCAGTAGCACCACCAAATAGTGAGTAAGATTTAAATAATCCTACTGGGATGGCCATACTGTTAACGATATGAAGTAAAGCAATAGTGATAATGAAAGCTGCAAAGAACCAGTTTGCTACATAGATATGCGACGTTTGACGCTTAATCAATGTACCAAAGAAAACAATGGCGTAAGAAACCCAAACGACTGCGATTAGGATATCGATAGGCCACTCAAGCTCTGCATACTCTTTGGTTGAAGTTAAACCTAAGGGTAAAGTGATGACAGCAGCAACAATGACTGCCTGCCAACCCCAGAAGGTAAACCACGCCAAGTAAGGAGCGAATAGTCTGGTTTTACAGGTACGCTGTACGATGTAGTAGGAGGTTGCAAATAAAGCAGAACCACCAAACGCAAAAATTACCGCGTTCGTATGCAGCGGTCTTAAACGGCTAAACGTTAGCCAAGGGATATCGAAGTTTAGGGCAGGCCAAGCCAATTGTGAGGCGATAAACACCCCAAGACCCATGCCTATAATCCCCCAGACGATTGCCATGATTGTGAAATATCTGACAATTGTGATTTCATAATCACGATCGACTGGAGAGACTGCTGTGTTATTTATACTCATTGGAATATTTCCTTTACAGCCTTAAGTATCAAAGGTGTCAACCAAAACTCAGTAGCCTATAAATAACTCTGAATAATAAAGCTGACACTTAGGGTCGACTTTAAAGGTGTTTATAACATGCATTTATTCAGTGGTTTAGTTTGGAAATGGCTAACTATTGAGGAGCTAAAACCTAAATTTTAGTCTCAAATGTTTGGTTGCTATACCCGATGTTATCTAAATATGAAGCTATTGTAACGCATAGGATACAAAATATCATCTGACGAAACAGTCAAATCAGAAAAAACCCGTAAAAAATTTATGGGTAAATCGCTTTATTCGTTAAATACTTGAGTCAAAAGGTACAATTATCACTATGCTACGTTTCAAAACAGCATAGAGTAACACTTAACTTGTAACATTAAAAATGACTCAGTAAGTCAAAAAATACTGTACTGTCTATGGTTTTTGATACAATCTAAGCTTAGTATTTACCTCAGTTGGTTAGATAGCTGTTTTATCTAGGGTTTTTACGAACAAAAAAGTAAAAACATTTATGATGCGACCCATCAGTTGATAAAGCTCTAGCGTTAGCTCTTGATACAGTCAAAGTAAATTTTGCTACTTTAATAAAACCTATCTTGACTATATTAAGTAATAACTATATAAACTATAAGCATTATTTTGAAATATCAACTAATATGCTTAAGGTATATTTTAACCCTATTTTTACTTTAACTCTATTTTTAATTTGAACAGGGAAACTCTTATGGCAGTTTTTTTAACGGATGAATGGTTTAACGAAGTGGATCGTTTAACTGCAGAGGCTGGTGATTTAAATCTTCCACCAGCATTGGCTAACACCAAAATTAACCTAAAAATCACCAATACCGCAAATGGTGATGTTAATGCCGCTCTTGAAAACGGTGTTTTGAAAAAAGGTGAGACAGACGCAACCACCACGATCAATATTGATCAAGAGACCCTAAAAGCGATTGCTTTAAAAGGCGATATGAATGAAGCAATGAATGCCTTTATGTCAGGCAAAATTCGTATTGATGGTGATATGGGTCAAGTTATGGCGCTACAAACGGCCAAGCCTTCAGTTGAACAAAAAGATCTTTTCAAAAAAATCTATGCAATGACTGAGCAAGCGTAATTATCTTTACGGTTTAGTTTACGCCTAGATTAAGAAAAAAAGAGTGTTTGCTTAGCAAACACTCTTTTTTTATGGCCAACTATCTAATCAATCAAATCAAAATAAGCAATCAAATCAAATTGATGAGATAAAACATGAGCAGCATGCCTGAGATAAAAAAGCTGACAGACAAAAGACTGATAGAATGAAAAGCTTTTTCGCCAAGTAGAGACTTCATAAACAGTGTTAGCGCCTTATTATTATTTTTAGTAGAAGGTATTTCATTTGAAGCCGTATCAAAGGCTGAACTGGCTAGCTGTGATTCTGACTTCACATAAGTTTTTGACGGCGTTGAAGAGGCAGCCGAAGAATTAGTAGGGCAGGCTTGTTCACGATATAGTAGTGCGACTTCTTCTTTGGCGCCTGATAAGTTGGTGTCTAAATTTATCGAAGGAGTGTGGCTGACCTTTTTATACTTATACTCATAAGGCGGGTTGGCCGATTTATAAAAAGCAGGTTGTAGAAAGTTAGAGTCGGCTGAACCTTCTGCCATTAATAAGGGAATAGGCAGGGAAGAGGGGGTAAAAATCTTGTCAGAAGTAGAAGGTTTCATAAACACACTGATATGAATCGAATAAACTCTATTGATTTACTCTTTCATTTAGAGAAGTTGATTAATAGTAACCTTATTTTGTAACAGTTGTAAATACAGAGTTTGTGTAAATTGTTAAAAAGTCAACTATTTTTAATATATTTATCAGTATCGACCAAAAATTACTGATTTATCAACAAAAAAGCCGACTCAGTTAATGAATCGGCTTTTTTTAGCGGTTGTGCTTAGACTTGAGTTTTTATTGATTAGTCTGCTTGATTCTCATGATAAATAGCAGCTTGCAGCCAAATGTTGGCTTGAATATAGTCATTGACCTCAATTTTCTGAACACTTTCAGTGGTTGGCGTTGCTACACGTACCACAAAAGGATCAGCATCAGGCTCACGCAAGATGGCCACATCAAACACAGTTAGTTGACGGTCGTATAAGGTTTGCTGCTGTTTACCCAGTACTTGACCTTGGCACCAAGCCTCATCTTCTTGACCCAAAGTTTCACCAAATAAATAAGCACACATATTGCCTAGATTGATTTCAACTGGGGCCAATTCTTCATCGGTATCGGCCTGCCACTGATCTATTTGTTTATCTAAGTCTGCAGGAATAACGCCATTGTTCTTAGCCACAATATCATTGTAGGCACGGTGGTAGCGAATGGCTTCAGGGTCTTCAACTAAGATAACCTCATCTTTATTGCTAGGCTCAATGGCGTATGCCCACGCACTAAAGTTAACGAAATATTGTTGGCCTTGGCGATAAAGAGGTTGGTTAACGGTATACATTTGGTCGAAGGCATAGATAACGCTGCCATCTTCACTGATTAGACGTAACACAGCATCTTTGGTTGAAGGATTGGCGATGATACGGTCAATTTTGCACACCAAGCCATAAGGGCTATTCACACAAGGGAAGGCGTTAATGAAGTTTTGAGGCTTGCCGTCTTTCATGGCCAACACTTGATTGATATGACACATCTCATTGCAAGATAACAAGAGGTGCGGCAAAGAGTCTTTGGTTAAAGCAGGGTTTAAACCAGCGGCAATGGTTGCATCGTCAATAGAGTTCTGTAGCCAATTAGGCACATCGTTTTCGATGTTGTCGGTTAGGATACGCCAGTGATCGCCATGACCTGCGGTTTGTTCATCGGTTAAGGTAATGGTGATAGGGCGTACGTCTGGATGCTGGCTATATTTATAAACTTGAGTTGTCATAATAAACTTATACTTTTGATGGTTGATTTTAAGGGTGGCTACATTTTAATTTGTTATAACCCGACGCTGTAATGGCAAGCTGTCGCTTTGATGTTAAAAGCGGTTTGGTAAAAGAGTCATCAACGTAGCTAGAAGTTTTGCAACCCTCTGCTCTATTAACTAAATAGGGGCAACTTATCTTAATACAAGATCATACCCCTATTATCGTTGGTAAATTGCGGTTATTTCTATAAGTAAATTAAGAGTTTTGGTCAACAAAACAAGTCCCAGATAGATATATTAAAATAATTGCATAAATCAAACATAGCCAAGTTAGTTGTGTTTGTGTCAAACTATGGGCTTTGCTATTTAGCATGACCCTTTAATTATCATTTTAGTTATTATCTTTTAGTTACTCTATTAGTTAACTTCTAATCGGTTAAGAGCCTGAATTATGTTTCGTCCATTAGCCTTATTTTTAGGATTACGTTATACGCGTGCTGAGCGCAGTAACCGCTTTATCTCTTTAATATCACTGATTTCCATGGTGGGATTGACTCTAGGGGTTGCCGTATTAATTACGGTTTTATCCGTAATGAATGGATTTGATCGTGAGCTTAAGACTCGTATTTTAGGGATGGTCCCACAAGCCACTGTCAGTTCAGGTGAGATTATTTCTGATTGGAAAGGTCTGGCCGATAAGATTGAGAAAGATCCTGAAGTAGCCGCCGTTGCTCCTTTTATTGAGTTACAAGGGATGTTGACCTCAAATGGTCAGGTGGCAGGTATCATGGTTACCGGTGTTGAGCCTGAATATGAGAAAAATGTTTCGATTATTAATGAGCATATGGTCGAAGGCAGTATTGATACCTTAAAAGATGGCGACTTTAGTATTGTCTTGGGCGAAAGCATGGTAGAAGCCTTAGGGTTGCAAGTAGGGGATAAGGTAACTTTGGTATTACCTGAAGCTTCTCCTTCACCAGCTGGAGTTATTCCAAGATTTAAGCGCTTTACGCTAACCGGGGTGTTTAATATCAGCCGCGAAGTGGATAACTTAGTGGCCTTTATTCCTATGGGCGATGCAGCCACTTTGCTGCGGTTACCACCTGGCGCTCAAGGGGTGCGTATGAAGTTGGATAATATTTTCTTAGCCCCACAAGTGGCACAAAGAGCTGCCAACCTTGAGCCTGAGTATCTGTATCCAAATGATTGGACCAAAACTCATGGTAATTTATTTGGTGCCATTCAAATGGAAAAAGCGATGGTGGGCTTGCTGCTGTTCTTAATCATTATTGTGGCTGCCTTTAATATCGTCTCAAGCTTGGTTATGTTGGTGACGGATAAAAAAGCAGACATTGCTATTTTAAAAACCTTTGGGGCTTCACCAAAGCTGATTACCCAAGTATTTATGGTCCAAGGTTTAGTGATTGGGGTTATCGGTACTGTGGCTGGAACTGTCTTAGGGGTTATTTTAGCGTTGACGGTTGGTGACCTACTAGGCTGGATTAACCAGGTGTTTAACTTGCACTTATTTGATGCCTACTTTATCAACTATCTACCTACTGAGCTGCGCTGGACGGATGTGTTGATTATTACTAGCACTTCATTCTTATTAAGTTTCTTGGCAACTATTTATCCTGCTCGCCGTGCGGCCAGTATTCAGCCGGCTCAAACCTTACGTTACGAATAGTAGCGTGGCTTTGAGGGATAAAAGAGATTTAAACAGCCTTTTAGAACAACAGCAATTGAGAAAATAGTATGTCAGAGATTTTAGTCGCAAAAAACATCAACAAAATTTACGATGAAGGCAATATTCGCACTCAAGTGTTAACGGGTTTGAATTTAACGGTAAATGCGGGCGAGCGTATTGCTATTGTAGGTACCAGTGGTTCTGGTAAAAGTACCTTATTGCACCTTTTAGGGGGCCTTGATGTGCCTACCTCAGGGGAGGTTTGGTTGCATGGCAAATGCTTAAATAACCTTAATGAGACCCAGCGTGGCGAGATGCGCAATCAGCATTTGGGCTTTATTTATCAGTTTCACCATCTATTGCCTGAATTCACCGCAATCGAAAACGTGGCAATGCCGCTATTACTTCGCAAAGAAGTGCCTATTAAAGAGGCGCGTCAGCAAGCGGTTGACTTGCTTGAACGTGTGGGATTAGGCCACAGACTAGAGCACCGCCCAGGTGAGCTATCAGGTGGTGAAAGACAGCGTGTGGCTATTGCTAGGGCTTTGGTGACTAAACCTTCATTGGTGCTGGCAGATGAGCCAACAGGTAACTTAGACTATGACAATGCCCAAAGTATCTTTGGCTTATTGGCTGAGCTTCAAGATACTATGAAAACTGCGCTATTAATGGTGACTCACGATAGAAACTTGGCCGCTATGGCCGATCGTCAGATGCTGCTAAAAAATGGTAAGTGGGAAAACTTTGATGATTAACCCTTAAGGAATTTATTTGATTTGGCTAGCAGGAATATTAGCAATTGCTTTAATGTTAGCCATTTTAGAGCTGGACCCGAGCCAGCTCTATGCTCTTAGCAACCTGTCTCATCAAGTTAACAGTGAGCGCTGGCAGGCAGCCGCCTACCTATTATTGGCCTTAATCGCTTTGCTGTACGGCTTGTCTTATCTGATTTCATTATTTTTAAAAACAAAAACCTCTCTTCATACTTCTTCTCCTTCTATTTCAATAAAACCGCTATATGTCACGCCTTACACCCAGCTGCGTCAGCAAGGGCTCTTTCAGCCACTTATTAAACTGGCTACGTTATTACTGCTGTTATTGGCGGTGCTATGCAATAGTGTGGCACAGCGCTTAGCGTTTATAGAAGCTTCTCCCCAAAATAACCTTTATATAGAAGCTGTGGTCACCCCAATAGGTTTAAGCGATAAGCGCCTGGCAGTTGAAGAAGGAGAGGTGGTACAAGGCTATCGGCAACTGGTTGAGTTGTCTGATATTCAAGCTGACTCCTTGCAACAGGAAACATCAGTAACGCCTGACTCAGTTGTGTCAAATAAGTTGCCAGCGACGATGACGGTTATGCTGCAAAGCTATCAAAGTCAGGATAGCCCGCTTAACCAGCTAGCACCTAATCAACAGCTGAGGATGAAGCTAGCTTTACAGCCCCTTGAGATAAAGGATAAAGCCAATGCCGATGAGTTTGATGAATACCGCTGGTTAAGCAGCCGTCATGCTACCGCCAAAGCCTTTGTGGTCGATACCAACTACTCCCTGATAGAACTGGGAGATGACTTAACATTGCATCAAAAAATTGATGTGATGCGTTATCAGTTTCGGGAGCATTTTTTGCAATTAATGACTGAGCGCTCACAGCAGGCCAATCATGAGAGCTCTAAAGTTAAGGACAGCCAGGACGAAGTTGCGGTAACTTTAAGTTTATTAACCGGTGACCGCAGCTTAATCAGCGATGATATGACGGCCTTATATCAGTTTGGCGGCATATCTCATCTATTGGCCATATCTGGCACGCATGTTCTATTTCTAAGTTTGCTGTGTGCAGCCTTAGCAACCGCTGTGATTAATCGTATTAGACCCAGTATTTACCACTGGCTACCCCGCTGGCAGTGCGCCTTTCTTATTGCCGCCATAACCGCTTTTGGCTATGCCCTTTTTGCAGGGTTTGATGTGCCCGCCTTGCGCACGGCTTGTATGCTGCTGTTGGTTGGCATAATGCGTTATTTTTTAGCAGTACCCTCTATTTTTAAAATGCTACTGGTATTGGCCGTGGCTATGGCTTGGGCAGATGTATTTGTCCTATGGCAGGCAGGGTTTTGGTTGTCATTTGTAGCAGTAGCAGTCTTGGTGGCATACAGTCAGCGGTGGCAGCGGGTGGACAAACAAGTTTCAGGCACAGCAGCTAAAGCTAAGCAGCACCTGTTTTCTTTATTTAAGCTACAGCTTTGGATGTCGCTTGCCTTACTGCCGATTAGCCTTTGGCTCTTTGGTAAGGTCTCCCTTTGGGGATTTGTGATTAACTTATTTGCCATAGGTCTATTTGGTTCTATCATTGTTCCCATTAATTTATTGGCCAGTGTGCTATTTGTCTTAATGCCTAACAATGCTTTATCGGCCGCACTGTGGTCATTACTATTTTGGATACTAGATCAACTACATAGCTTGCTACTGTTGTTACAGCTTACTTTCCAACAAAGCGGTTGGTTATATAGCGAGATGAGTTTGCCATTAATGGGGCTTTTATTACTCATGGCACTGCCTTGGATGCTGCCTAAGTCTATGCTGAGTCGAGGATTGTCAGCTGTGCCACTGCTTGCGATTGCCGCAATGGTATATGCCAATGAGGATGTCACCAAAGACTCGGTGCATATCACCGTACTAAATCCAAAAGATTTCAATTATGCTGCCAGTTTAATACAGGATAAACAGCAGGCGTGGTTGCTCCTCTCAAGTTATGAGAAGGAGTATAAGACTAAAAAGGCAAGTGAGGAGTTGACGCTCAAGCAGCAAACACAGCTTTCTCAGAGATTATATGATCAGTTAAAAGAGCATAAGGTTGAGCAATTAACCGGAGTTATTGTTCAAACGGCAACCACTAATTTGGCACCGGTAGTGGCACAGCTTAATGAGTATATGCCTATTTCATACTATTGGCAGGCCGGATTGACTGCTCATAAATTGAGTGTTGATAAGGCTTTGATGGGGTCTTCTTTACAAGCTCAAAGTTGTCACGCGACCAAGCAGTGGCCTGAATCTTCACAAGCTGATCTTCTGAAAGCTAAGCTAGATTTTGATTCGCTTTCGTTAAAGGTGCTTACGGGTTGGGAGCAAGTGAAGGACAATCGGGTTTGGGATTGTACGATAGAAGTAGCGAGTAGACGGCCGATTTATCTAAGTGAGCAAGGTAAAACTGAGCAGCTATTCACCGCTGTTGGGCCGATGGTTAGTGGAGATAAAGAAGAAGCGACAACCAGTATAATCAATCAAGATTCTAATCCACTTAATATAGCAGTATTTTATAGCAGTTCTAAGCCGCAATTGGCACAGCTTTGGCAGTTAATATGTGAGTCTCAAACACAGTCGCATGACACTTGGCTAACTCCCTCTCAGTCAATAATAGAAAAATCAATGGTGGATAGCTTTTCACCTCAGCAATGGAGGATAATAGGTCAGAATCATGCCTCAGCCACACTGCCCTTAAAAGAAAGCTATCTGTATTGGCAACAGCCGAAAAATTAAGATATGAATTAATATTTTACAGAATTACCGCTGACAAAGTAGGGCTCGGTCAGGTATGGTATGAAGTTCTAATTGATTGAGGCTTGAATGCTCAAGACTAAGTCAAAAGTTAGCTTAATTTTCTGACTTAAAGCTTGCTTAAAAGTTAAGTCAATTGGTCAATAAATACATCAATCGATAAGTAGGATTCACATTTTATATGTCAAACTGGCCACCAGATCCCAATAAAACCCCTGATAATAATCCGGCTCCAAATAATTCCAATAATAAATCACCACAGACACCACGCTCATTACCTGTAAGCTCTGGCGGCCGTGAGTGGCATTTACTAGAAAAAACCCTAATGGCCAGCATCGAAGAGCAACGTCGTGCTCGTCGTTGGCGTGTGATATCTAAAGTACTAAGTTTACTGACTTTGCTACTGCTATTTTTTATGCTTAGCCGTGGCTGTGCCCCAACCGAAAATATTAGCACGGTAGATGTTTCCAAGCCACACCTTGCCGTTGTTGATATTAAAGGGGTTATCGGACCTGATGATGTAGCAAACTCATATGATGTAAGCGCCGCTTTAACCGAAGCGTTTAAGTCAAAGGGCTCGAAGGCCGTGGTTTTAAACATCAACTCTCCTGGCGGCTCGCCAGTTCAGTCTGATGAGATATGGCAAACTATGATGGAGCTACGCGAAGAGTATCCAAAGAAAAAGCTATATGCGGTCATTGGTGATATGGGAGCTTCTGGGGCTTATTACATTGCTTCTGCTGCTGATGAAATCTATGTTAACCCATCAAGCTTAGTAGGCTCTATCGGGGTTATCATGCCAGGCTACAATATCGAAGGTCTTATGGACAAAGCGGGTATTAAAGACACCACTTTGACAGCGGGCGAATATAAAGATATTTTAAGCATGAGCCGTGAGTTAAGCGACTATGAAAAAAAACATGTCGAGAATGTGTTAGATAATACGCACAAGCACTTCATTAATGCAGTTAAGCAAGGTCGTGGCGATAAGCTAAAAGACCCAGAACAAAATAAACTATTCTCTGGTCTATTTTGGACGGGTGAGCAAGCCATTAACCTAGGCTTAGCTGATAAAAAAGGGAGTTTAATGACGTTAGAAAAAGAACTTAACTTAGATAACGTTGTTGATTATACCCCTGTCGATCCGATGAGAATGTTCTTAAATAACTTCGCGCTACAACTAGGGTCTGGTATTGGCTCATCAGTGGAGTTGAAGCTATTACCAGAAGAACAAACTTCAGCTGAGATGAGATAAATGCCAATAACTTCAAATGTGTCATTAAAAATGGACTTTTCAAGCTTGCCCGTATCTAAAGTGACGGGTAAGCCAGTGATTCATTTTGCCCATGCCAATGGTATGCCAAGCCGAGTTTATCAACCTATATTTGAGGTGTTAGAACAGCACTTTACGGTTGAGTATATCCCAACCTTAGGTTTCGATGAGCAAGGTAATCCTACATACCCTATTGATAATCATTGGAAAAGTTTAACCAATCAAATTATTGATAGTGTGCAAGCACTGGTAAAAAAGCATAAGGTACCAGTGATAGGTCTAGGCCACTCCTTAGGAGCGTTATGCACCTTGCAGGCCATCTATCGTAAACCCAAACTGTTTGTACAAGCGGTATTGATGGATCCACCGCTTAT
This sequence comes from Psychrobacter pasteurii, assembly GCF_900162815.1. GTDB lineage: Bacteria > Pseudomonadota > Gammaproteobacteria > Pseudomonadales > Moraxellaceae > Psychrobacter > Psychrobacter pasteurii. Next base: position 92,637 of record NZ_FUGD01000049.1, on the reverse strand, counting down.
CTATGGTAAAAACAACCTGCTTTGGCATGCCGCTAAACTTGTGTCGCAAGAGCGGGCAGATAAAATGTCTCCTGCCGGCATTTCCAAAAATCGCCGTGATGTTTGGGACAGTCGTGAGCAAGCTCATGAATTATTACGTCCAAAAAGCTTCTTTAAAAATTTTGATGAGCGTACATTTGAAGGCTATCTGCAGCATGGCTTAAGAGATCAAGAAGATGGAACAGTTACTTTAACCATTCCTAAAGAGGCTGAAGTGGCTGTGTTCCGTACCAACCCCTCTCTTTATTGGCTCAAGCCGAATAAGCCACCTAAGAGAACTGTTACCTTGCTAATAGGCGACAGCAGTCGTTTTTATGAAATGGGTTTCCCAAATAAAGTGAGACGCCGCTTGTCTATTCCTTTTAAGCTACATGCAGGCGGACATATGTTTCCTTTAGAGTATCCTGATTCAGTGGCTCAGTTAATCTTGGCCACTATCGCAGAACAAGCTTAGTTTATTAAGCCTTATTAAGTATTAAGCCTTGAGCTTATTAGACCTTACTTGGGTTGTGAACCAAATTACAGCCTAAGCTAAGGGGTTTAATACCTCCGTCTGTGCCAAGTGTTGCCCTCCTAATTTGGCACAGACCAATTACCTGCAATACCCTACACATTCTTAAAAAAAACAGCTTCTATTATGTTTAATAAACCTGCTACTAAGCCAACCTCAGAAATCAAAGAAGCACACACCTCTGCTAAACTATTCTCTAAGCCTGGGGTAGTGGCCCTTTATATTGGTATAGTTGCACTGTTTTTAACGTTGCAGCTTATAGGCGTATACCTGTTTGCTCCTGTGGTTTTTAATGACTTTTCATTAACGACGGCACAGCGATTTGGTATGGGTAGCTTTGATGGCACAGTAACTAGCTTCGCTATGATGTTTACGCTAGTGGCCCTGCTAGTTATTATATATGCCATTGTGAAGTGGCGTATTCAGGCAGTCTCATCACAGTCATCAGCTTTGACCGCTACCGACAATGCTGCAGGTAAGCCTAACTTTAGTTATGGTGTTGGTGACTATCTAGCATTAAAGCGTTTTCCGATGTACATGGCGGTGGGCTTTATTGGGTTGTGGCTGCTGTTTGTGATCGCAACTGAGACCTTAACTTATATTTTGGATAAAAACCCCACTGCCTTTGTCGATGATCTATATGACAGTGCCAATCCAAAGTGGCTATTAATCGTGACGATGGTGGTTATCGCTCCGATATATGAAGAGGTGATGTTTCGGGGCATCTTGTGGAGCGCTGTACGAGAACAGTTTGCAGGCGCTAAAGGGGTGTGGATTGCCAGTATTGCTACCAGTGTTCTATTTTCATTGATTCATTTGCAGTATGCCATTTATGAGATGAGCATGATTTTTATCCTAGCGTTGCTATTAAGTTATGCCAGAGCCAAGTCAGGCTCCTTATATCTACCCATTTTATTGCATATTATTAATAATGGGCTGGCTATGTGGATGTATCTTATTGTCAGTTAACTGTTGCCTTTAATACATCTTGTTGCCTTAAATAAAACTTACTGCTTTTAATAAAAAATGCCCCCTGCTGTTTTAAGTAGGGGGCATTTTTTTAGCTTTAGTACAGGCTAGTCTTGTTGTTTTGCTCTTTCTATCAACTGTAACGTGGCGTCACCAGCGGCTTTAATCTCTGCAACGGTTAGCTGCTGCTTACCGCTTAGTGCCTGTCGCCATTTACGCGCTCCTGGTAGGCCTTGGAACAGCCCCAGTAAATGGCGTGCAATAGAGGTGAGAGGCTCTCCATTAGCCACTTGCTGCTCTAAGTAAGGATACAGCTGATCTAAAACCTGCTCTCTACTTGGAGCTTGCTCTCCCCATAACTGCATGGTTTCAGCCAATATATAAGGGTTATGATAAGCGGCTCGGCCAATCATTACGCCATCTACTTGTTGTAAATGTGTTTTGATTTGCTCAACGCTGTCGATGCCACCATTAATTTCAATTTTCAGTTCAGGCATTTCTTGCTTTAAGCGATAGACATCGTCATATCTCAGCGGCGGAATCTCACGATTTTCTTTCGGGCTAAGGCCTTTCAACCAAGCAATTCGAGCATGCACAATAAAGCGCTCACACCCAGCTTCGGCACTGGCGTCCACAAAGTCTTTCATAAACTGATAACTGTCGTACTCATCAATGCCAATACGATGCTTGACTGTGACAGGGATGTCTATTTCTGCTTGCATATGACGCACTAAGTCTGCGACAGTATCCGGCTCTGCCATAAGGCAGGCGCCAATTTTATTATGCTGAACTCTATCAGAAGGGCAGCCGACATTGATGTTTACTTCATCAAATCCGCGTTTTTGAGCTTCAAGCGCACATTGGGTCATCTCCGAGATATCTGCTCCGCCCAGCTGCAATACCAACGGGTGTTCGCTAGTATCAAAGCGCAGCAAACGATCGGTATTGCCATGTATGATAGCCCCCGTCGAAATCATCTCGGTATATAGATAAGTATGGGGGTTAAACAGACGGGCGAAAAAACGATAGTCTGTGGTAGTCCAATCGATCATTGGGGCGATCGAAAGGCGTTTGTCGGTCATGATATTTTGCAAAGCAGGTTGGCTCATATGAAAGATTAAGTCCTAAGTACACAAGTTAATAATAACTGACTATAGCTTGATAGATTCATCCAAGTTTTTGAATTTGGGTAGACGATAGATATAAAGCCCGATGATAAAGGTCACGATACTGACAAAGGTAATGTATAACGCCGGTGAGAAGCTGACCAAATTAGTGGCATAGCCTAGGCCAAAGGGTAGGGTAATACCGACTAGCGCGTACATTAAGTTATAGGTCAAAGAGACCGCGGTTACTCTAACTTCAGTAGGAAATAGCTGTACTAAGATCACTGAGCCTAGGCTCATAATGCCGGCACAGAATCCTAAAATGGCATACATAAATAAGATAAAGCTACCGCCCCCATGTTCTAGATGATAAAAGAAGGCTAAAGCCTGTATCATCAAGGCGGCTGCGCCTATCATCATTGTTTTACCAGTGCCACTTTTATCCGCAATCAACCCATAAAACACACAGCCAATCATCAAGAATAACAGGCTTAAATTGTTTGAGAAGGTTAACATAGACTCATCAATACTAAATTTCATAGAGATGAGCTCTGGTAAAAGTAGGGCAATTACCATGGTAAGACTGGCGATAATAAAAGTAATTATCATGGCCAAAAATATGGCATTAAAGCGCTTAAGATAAGGGCTTAGTTCAGATAGTTTAAGCACAAACGGTTGTTTGTTTGGCTGATTGGTAAAAATTGGGGTTTCATTGAGAGTTTGCAATAGTAGCAACACAACAAAGCTAAACATAGCCGCCCAGACGAAGGGAATGCGCCAGCCACTTTCAATCAGTTGATCTCTAGTATGAGTGGAAGTAATGACTTCAAACAAAAGGTTTGACCCCAACTCACCCAACATAAAGCTTGCTGTGACGAAGCTTAAATAAGTGGCTAAGTTTCTTTTATTGACGTGCTCTGCAATATAAACCCAGCCTAGAGGAGTGTGGGCGCCAAAAGCCATACCCTGAATTAAGCGTGCGATAAAAAATAAAATAGGGGACAGTATCCCAACTTGCGCATAGGTTGGCAGGCTAGCTGTGATTAAGGCAGTTACTGCAATACAGGACATGCTGATTATTAAAGCAGGGCGTCGACCTTTCACATCGGCATAACGCCCCAAAAGCATAGCCCCAATAGGGCGGGTCAGGTACCCAGCAATAAATAAGCTTAAGACCTGCATTTTGGCCAAAATAGGATCATCATTGGCTGGGAAAAAAGTGCTGCTGATAATGTCTGTCATAAACAGATAAATCAAGAAGTCAAAGTAAGTAACGGCGTTACTGGCACATATGATCATTAACTGCTTTGGTGAGACTGAGCTCGATGAGTCGGATAAGGCAACAAAAGGCATAATAGTCGTATCGCGTAATATAAATATTGAATTGGGCTTTAATTTGCAGTCAAAAAAACACTGTTTTTATGAGGTCTTAAGGCTAAGTCTACTATAACAGCCAATCAATCGGCAGAGAGGACATGACGTTTATCCAGAGTGAGTCTATAAAATCAATATGAGGCTCTTTATCGTGATAAACCATTTGGCTTTCCTCTAAAGTTTGCCACTGTAGACGACCTTGATCGGTTAACACAACCTTATAAGCTTGATTGAGTAAGTCGTCACTAATGGCAGTATGTAGCTTCAATGCCAACTCCTCATCTTCAATCACCACGCCCATCTCAGTATTAATGTTGGCGGATCTTGGGTCTACATTATATGAGCCGATAAATACACTGTGATCGTCTACCGCAAAAGCCTTGGCATGAAGACTGGTAGAGGATTGTGAGCGGGCACGCCATAGCTTGTTTTCTCTATCCTCTTTAGAGGCTGTGGCTTTTAATTCATAAATCTCTATACCGGCTTGCAATAAAGGAACTCGCCACTGTGCGTATCCGGCATGAACTGCAGAGACATCGGTGGCATTAAACGAGTTGGTGAGTATTCTAACCTTTACCCCTTGTTGTGCAAGTTTGATTAAGGTATGCACCCCATCTTTGGTGGGAACAAAATAAGAAGAAACGATAGAGAGGTTCTGTGTAGGGGTTCCTAATAACCCTCTTAATTGAGCCACCAAATGTACATTAGGGTGAGTGTTTTTTGACAACTTCTCAACATCATCACTCAAAAAAATCATGTTTGCCCAGCGAAAAGGCACTTGCTTATTGATTAAGTCAGAGTCAATGGTCGAATTTTCTAAGGCTCGATTATACACACTTAATCCATCATGGTTAGCCTGAGCTTTCTCAGGATAGATTTTATCCAGGCTAGCAATGAAGTTGTTGGTATTGGTTTTAGCGTCGTTTGAGGCATTGATAGATGAACTATGCCCTTTTTGTTTGACTAAAGTTTCAATGTCATAAGAGAGCGGAGAGCGCCAATATTGCTCAAAACTCTCATTAACATCTTGTACCACATCACCAATTAATAGCACATCTAGGTCAGCAAATTGGCTGTTTTCATCATTGCTTAAGTATTCATCTCCGACATTTCGGCCACCGACGATGCTTAAGTTACGGTCAAAGGTCATGCTTTTATTGTGCATGCGATGATTAATGCGTCTTAAGTCGGTAAAGTAGTTTAAAGTCTGAAACTTTCGAAAAGACATGGGGTTAATCAGACGTACGGCGATATTCGGGTGACTGGCGAAGCGTAATAAGTGCTTATCTAAAGCGGCATTATTATTAAAATCATCCAATAAAAAACGAACCACCACACCGCGATCAGCGGCTTGCCATAACTTTTTTAGTAAAAGTTGACCGGCTTGATCGTTATGCCAAATATAATATTGAACATCAACACTTTCGGTAGCTAAATCGGTGAGGATACTGCGTGAGGCAAAAGCATTGGCTCCAGTCACAATAGGGTGGTAGCCCGAAAGGTTGGGGTGTGAGCGATTTTGCTCAGAAATGGACTCTATTAGTTTGTTGCTTTTAGAATCGAGCGAGGGCTGGCTGGACTTGTTGGTGTAATGAGCATTAATAGACTCAGTGAGCTCAATGCTTTTGGCCATATGAGGGGTCTTAGGTAAGGTACTACAAGCACTAAGAGCCAGTATAAAAAAGCTTACCACAATTAGCCTAAGCGGCCAGGTGCTTGTCTCAGTTATGCCAGGTAAGCGATGACAAGCAGCCTCCAAGCCTGATTTTTCCTTGTTTAGCGTTATTTGGCTTGCCAAGGAAGGGCTTGCTGCAGTGGGATTGTCAGGGCGGTTAATAAGAGAATGGCTCAAAGTTTTATACCTTTATGAAAACTCGCTCTACCAGAAATTCACTGTCATTTATGCTTTAAAAACCTATGCCAAAAAATGACAGTAAATATAACGGTATAAAATAAAAGTATTTTAACCCAGTTTACAGCTTATTAAAGTTGCTAAAGTGTTTAAGCAATAAAGGGGAGGCTTTGTGAAAGCAGCTCCCCTTTATTGGTACTGTAATGTAGGTTGGATTAAAGGCTTGATAGGCCTATAAAAAGTTTAACTCGAGTCTACTTTTCATCTGTGATATCAAGGCCACTCATCATTTCATAAAATTTAGCAAATTCTGAGAAGTCGGCACTCCCTGGCTCATGCTGGTTACTGGCGGCTCGGACCAAGCTGGAAACTTGTGCCATCACTGGTGCTGGGACTTGTTTTTCGGTTTGCAAGTCGATAGCAATACCACAGTCTTTGGCCATTAAATCTATGGTAAAGGTCTTAGGAAAAGCTCGGTTGACGATGCGATCGGGGAAAGTGGCTAAGGTAGCAAAGCTTTGACCACTGGCTTTATTGATACAAGCTAAGGCATCTGAAGGGTTGACTCCATGGGCCTTAAGAACTGATAATCCTTCAGCCGCAGCCCAAGCATTGATGGCAAATAAGGTGTTATTAACGGCTTTAACCGCAAAGCCTGCCCCAGAGTCGCCGACATGGACAATAAGGCCCGCAAAGCATTCAATGGCTGGCTTGGCATAAGCAAGGGCTTCAGCAGAGCCACCAATCATGACAGTTAAGGTACCACTGTCGGCTCCAGAGGTCTGACCAGAAACCGGGGCATCCAAAAACTCGCAGCCAATGGCTTTAAGCTTGGCTTGACTGGCTTTGGCTTGGTCTGGCACGCCACTGGTACAGTCTACCCAGACGCTATTGGCGGATAAATGTGGTAAGGCTTGTTCGATTACTTCATCGACGACATTACTGGTGGGCAGGCAAGAAAAAATAACATCTGCAGTTACTGCTTGTTGTAAGTTGACGGCTTGGGTGCCAAACTCTTTAGCATGAGCTTCTGCTTTGTCAAAAGATCGGTTCCAAACCATGACTGTCTCAAACTGGCCCACTAAATGCTTTGCCATATGATGCCCCATGGCACCTAGGCCCAAAAAGCTGACAGATTTTGGTTGAGTGGCAGTTGTGTCTGAATTGGTAGAGATATTATTTGTGCTCATAGCCGTACTCCATAGCATGAATTTAGTTTTATGTTAATTTAAAAACAGAATAGCGTTAGCTTACAATAGAAATCCGAAAATAATAAAAAAACAGTGATATATTGATAAAATACCTTTATTTTTATAGCTCTTTTTCTTTCACCCATCCTTAATAGCCATAATAGATAATACTATGACCCATGACAATCAAAACACCGCTCAAGCTTCTACTAACACCCCAAGCAGTCAACTAGATGATAACTGGACCAATGATGCTCTAGATTTAAGCCAAGGCTATGCTATGCAAACCATAGCCATACGTGCAGGGCAACATCGCAGTGATGAAGGCGAGCATAATGATCCCATTTATACCACCAGCTCTTATGTGTATCAGTCGGCCGCCGATGCCGCTGCTCACTTTAATGGGTCAAAAACAGGTAATGTCTATTCACGTCATACCAACCCAACGGTACGTACTTTTGAGCGTCGACTGGCTGCTTTAGAAAGTGGAGAGCGTGCAGTAGCAACCGCCTCAGGTATGGGCGCCATATTAACTATGTGCCTAGCTTACTTAAAACAAGGCGATCATATCGTCGCTGCCAAACAATTATTTGGCTCATCAGTGGGTCTATTTAATAACCTTATGGGCAAGTTTGGGGTTAGCGTGACTTATGTGGATTGCTTTGATAACCAGGCTTGGGAACAAGCCGTGCAGTCCAATACCCGCTTATTATTCTGTGAGACCCCCAGTAATCCATTAGGCCAGATTGCAGATATGAAAGCAATCAGTGAGATTGCTCATGCTCATGGGGCATTATTTGTGGTAGATAACTGCTTTGCTACCCCTGCCATTCAGCGTCCATTAGAGTTTGGGGCGGACATTGTCATTCACTCGGCAACTAAGTATATCGATGGTCAAGGCAGAGTTCTTGGCGGCGCATTAGTGGGTAGTGAGGAACTGATGCAGCAGGCTTTCGTCGTGGTTCGCTCCGGCGGAATCAGCATGAGTCCTTTTAACGCTTGGGTATTTATCAAAGGGTTAGAGACCTTAAATCTACGTATGCAAGCTCACTGTGATAATGCCAATAAAATTGCTGAGTTTTTGGTCAATCACCCCAATGTGGAAAAAGTGCATTTCTCAGGTCTACCAAGCCACCCCATGCACGAGCTTGCCAAGCAGCAACACCATCGCAAAAACTGCTATGGAGCCATCATGGGCTTTGAAGTGAAAGCCGTGGGCAGTCACACACCGCAGTCGGCGGCTTGGCACGTTATTGATAGCACCCAAATGGTGTCTATTACCAATAACTTAGGGGATGCTAAAACCACAGTGACACACCCTGCGACCACCACTCACTTTAGGATTTCGGCACAGGCTCGTGCTGAAGCTGGGGTTACTGATGCGCTCATTCGACTGTCAGTAGGCTTAGAAGAGGTGGATGACATTATTAAAGACTTAGCGCGAGGCTTAGATAGCTTAAGCTAAGTCACAAGCATAGAACATAACCCCTTAGACAGCTACCTAAGTTATCAGTATAATGAAGCTCATGTTTTTAAGGGTTATTGTGAAAGATTAAAACAGTCTTATTAATAGACTTTATATAGTTAATAACGTAGCCGGTAACGAGACTAATTCGAATTATTTTAAAAATACTGATGAGGTAATCATGAATATTCAAGCACTTATGCAGCAAGCTCAGGCCATGCAAAAGCAAGTTGAAGCCAATGTTGAAAAAGCAAAAAAAGAGCTAGCAGATAAAGAAGTTCAAGCAGAAGCAGGCAATGGTCTGGTTAAAGTAACTATGACTGGTCGTCATGTGGTTAAGCGTCTGTCTATCGATCCAAGCTTATTAGAAGATGAGCCAGATCTAATTGAAGATTTAATTGCCGCTGCTATTAATGCTGCAGTAACTAAAGCGGACGAGCTATCAGAAACAACTTTAGCCAATGCAACCAGTGGTATGGGTTTACCACCAGGTATGCAAGGTCTATTTGGCTAATTTAGTTTTAGCTAAAAATTTATTACAAAATAGTTCAAATGATGGGGTGGTAATGACTAAATTACCCCCCATTTTTTATTTAAGGGCTTGTGGTCGTGTCTGACACTATAAGTTGATAAAATATAAGTCAGTCAAAGATTTATTTATTAAGTAGGGTTTATTTTATTGCCCAAAAGATTTGGTATATAAAGAAGGTGATGGATTGTTAACCGAAAAGTTTGATAACTTGGTTAAGCAGCTGCGAGTACTGCCGGGCGTGGGACAAAAGACAGCCCAGCGTATGGCTTTGCATCTGCTTAATGGAAAAAGGCCTCAAGGATCGGCGCTGGCGCAGGCATTAGATATTGCTATGCATGGTATTATTGAATGCCAACAATGTCACTCTTTTAGTGATGATGAGGTGTGTCCCATTTGTTTAGACCCTAGACGCGATGACAGTGTTCTATGCGTGGTAGAAACAGCTGCAGACGTGATGGCTATCGAACAATCCGCTGGATATCGGGGTCGATATTTTGTCTTGGGTGGTCATTTATCTCCGCTTGATGGCATCAATGCTGATGACTTGAATATTGATCAGCTAGTCAATAGGGTAAAAGCCACCCCTGTCGAAGAGCTTATTTTGGCCACCAGCACCACAGTGGAAGGTCAGACCACGGCGCACTTCATCTCCGAAGCGGTTCGCCGTCATGTTGGAAAGGTCACTCGTATTGCTCAGGGCATTCCGATGGGCGGTGAGCTTGAGTATTTAGACAGTATGACTTTATCACAAGCCTTACAAAATCGCTCTTAGTAATCTATTAACTTAGCAGCTTAGAAACTTGAAATCCGGCAGCTATAACCTTTGTATCAATAACTGCTATTTAACTCAAACTCTTATTATTTTCATTTCACAGTAAAAGAAGATTCCAATGACTCAGGCATCCACAGACAGTACTTCCACTCAAGGATCGTCAGCCAAAGGCGCTGCGACAGCAAAAAAAGCAACCCTTTATGATTCCAGCAAACTCATTGATGTAGAGGCCATCAAGCGAGATTTAGAAGCTTCTTCTGAGTTGCCGGTGTACTGGGTATCTGATTTTGATGCTTTAGAAGCTTGTCTTGATGATTTGGAAACCCGAGATCGAGTCGCCTTAGATACCGAGTTTATTAAACGCAGTACTTACTTTCCGATTCTTGCCTTAGTACAAATTAATACAGGCGAGTGCATCTACTTGATTGATGCGCCCAAGCTTGATTTGACCGAGTTTTGGGTGGTACTAGAAGAGATGCCAATGATGATTTGGCATGCTTGCGGGGAAGACTTGGGGATTTTTTATCTGTTATCAGAAAGCCCTGCCTTGACCAACGTCTTTGATACCCAAATAGCGCTGTCTTATTTAACCGGTCAGCTGCAGATGGGGTACCAGCAAGCACTGAGTCAGGAGCTAGACATTCATGTTGAAAAAGGGGAGAGTCAATCAGACTGGTTGGCCCGACCCTTAACTCATGAGCAAGAGTGTTATGCTATTGATGATGTGCGTTATTTACTTAATTTATACGACATTTTACATCAGCAGCTGAATAAGCAAAACTTACTAGATAAGGTGATTGAAGATTGTCAGCTTTATACCAAAGAGCTGTATGATGCGGCCAACATTGAAGATGATGCCACTTATTTAGCCATGGCAGATTTTCGGTATACCGGTGAGCAGCTAGCGGTGTTACAAGCAGTATCTAGCTGGCGAGAAGCTTTGGCTCGGGCTACCAACCAACCAAAAACTTTCATTCTAAAAAAACAAGCCGTACGGGACGTAGTGGTTGAATTTCCTAAGAGTATTAAGCAGCTGACACAAAAAACCACCATGCACCGCAGTATGATTCATCTTTATGGTGAAGAGCTGATTGATATTATTAATAAAGCACGTAACCTACCTGCTGAAGAGCAGCCCGCCCGTATTTTTCCCCCATATCGCTCTAAAGATAAGACTGTCTCAAAAGCTGTGCAGCAAGCTGTCAAAGATTATGAGGCTGAAACTGGGGTGCCCGCAAATGTCTTAATGCGAAAAAAATGGCTGTCTCAGCTGTATGAAATTATCGCTTTTGACTTGCCAATCGAGGATATCCCAGAAGGTCTTAAAGGGTGGCGTAATCCTTGGGTGATGCAAACCTTAATTCCATTGCTTGAAAGCTATAAGCAGGAGCTACAAGACGGTATGCGGATGCAGCAAGAGGAGGAAGAGCTATAAGGAAATATCTCTATAGTCTCTTATTCGATGCCTGTTTAATGGCAGCTCTTTTAAACATGCCATGATCTAAAAAATAAGCGGTTTGTTCTGCCACAGCCTGATTAACTAACATTCCGGTATGGGAGACGGGAAGGGTGATGTGATCTGTTGCTGTGGCAAGTTTAGTTTCAAAGACATAAACCGTACCGTCATGCTCACATTGGGGGTGGCTAAGTTTTGATTTTTGGTTGTGATAGTTAAGTACTATCTGCCCTAGACCATGAGGGGTGTTACCAGCAATCACGCCTAAGCTGATCCCTTTTTTTAGCGGTGCATTTTGGCCATCTAAGGCATTTTTATACGACTTTCCTACCAAGGGTGATAGCAGCTTATTAACGTATTTAGCGGTGGTGCTACCATTGTGAGGGGTGCCTAAGGTAACACAGCGGGCTATCTTCCATTGAGGAAAGCGTGCAATAAAGTCTCTAATGACCAGCCCACCTAAGCTGTGACCCACCAGATTTATCGGAACAGAAGGGTCATGGTTGTCTAATAGCCAATTATTAAGGGCCGCACTGTGCTTATCAATACTATCACGTAGGCTGTAGTAGTTGTGCTGATGTGTAGCAAAGCCCCGACTTTGCAGCTGCTTTGCTAAAGGCTGCATAATCCAAGCTTTTTGATGTAGCCCATGTATTAACACCACGAAGGGACGACTGGGCTGTGCAGATGAGGCAGGCGATGGCTTAGGTTTTGACAAAAGGTATTTCCTAATTGTTAATTATTAATTATTAAGCAGTTCAATTTCAAAATAGCACAGCACAGATTATAAATAGAGAGCCGGTAGATATACGTTAAAAAATGTCATTAAAAGTTAACCTAATCTTATAGATATAAAAATTATAGACATAAAAAAACCTTCAAGTCTAAGACCTGAAGGTTTTTTTGTAGCTAGATAATCAACAGTGGCGAGAAGCTCGCAGTAGTTGATTACATATAGTTTTCGATACTAGGGCAGCTACACATTAGGTTTTTATCGCCATACACATCATCAATACGACCCACAGAAGGCCAGAATTTGTGCTGACGGATATAGTCTAATGGGAAGGCTGCGGTATCACGGCTATATGGATAGCTCCACTCTTCATTAGTGATAACGAAAGCTGTGTGAGGGGCGTTAACTAATGGGTTGTTCTCCAAGGTCCAACCATCAGTGCCCTCTTTCACTTTAAGCGCTTCTTGCTTAATAGATTTAAGAGCTGAGATGAAGCGGTCAAGCTCATGCTTAGCTTCAGACTCTGTAGGCTCAATCATTAACGTGCCTGCCACAGGGAAACTCATGGTAGGCGCATGGAAACCATAGTCCATTAAACGCTTAGCGATGTCTGCTTCAGTGATGCCTGTCTCTTCTTTTAGAGGACGGATATCAATGATACATTCGTGAGCCACACGGCCGTTCTTGCCGGTATAAAGCACGGGATAGTCTGCTTCTAACTGACTGGCCACATAGTTAGCATTCAATAGAGCCGACTTAGTGGCTTCTAGTAGACCATCACGACCCATCATGGTGATGTACATCCATGAGATCGGTAAGATGCTTGCTGAGCCGTAAGGAGCAGCAGAAACCGCCGTTGTGTCTTGAGGCGCATTGAATACTGGAGTAACAGCATGGTTGGCTTTAAATGGCGCTAAGTGAGCCTTCATACCGATAGGGCCCATGCCTGGACCACCGCCGCCGTGTGGGATACAGAAAGTTTTGTGCAGGTTCATGTGTAGTACGTCAGCACCTACTTCAGCAGGCTGCATGATACCCACTTGGGCGTTCATGTTTGCGCCGTCCATATAAACCTGACCGCCGTGGCTGTGAATTAGATCACAAATGTCACGAATACCAGCTTCGAACACACCATGAGTAGAAGGGTAGGTGATCATTAAAGCGCCTAAGTTTTCGCTGTGCTCTTCACACTTCGCTTTTAGGTCGTCAACGTCAACGTTACCATTTTCATCAGTAGCAACTACCACAACTTTCATACCCATCATCTGAGCGGTAGCTGGGTTGGTACCGTGGGCAGATTTAGGAATCAAGCACACGTCACGGTTGGTTTGACCCAATGACTCATGGTAACGACGGATGGCCAGTAGACCTGCGTACTCACCAGAAGCACCAGAGTTTGGCTGCATTGAGATGTCGTCAAAACCAGTGATGGCTTTTAATTGCTCTTGTAAGCTTTCAATCATGGCCAAGTAGCCAGTCACTTGGTCTTTTGGCGCAAAAGGATGCACGTTAGCGAACTCATTCCAAGTGATGGGTAGCATTTCACTTGTGGCATTTAATTTCATGGTACAGCTGCCCAGTGAAATCATGCTACGGTTCATCGCTAAGTCTTTGTCTTCAAGATTTTTCAGATAACGAAGCATTTCGTGCTCGGTGTGGTGCGAGTTAAATACTGGGTGAGTTAAAATCGCATCCGTACGTAATAAAGCCTCTGTTAATGATACTTTAGCTTCGCTAGGTAAAGACTCTGCTTTATTAGTAAACAGCTGAGTTAAGGTCTCAAAGTCTGCTGCATTACTGGTTTCAGAGAAAGAAACAGACAGTTTGCTGTCGCCTTCACGCCATAAGTTATAGCCCACATTTTCAGCATTTTCATAGATTTGAGTGGCTAATTTTTCAGAACCACACTCTACCAATACTGTGTCAAAGATTTGATCGTGAACCACTTTAAGCTCACTGTTAGACGCTTTAATCACATCACTAAAGGCAGTGGCCATAGCGTGGATGCGAGTGGCAATGCGTTTTAGGCCTTCAGGACCATGATACACCGCGTACATACCCGCTAAGTTGGCTAGCAATACTTGTGAAGTACAGATGTTTGAGTTGGCTTTTTCGCGGCGAATGTGCTGCTCACGAGTTTGTAGCGCCATACGTAGGGCAGTGTTGCCTTGAGCATCTTTGGAAACGCCAATGATACGACCAGGGGCTGAGCGTTTTGCTTTGTCAGAGAATGCAAAGTAAGCAGCGTGTGGACCACCAAAGCCCATTGGGATACCAAAACGCTGAGTACTACCTAAAGCCACATCAGCACCCATAGCAGCAGGTGACTTCAATAGCACTAGGCTCATAATGTCACTGGCGACTAAAGCGTAGGTTTTCTTTTCTTTAACTGCAGAGATGACGTCTGTTAAGTCAACCACATCCCCTTCACGGCCCACATATTGGAATAGGGCACCGAAGAAATCGCCGGCTTTAGCGGTTTCAAAGTCACCAACAACCACTTCCCAACCAAAATACTTGGCACGGGTCTGGATTACGTCAAGAGTTTGTGGATAAACACGCTCATCTACGAAGAACTGGTTTGATTTGCTTTTGCTCACACGCTTCGCCATCGCCATACCTTCAGCGGCTGCAGTGGCTTCGTCAAGTAATGAGGCACCGGCTAATTCTAGACCAGTTAGATCGATACAAACTTGTTGGAAGTTAAGTAGTGCTTCAAGGCGACCTTGTGAGATTTCAGCTTGGTAAGGGGTATAAGCGGTATACCAGCCTGGATTTTCTAGTACGTTACGCTGAATGACAGCAGGCATACGTACAGGTGAGTAACCTTGGCCAATATAGCTCTTGTTAACCGTGATGTCATCAGCCATGCCACGTAGCTTGGCCAGAGCGTTGTGCTCACTCATGGCTTTTGGCAGGTCTAATTCGCGGTTCATGCGTACAGCTTCAGGCACAGTATCAGCAATAAAGCTGTCCATGTCATCATAGCCAACCGCTTTAAGCATCTCTGCTTGATCGTTAGCACCTGAACCTAAATGTCTTGCTACGAAGCGTGCTTCGTCAAACAGACCATCAAAAGATAGGTTAGAGTGTGTGTTTTGTGAGGTCATGGCAGTCCTTAATGGTTAAATCAAACATTTGGCTAGGGTTTTGCACCAACAAGTGTGAAAACCGTGAAGCCGGATTAAACTGGCAGTTGTCATACCGGTTGTAAAATTGTCTATTAAACGTGCTTAACAAATTGATCGTAATCAAATCTAAACTGTTCGTTATAAATACCATTGTGAGCTCTTTCGCCAGCACCAATCATCATGGCTATGTGATGGTGACGGGTTAAGCCCAACAGTTTTTTCATGCCGGGTTCATCAAATCCGCCCATAGGGCAGCTGTCAAATCCGTAAGCTCTTAGGGCCAACATTAAGTTTTCAGCCGCTAAGAAGGTGTTGCTAAGTGCCCATTTTACTTGGTCAGCCTGAGTGTAATAAGGCGTGACTACGGGACCTTTAAAGGTGCGATGCGCTTTGGCAAAACCCCATTTAACCAGTGCTAGTGCATTGATTGGGTCTTGGGTATAGATCAATGGGATAAGCTTTTCGTAATATCTTTTCACCTTTGCAGGTACTGGTTTTTCGGGATATTCATCAATAATTTGTTTGCTGTGCTCACGCCAGTTATCTGTACGCGCAACAACTGCTATTAATCTACTAGAGGTCTTGGCTGCATTTTGGCCAAGGCAAAGCTTAACTGCTTTTTTCTTAACCTCTTCTGAATCAATGACATAAAACTCCCACTGCTGAAGGTTACTGGCGTTAGGAGCAAGCATTGCCATACGCAAACAGTCTTTTAGAACCTCATCAGGGATAGGGGTGTCGGTAAAACGTCGTACTGATCGACGTGATTCAATCACCTGTTTAAAAGATTCTAAATGCGGTGCCTCAGGGCTACCTGGCTTATTTTGATAACTTGTTTGACTGTCAGTATTCAGCTCATTGTGCTGCTGTTTCGTCATTTTTGGCATATCCTTTGCAATTAAGTGTTTGTTGTTCAATAACCTTACTTTTATTATTAAGTGAGGGTCATTGTTCAAACATCAAACCCGTTTAACGAATTTATCGTAATCAAAACGGAATTGGCTGTGATAAATTCCTCTTTCAGCTCGCTCACCAGCGGCGATCATCATAACCACATGATGGTGGTCACTAAGCTTTAGTAGTTTTTTTAAAGCAGGCTCATCAAAGCCGCCCATAGCACAGCTATCAAAGCCATGAGCTCGAATGGCTAAAATTAGGTTTTCAGCCGCCAATGCTGTGTTATACATGGCCCAGTTTTTGATATCGTCATAGGTATAACAAGGGGTTTTTATAGGGCCTTTAAATTGTCGTACTGCTTTGGTCATTCCCCATTTAGCGACTGAGATAACCCCTGCAGGACCTCGCAAAAAGTCTAGCGGGACAATTTTCTCATAGTAATCGCGTACCTTTTTTGGGGCTTTACCGTCTGGGAAATCACTAATGTTTTGTTTGGCATGGTCACGCCAAGTGTCAGTTCTTGCAACCACCGCAATGAGTTTGTTGGCGGTTCTGGCTGCATTTTGGTTCATGCAAATCTTATTAGCTTTGCTACGTTTGTCTGGGGTTTCAATAACATAAAATTCCCAAGGCTGTAGATTGCTTGAGTTGGGAGCAAGCATAGCTAAGCGTAAACAATCCTCTAATACATCATCTGGAATAGGGGTGTCTGTAAACTTTCTTACCGAACGGCGAGACTCAACCACTTCTGTGAAGGCGGCTAAATTTTTTGACGATCTGATATCTTGCATAGCAAAACCTTGGTCTTCGTTAGCCTTCTCAGGAGAGGGGGTACTTCCTTGGTCTTGTTTTGACATAACACATTTATCCCTAAATAGTTCATGATGTCAGGATGAAAATAAGTAAGCGTCGCCTCACGGATGAAACAACGCCGTTCATTACAAACTAAGCTAAAACTCTATAGATTATAGGTCAGCTTGATACTCTTCAGCAGACAGTAATGAGTCGAAATCATCAGCATTGTCTGGCTTAATGCGGTACATCCAGCCTTCACCGTATGGGTCGGTGTTGATAACTTCTGGATCATCTTCAAGCGCTTCGTTGATGGCCACAACTTCACCAGTGATAGGAGCATATACGTCTGAAGCTGCTTTCACAGATTCTACAACGGCTACTTCATCATCTACCGCTACAGTATCGCCCACATCTGGAAGCTCAACATATACGATATCGCCAAGTGCTTCTTGAGCATGGTCAGTAATACCGATAGTGATGGTGCCGTCGTCTTCCATACGTAACCATTCGTGGCTAGCAACATACTTTAATTCTGATGGAACATTACTCATAAATTTCTCCAAAAAAGGTAGAGGGGGTGGGTTAATAAAAATTTAACGCTAAATGATTGGGAGTAATCAAATTAGGTTAAGTGGGTTTCGCTACAAGATAAACTTTATGGCTCAATCACTATAGCAAAGTATAGGGTGGTTTTTTAGTAGAAATAATCAAATCTTTCCGGTAATAAACCGCCCTATAGTGGAGGCTATAAAGGGCAATAAAGTGTCTGACCACTTAAAGCCAAATATGAAAATTAATTAGTCAAACTGTTTTTCACCATTACGTACGAAAGGAAGTTTTAATACGCGTACATCAACAAACTTACCTTTGCCGCGTAAATCGACTTGAACGCTATCTTCTTCAGTCACTGACTCTGGGATACGAGCGATGGCGATAGATTGTTTTAGGCTTGGTGAGAAGGTACCACTGGTAATAGTACCTGTCGTTTCTTTGTCTGTGCCTTGGTTGATGGTCACAGTCATGCCTTCACGTAATACACCGCGAGTCTCAAGCAGTAAACCCACTTGCTTCATAGCGGTACCGTTTTCTTTGGCTTCTTTGCGCTTAGCCACAAGAGCTTCACGGCCAACGAAATCACGGTCATCTTTAAGCGCTAGCGTCCAGCCCATGTTGCACTCATAAGGACTGGTGGTCTCGTCCATATCATGGCCGTATAGGTTCATGCCTGCTTCCATACGCAATGTATCACGAGCACCTAGACCTGCTGGCTTAACGCCATGATCCAGCATTAATTGATAAAATTCTGTCGCATTTTCGCCTGGTAAGATAACTTCAACGCCATCTTCACCGGTATAACCTGTACGTGCTACAAACCAGTTGGCCGCCTCAGTATCCGCTAAGTCAGCACCAACGAATGGCTTAAGACTATCTAAGATGTCTGACCAGCTTGGCTTAGCTTGCTTTAGTTTAGCCACGGCATTAGGGCCTTGAATAGCTAAAATAGCCAGCTCAGGACGTTCGGTTAAAGTGACCTCAAAGCCTTCAGCGACTTTGTTGAAGTTGGCTAAATCTTTATCACGAGTAGCCGCGTTAGAGATGATGCGGTACTGAGTTTCTTCTTCGTTCATTAAGTAAACGATTAAATCATCAATGATGCCGCCCTCAGCATTTAGCATGCCTGAATACAGAGCTTTACCTACGGTTTTTAGTTTGGCAACGTCATTAGCCAGTAATTTTTGCAACCAAGCTTTAGCTTGAGCGCCTTCAACATCAGTAATTACCATGTGTGACACATCGAACATGCCAGCATCGGTGCGTACTGCTTCGTGCTCATCAATCTGAGAGCCATAATGGATAGGCAGCTCCCAACCTGAGAAATCTACAATTTTACCGTTATTGTCCACATGCGACTGATAAAGAGGCGTACGTTGTAAAGTGGTCATGACAAATCCTTGTGGTTAGTGATAAAAGCAATGAATAAACTAAGTAAATAACTACTGTATCGTATACGATTCAGAGACAAAAATATTCGGTTTTAAAAATAGGCTGAACTGCACTTTGGTAAGCTAAGCCTAAAAAGGGCATAAAAAAAGGCAAATAAGTCGACGAGCTATCTGCCTTATCAGTTATTACTGATAAAGAGTCTCGAATTACTTATTTGCCCCATCTGTCCTGTTACCTGAGATTTTCGATAGTGGCTGATCACCGCTATCTTTTCCCCTTCGGTGGGTACTTACAATACTAAGTACCACTCTCCAGATTTGTCATTGTTGTCTTACCTTGCCTGAGAGATAAAAATATAAAGGTATATAGGCTAAGGCTTAGACCCTTCCATACATGAGTGATATAGCATGCGGTGGGTTAATGAGTTATTCAGTCCGGTTACCTGAGCGATTGGCAGGGTGCTTACGCCTTCGGTGGCAGTCGAGTTTAATAACCCTAGCAGGGCTTAGTGAACATCGAGTGATATTTATACGATGTCATCCGCTTTGCTTAGGGTCAAAAAGGCTACTGCGCTCTCCTGAAAAACGCCCTTATTATGAAAGGTGCGAACCTATTTTACAAGTCACAAATGCTAAGCATTTTGCCAGCCTTGATAAAACCACGTCTAAAACAGGGTTTGTGCTGTAAAATTAAATCACCATAACTGCTATTTATTTGCAGTAATTTAAAGTTTAGCCTAAGTAAATATTCATCAAAACCACATTTATGTTTTATCTGACATTGAGTTTATTAGCAGATTGTTAGTACATTGGTTATTATAAGCGACTTTCACAGACCTACTACTGTATTATATGGTTTTAACTAGTATATAGTTTTAACCAGTACGCTAGATTAGACATAATACCGACTTAGACACACATAGAGTCAAATATAAAGAAAACATCAAAAGGTAACCTGTAATGCATTGCGATATTTATAAATTCCCTAAGCACAGCGAAATGTACGTTTATATAGCAAGACCTGACTATCCTGATGACACAGATGAAATTAAGGATTGGTTGGGAGTTTTACCAAAAGATTTGCGCAAAAGCTTAGGCGAAGCTAAGTTTTTAATGCATCTGGATTTGGCAGAGACCAAAAAACTCGCCCGAGTAGATAAAAATGAAGTGCTAGAGAAACTTAACTCGCAAGGATATTTCGTGCAGACCCCACCGTCAGATGTGTTATTGGCTCAAGCCCAAGCTCGAATGAAAGATTCTCAGGATAAGCGTTACGACTAATTGTTGAAATTTAACTTTTTCAATTGTTGTAGAAAACATTTAAAATACAAGCTAGCACTTATTATAAAAAATGAGGGCGGTTGTAAAGAGGGGACTGTTGGCTATTATGCCTGCTGTGATTTGGTTTATTATTAACTGAGTCGTGGTAGAATATGCGAACTTAAACCCGACCTATTACTGCTTGGTAATACCCAAATAGATTACAGCAGTACGTTTAATTTAACTTTAATTAACTAGTAGACTGAGCATTGCATGGAATGGTTACGCAATATTGTTATTAATTTGCCGCTGGATGAAATCAGCGATTCAGTGAGCCGACTAACGATTTGGTGGAGTAACTTAGTGGCTGATGTGCCACCCGATATGTTGCCAATATATGCCTATGTCGGATTTTCTGCCATTGTCCTTTTATTGTGGTTATTTATCGTTAGAGTTCTGCCCAGTCCTTTAGGCGGCATGAGCTGGCTAGCTTTGTTCTCTATATTGTTGGCGCCAGGCTCTGCTGCAGGTAATACGGGTGAAATCGCTCCTGCCAGTATTGGTGTCATCTACGGTATCTTAATGAAAGAGCCAGGACTGGCACTTCGTAGCCTACTGCCTATCTTAGTGGTATTTTCGGTGGGTCTGGTATTGGGCTTTATTTGGCAAATGATTAAAAATATCGTTGAGAAAAGTGCGGACCAGTCTCGTGAACAAGCTTTAGCTGACGAAAAAGCCAACATGCAGCTGGCTTCAGCCAATTATGTGAATTTGGTACAAGGAGAGGCGGAAGTACAAAACGAGCCTGAGCTGACCAAACAAAAGCGAGAGGTGCCCTTGGCTAAAGAAGCGGCAGCAGAGAGCTCCTTAAAAAGCAGCTCTAAGCCAGGCCTAGATAAAGAAACCAACGCAACACAGTCTTCTACGACAGATAAAAAAGACTCTTAATGAGACTGATAAATCTCACAATACAAGAGTTAGTTTATTAGTTAGTTTATATAGAGGTCAGCAGTGCATACTGTTGGTCTCTAAAATTGAGAACCACTGCTTCTTCCTTCCAAAAAAAGAAATCTGGTAGATAAACCAAGGTTTTAAAAGTAGTTTGATATTTCCTCAGCTATCTAATATGTTAGTAGCAGAGTGAAATAAACAACCTATAAACCCAGCCTCTGCTTAACCTATATTTAAATCCTCCATACACAATAAACTTAGCGAGATAATAATTATGACGCAATCCAATAATGATGCTCAGAATCCGAGTAATGAGTTTACGGGCACTCAAAGCTACATTGCTACCGATGACTTACAATTGGCGGTTAATGCGGCCATTACTTTACAAAAGCCGCTACTTATTAAAGGTGAGCCTGGTACCGGTAAAACTTTATTGGCGGAAGAGGTGGCACAAAGCTTAGGCATGCCGCTGATTACTTGGCACATTAAGTCAACTACCAAAGCCGAGCAGGGCTTGTATGAATACGATGCAGTATCGCGCTTACGCGATTCGCAGTTGGGTGATGATAAAGTGTATGACATCAACAACTACATCAAGCCAGGTAAATTATGGGAAGCCTTCACCTCAGATGAGCGTAGTGTGTTATTGATTGATGAGATTGATAAAGCCGATATCGAATTCCCTAACGACTTATTACATGAGCTAGATAAGATGTCGTTTTATGTTTATGAAACCGGTGAAACCATTACCGCAGATAAACGTCCTGTCGTTATCATTACCTCAAACAACGAAAAAGAGCTGCCTGATGCCTTTTTACGTCGCTGCTTCTTCCATTACATTGACTTCCCAGACGAACAGACCATGCGTCAGATCGTTGATGTTCATTTCCCAGGTATCCAAGAAAAACTGGTTAATGATGCACTAGATATCTTCTATAAGCTACGTAATCTACAAGGTCTGAAAAAGCCGCCTTCAACCTCTGAATTGGTGGATTGGTTAACTCTGCTATTGGCTGATGATATGGCGCAACAAGAGCTGGAGGAGAACTTACGCGGTGAGAAGTCTATTCCACCTTTATATGGCGCCCTGTTAAAAAATGAGGCAGACATCACCTTATTGCAGCGTTTTGCCAATATGATGCGTCGCTAGTTACGCGCTAACTGAATACTCTGATGTTGATCAACTATGATTTGCTGACCTTAAATTGGATGTATCAAATTAGGTCAGCAACATCAAAAGGCTAGGCTGATATGTTTGTAAAACTGTTTTATACCTTGCGCACTTATGGGGTGCCAGTCAGTACGCGTGAGCTGCTTGACTTAAATGCTGCGCTTGATAAGGGGCTTATGCGTCAGCCGCACCCTGACTTTCCTGAAGATAAAGACCTGTGGTACTTTGCCAGTCGGGAGGATATGTACCGTCTGATTAAGCTGTGCATGGTCAAAGATGAGCGGCATTTTGATAAGTTTGACCGTGCTATGGCCGATTACTTCGACGGCGTAGATAGCTTAGATATCGATGAACTGATGGCGAAGCTCACTGATATTCCAAAAGAGTGGTTAGAGCTTAAGCTGGATCCCAAAAACCTTACCGAAGAGCAGCGCCGATTGCTAAAAAAATACGGCTCACTTGAAGAGTTGATGAAGGCGCTTGAAGAGCGTCTAAAAGAGCAAAAAGAGCGTCATCAAGGCGGGAGTAAATGGGTAGGCACCGGCGGTAGCTCTCCTTTTGGTGCTTATGGTGATCATCCTGAAGGGGTGCGCGTCGGTGGTGAATCGCGTAAGCGTAGTGCGGTTAAAGTTTGGGAGCAGCGTAAATACCGGGACCTAGATGATGACAAGCAGTTAGGGACGCGTCAGCTACAAATGGCGCTACGTAATCTGCGTCAATTTGCCCGAACCGGCAGTGCTGATGAGCTAGATGTCAAAGAAACCATCAAGCGGACTGCACAAAAAGGGGTATTAGATATCCACATGCAGCCTGAGCGTCGCAACAGAGTCAAAGTACTTATGTTGTTTGATGTGGGCGGCAGTATGGACATTCACATTGAAGCGTTAGAGAAGCTGTTCTCAGCGGCGAAAAATGAGTTTAAAACCCTAGAGTTTTATTACTTTCACAACTGCCTTTATGACTTTGTGTGGAAAAACAATCAGCGCCGTCATGCCGAGCGTACACCGACCATGGAGCTGTTACAAAAATATGGTCGTGAATACCGAGTAATCTTCGTTGGTGATGCCTCGATGTCGCCTTATGAATTATTTTCAGTAGGGGGTAGCGTTGAGTATATGAACGCCGAGCCAGGTGTGGTTTGGTTAAAAAGAGTGCTTGAGCATTTTGATAAAGTGGCTTGGCTTAACCCTGAAGACCCTGCTTATTGGGACTACACCCACACTATTGGCGAGATTAAAAAGCTGATGGAAGGTCATATGTATCCAATGACTCTACATGGGGTAGAAGAGATGACCGAGTATTTGGCCAGATAATAAAAAACTATTGAACCTTAAAAGGAAATAAATTGATCAAGTTTAATACAGACAGACGTAAGCTATCTGTTCCTGCAGTTGTCAGCACCTTAATGATGGCTATTTTAACTTCTGGATGTAGCAATGCTGAAGATAATACCCAACCGATTTCGCAAGGTTTTGAGGATGCATTTGTGGGCATGTGCTTTAATGATGCCAATCCTGAAGACACCCAGATTGATGAAGGCTCAAATGCCGCCATTACCCACCTGGCTTTAGAGTCGGTGTCCTGTAAGGCTCCCCATGATAATGAAGTTTATTATATTCATTCTTTACCGGAAAAATCTGAGGCCAAGCTAGACACAGACGCCTTCTTTGAAGAGATGCTTGACGTGTGTGAAGATGAGTTCGAAGATTATATCGGCAAAAGTTATAAAGACTCCTTCTATGAAATGTCAGTCTTATTTCCTACCCGTGAAAGCTGGAAGCTAGGCCATAAGCAAGCCATATGTTATGCCTTCCACCCTGAGGCAGATAAGCTTAGCTTTGAGTTAAAAGGGATTGATGAATAACGCAAAAGGTGTAGGAGCTGTTAAGAATTATCAAAGGTTGTAAGCTGATAGTTAAATCATTTGCTATGTTGGGTCACTGTTCTTATAATTCGCTCCTTTTTTATAAATTCAGTGGCGCAGTGTTACCTAAGTTATTAGTGTTACTTAAGCCATTGTAATTGAGCAATACCCACCACATATAACGGTTGTCGTTTACTTCACATCCGCTACTTAATGTAGGAAGCCCTCCATGCAAAAAGAACCTATGCTAAAAACCCCTTACTATCAAATTGATATTGCCGCGTTGAAGCAAAATCTACAAATCGTACAGCGTCTTTGTGACCTGTCGGGTGCAAAGGCTTTATTGGCGCTTAAGTGCTTTGCCACTTGGGGCGTATTTGATGAGATGAAGCCTTATTTGCATGGCACTACCTCTTCTTCCTTGAACGAAGTACGTTTGGGTAAAGAAGAGTTTGGCGATGACAAAGAGACGCACGCTTATAGCGTTGCTTATAGCCATGATGAGATTGATGAGGTATTAACTTATGCCGATAAAATCATCTTTAACTCATTCAATCAGCTGCATGCTTTTAAGGAGAAGGCCAAAGCACAGGGGATTCCTGTAGGTCTTCGTATCAACCCAAAAACCAGTAACTCTTCGTTTATCATTGCTGATCCAGCGCGTCCGTTTAGCCGTTTGGGTGAGCACGATATCGAAAAAATCAAACCTGTGCTTGAAGACATCACTGGGGTTATGATTCATAACAACTGTGAAAATGACAGCTTTGAGGCTTTTAGTGCCAGTCTAGAGGACATTGAAAGTAAATTTGGCGAGCTGTTTCATCAGCTTGAGTGGGTAAGCCTAGGTGGGGGTATTCACTTTATCGCTCCAGATTATCCATTAGAAAAACTGGCCGAGCGACTAAAAGGTTTTAGTGAAAAATACGGCGTACAAGTTTACTTAGAGCCAGGTGAGGCCTGTATTCATAACGCTGCTAAATTGGTCACCACTGTACTAGATACTTTGCATAACGGTAAGCCACTGGCAGTGGTAGACTCGTCTATTGAAGCGCATATGCTGGATCTATTGATTTATCGTGAGACAGCACCTTTGGTAGAAATAAATGGCGAAGCTTGCCATATCACCTCGCAGCAGACTGACGATAGCACCATCATCTATGGTAAGTCTTGTTTGGCTGGTGATATCTTTGGTGAATATGCCTTAGATAAACCGTTAACCATCGGTGATACGGTATCATTTGGCAATGCTGCCGGCTATACCATGGTCAAAAAGAACTGGTTTAATGGAGTAGCCATGCCTTCCATCGTTATCTGCAATGAGCAAGGCGAGCTAAAAGTACAAAAAACCTTTGGTTATGAAGACTTTAAAGCCAGCTTGTCTTAAGGGCTAAACTGGATAATCTGGCTGATAGATTATGAGTCAATCCTAATTTGTTATAAGGTTTGGTTTTATTTTACCTAAGCTAGGTTATCCATGGCATTATAGAGAATAGGCTTTGATTTAAAGGGGCAAAAACTTACGGTTAAAATCATAAAAAATAGCCTAAATTATTGTCGCATAAATCTTAGTTTGACATTATAATGCTCCGTTTTTAGTTTCTCGGCTTTTATGTTTTTTTAAAGCCATTAGCTAAAGAGATCTGTATTAACAGAGTTATTTAAAATTTCGGGTGCGTGGGTTTTCCCAATTCTTCCTTTTTAATTCACGCACAACACTCACGGTGTCAATTCTATTTTGATGAAATTGACCCACTAAGGAGGATTTTCAGATTGACTACTAATGCTCAAACCCCTAAACGCAACGTCCTAATCATAGGCGCTGGTGGCGTAGCTCAAGTTGTTGCACATAAATGTGCAATGAATAATGATGTGTTGGGTGAGCTACATATCGCCTCACGCACCAAAGAGAAGTGTGATGCCATTGCAGCTAGCGTTGAAGAAAAAGGCAGCTTTAAGCAACCAGCAGTGTTACATACTCATGCGGTTGATGCGATGGACTCTGAAGCTGTTGCTGAGCTAATTAAAGAGACAGGCACCCAGATCGTTATTAACGTGGGGTCTGCTTTCGTTAATATGACAGTACTTGAAGCTTGTATTAATACGGGTGCTGCTTATATCGATACGGCCATTCACGAAGATCCTCGTAAGATTTGTGAGACGCCACCTTGGTATGCTAACTATGAGTGGAAGCGTAAAGAGCGCTGTGAGCAAAACAACATTACTGCCATCTTAGGGGCAGGTTTTGATCCAGGCGTAGTGAATGCTTATGCTCGTGCCGGTTACGACATGATGGATGAAGGCTCGGTAACAGATATTGATATTATTGATATCAACGCCGGTAGCCATGGTAAGTACTTTGCTACTAACTTTGACCCAGAGATTAACTTCCGTGAATTTACCGGTACAGTTTATTCTTGGCAAAACAGCCAGTGGCAATCAAACAAAATGTTTGAAGTAAAACGTACTGATGACTTACCCGTTGTGGGCGAGCAAAACAGCTACTTAAGTGGTCATGATGAAATTCACTCTTTATCAGCCAACTTAGATGTGCCAAACATCCGTTTCTGGATGGGCTTTGGTGACCATTACATCAACGTATTTACCGTACTACAAAACCTAGGTCTATTGTCTGAGCAGCCAGTAGTTACTGCTGAAGGTCAAGAAGTTGTGCCACTTAAAGTGGTAAAAGCGGTACTACCAGACCCAAGCTCACTTGCGCCAAACTACACAGGTAAGACCTGTATTGGGGACAAAGTAAAAGGTAAAATTAACGGTGTAGACACTGAAATCTTCATCTACAACGTCTCTGATCATAAAGAAGCTTACAATGAAGTGGGCAGCCAAGGTATTTCTTATACTGCAGGCGTACCACCCGTTGCAGCAGCTATGCTAGTTGCTACTGGTGAGTGGGATGTGGGTCACATGGCCAACGTTGAAGAATTAGATGTTAAGCCATTTATCAACCTATTGAACAACATTGGTCTGCCAACACGTATTCAAGATGAGCAGGGCGATCGTCCTTTAGAGTTTGACATCTAATAGATAAGATTCTAATAGGCTAATATAGCTATTGGTATAAAAAAGAAGCCCCAGCACTTGTTGTTGGGGCTTCTTTTTTGACGGTTTTAATTTGGCTGTTTTAAATAGCTATATCCAGTTTTTACTACGGAACTGCTTTAGCACTTCCACAAAGCGCTGCATCTGCTCTGGGGTACCCAAAGAGACACGGTTATAGCCTCTTATGGGTAAAAACTCACGTCCCACAAAGATATTATGCTCAGCCATGCGTTGCTCGTATAAAGGCACCTCGGTGGAGATTTCATGCAATATAAAACACGCTTGGCTGTCTAAATAACGTAGACCTAGCTCATCTAGAGCCTGCTCGACAATGAGACGGGACTCATTGTTAGACTTTAGAGCAAAGTCTCTAAACTCAGTATCTTCCAAAGCCGCTACTGCGGCAACTGCACCGGCAATATTGGTATTGTCTTGCGAGGTGAAGGACTCAATGTCTTTAATAGTTGACGCATCAGAGATTGCATAACCGACTCGCAGCCCTGCCATAGCGTATAACTTAGAAAAAGTTCGAGTAACGATAACGTTTTTTGAGAGCTTTTGTTTAATAAACTCAATGCCACTGACGAAGCTTGGGTCTCGAACATAGTCGGCATAAGCTTCATCTAACAAAAAGTAATGTGTCTCTGGAGCATTGCCTATCCATTGTTTTAAATCAGCGGTATTGATAAGGGTAGAGGTTGGGTTATTGGGATTCACTAAATACATCAGGCTAATGCCATCAAAGCTTTCAGCCGCCTGCTGCATAGCCTCAATATCTATCGAGAAATCTTCCTCAATTAATGGGATTTTCACCACATCAATATCTAATAAATCAGCATATAACTCAGCAAAATGGAAAGTAGGGATGGGGATAATCACTTGAAATGCTACGCCCTGATCCAGTGCTCGGGTGTTGAGCATTTGAATTACCGACTGAATATTTTCACTCGATCCATTACCCATAGAAATTTGGTCTACAGTGAGGCCATGTAGGGCAGCCAGCTTAGCAATAAGCCTTACTCGATACTCATCAGGGTAACGAAAAGCCGACTGCAAATGGTCTGTAATGGCTTGTTGCGCACTTAAAGGCATGCCCAAAGCGTTTTCGTTATAGTTTAATCTTAAGACTTCACTGGCTATTTGATTGTTTGTTTGGTCCATAGTACCGAGGCTCGCATTACTACAAAATTTGGTGTTCTTTATCATACTTAAGTCCTTTTTATAATATGATAGGAAATAGGGATGTTATGAAAACTATTTATTATAGTTATATAAACAAATGATTATACATTAGCATAGTCATATTTTTGTTAGGACGCAATTAGTAGTGATAAATAAATCGCTAGTTTAAGCTTTTGGTTTGAAAAACCAAAACTCATCTAAACTGAGACGATTTTTTTATAGTAGAAAATTTTATTTTTAATTGGTTAGCAGAAGATTACAAAGCCTGTCTATTACAAATCCTAAACACAGGGAACAACTAAATTGGCTATGTTTAGAGTCACCCATTATTTAATTGTTTAAATTAGAAACGAGTCCACACTATGAAAAGAGCGTTACTACTACTTTCCTCAAGCCTGTTGCTAGCTGCCTGTCAAAGTCATTCATTAGCCACCGACAGCAATAAAATGACGGATAATTTATTAAGTAAGGATACCCAGGAGATGACATCAAGCGATATGAAGAAGGTTCATACTGTAGTAAGTCGCTATGATTATGTTGAGACTATTAGCCGATTGAAGTCAGCTATTGCAAATAAAGACATGACTTTGTTTGCAGAAATTAATCATACTAAAGCCGCCAAAGAGGCCGGCTTAGATATGCAGCCTGCCACTGTGCTGGTGTTTGGTCATCCGAAAGCAGGCACGCCGCTTATGAAAAAAGACCCTAGCTTTGCCCTACAACTGCCGCTAAAGGTATTGGTCACTGAGGTAGATAATCAGGTTCAGGTCAGTTTTAATGACACGCGCGCATTAATACAGGGCAGCGGGATAGAATACAGCGATGTTGAAAATAGCTTAGCAGGCGTAGAGAAGCTGATTACTAATACAGTGACTCAGTAAACATCTGAAGGGTTAAAAGCTTTGTAAGCTCTTAAGAGTATTACAGTTCTCGCAACCAAAAAAGCCCACTTCTATACGAGTGGGCTTTTACATTTAACGATGCGTACCAGAGGGTCTAAAAGCAGTTAGCTTAAAATTAAGCTGTCATCTTCTACTTTTTCACCACGGGTGGTTTCAAACATATCAAGTAGGTCATGAACGGTCATGCCTTTACGCTTATCACCTGCAACGTCTAATACCACTTGACCTTGGTGCAACATTACTGTGCGGTCGCCGTGGGTTAGGGCTTGCTGCATAGAGTGCGTTACCATCATGGTGGTTAGATTATTTTCAGTAACGATTTGATCGGTTAGCTCTAATACGAAGGCTGCGGTTTTTGGATCCAAGGCCGCTGTATGCTCATCTAATAGTAAGATTTTTGAGGGTTGTAATGAAGCCATTAATAGACTTACCGCTTGACGCTGACCCCCTGAAAGTAGACCCATTCTATCGGTCAGACGATTCTCTAAGCCTAGTTTTAAAATGGACAGTCTTTCTTTAAACAGCTCACGGTTTTTGTTATTTAGCGCAAAGCTTAAGCCGCGTTTTCCGCCGCGTTTAAAAGCCAAAGCTAGGTTTTCTTCAATGGTTAGCGCTTCACAGGTACCAGCCATAGGGTCTTGGAAAACTCGGGCTACCCAGTGTGCTCTTTGGTGAGCCGTCTTTTTAGTCACATCAATGCCGTTTAATAGGATTGAGCCACTGTCTACCCGGGTGGTGCCACTGACTGCATTCAAGAAGGTTGATTTACCCGCTCCGTTGGTACCGATAACAGTCACAAACTCGCCTTCAGCAATATTTAAACTAATGCCACGTAAAGCGGGGTTTTCGATAGGGGTTCCTCGGTTAAAAGTTAACCTAAGGTCATTGGCTTGCATCATAGGGCGATATCCTTATTGGTTCAGTGAAGCTAAAAGTAACAGTTTGGCAGAGGTTAAGTTCGACGACCTGATAATAGTTTTGACTTAATTGAGGGTAATTGAAGAGCAATTACAACCAATAAAGCGGTAATCAAGTTTAAGTCTTGTGAGCCAAAGCCGATGCTGCGTAGGGTGTTACTTGATAGGGCCACTTGAATAAACAGCTTATAAATGACCGCCCCTAAAATAACAGCGAAGGTAATTAACCAAATACGTTTGGCAGGAATGATGGTCTCACCAATAATAACGGCTGCTAAACCAATAACAATGGTACCGATACCAATTGAGATGTCTGCGCCCCCTTGGGTTTGAACAAATAGCGCGCCCCCTAGAGCAATCAGAGAGTTTGAAATGGCCATACCGATGATGGTCATCCAAGAAGTGTTAATGCCTTGAGCCTGTGCCATACGTAGGTTGGAGCCTGTCGCTCGCATGGATAAGCCGGCCTCCGTGCTAAAGAACCAGTCCAATGCCAATTTGGCTATCAATACCACGACACCAATAATAACGCAGCGCATCCAGTAACCGTTTTCATTGGTCACTAAGCTACTAAATACAGTCTCTTCACCCAGTAAAGGTAAGTTTGGCGCACCCATGATTCGCAAGTTAACTGAGTATAAAGCCACCATGACTAAGATACTGGCTAACAGTTGCAAGATGCCTAACTTAACATGAAGAAAAGCGGTAACCACACCAGCAGCTGCACCAGCTAACATGCCTAGGCCACAAGCAATCCAAGGATCAATTCCAGAAACAATGGAGATACCTGCGATAGCGCCTCCTAAAGGAAAGCTACCATCTGCTGTTAAATCTGGAAAGTCCAGAGTCCTAAATGACATAAGCACGCCTAGGGCAACTAAGGCGTAAATCAGGCCACTTTCAAGGGCACCAAAAAAAGCAATGAGAGACATAATATATTTAGACACCGCTTAGAGTTTGACAGGCTGCTATACGTCACAGTCCGGCAAAGTTTATTTAACAGATTAAGCAATCTGCACTTAAAGTAAACCAATGAGTATTATGATTGCGAAAATGAACAACCGATAGCATAGCACCCACCAATATCAATTGACCACAATTTAATACACTAAATGTAGTCATAGAAAAATATTTATTCTAGCAAATAAATTAAATCGTAAACAATATAAAAAGCACATGAGATTAATCATGTGCCTTTTATACCGCACATATACGGCAAATTAAACGACTGTCTTAGTCTTGAACTTCTTTGGCTTGAGAAAGAAGAGCTTGTGGCAGTTCAATACCTTGTTCAGTAGCATGGCTCTTGCTGAGGTATAGGTCTAAAGATTCGGCTTTATAAACTGGGATAGTCCCTGGGTTTTCGCCTTTTAAGATTTTAACCACAATCTTACCTGTCTCACGACCTAAGTCATGATAGTTTACGCCCAGTGCTGCTACTGCACCGCGCTCTACTGAGCCTGTATCAGACGCAATTAAAGGTACTTTGCTTTCTTTGGCCACCTGATATAGCGACTCATAAGCAGAGACTACGTTGTTGTCTGTAGAGCTATAGATAACATCAACTTTGTCAGCGATACTGCGTGCTGCCATAGCAATGTCGTTACTCTTTTGAGCTGGGGCTGAATGAACTGTGATGCCCATTGGCGTTAGCTTTTCTTCTAGATTCTTTAGAACAATAGTTGAGTTCACTTCACCTGGACTATAAACGTAACCCACATTTTTTAGACCTGGAATGATCTGTTTCATTAGGTCGATTTGTGGTTCATACGGTAGGACGTCAGAGGCACCAGTTACGTTAGTGCCTGAGCCATCCCAGCTTTTTAGTAGTTTGGCTTCAACGGGATCTGTAACCGCAGAGAATACGATAGGAATTGAGTTAGTCGCAGCCGCTACAGACTGAGCTGAAGGGGTAGCGATAGCTACGATAACGTCAGGATTGTCTCCCACGAATTGCTTAGCAATCTGACCTGCGGTGGCTGTGTTACCTTGAGCGCTTTGGAAGTTAATTTCTAGGTTTTTGCCTTCTTCATAACCTTCAGCAGCAAGCTCTTCGATGACACCTTGGCGGACAGCATCTAATGCAGGGTGTTCAACAATGGCGGTAATGGCTACCTGTTTGACTTCTGTGGCCGCTGGCGTATCTGCATTATTATCTGCTGCCGCGTTGTCGTTAGCAGGTTGGTTACAGCCAGTTAAAACTGCTGCTGCAACGCCGCCCCACATTAGGGTTTTGATAAAGCGATTTTTATTATACATGGGTCAATCTCCTGGGATATAGTACTCTCTTATAAGTTTCCGTCTATAAGAGTCATGAGTTTACTGCTCTTAACTAGCCTCATTGCTTGGCTTGGTTTCATCGACATTAATGCCATCGGCTATAACAGAAGAATCCAGAGTAACGCCTTGCTGTTTGGCATGTTTTGGACTGACGTATAAAGTCAGTTTGTTCATAACTTCAGGTTTAATATCTGTAATGGCATCTCCGTTTAACACACGGTATACCATCTTGCCAGTAACACGACCAAAGTCATAGTCGTTAACCCCTAATGCAGCAGTCGCCCCACGGCGTACACTAAACTCATCTGAGGTAATTACTGGAATTTTCATTTCATTAGCAGCGCTTGCCATAGCTTCAAAGGCGCTGATAACGTTGTTGTCTAAAGAGGTGTAAATAACATCGGCACGGCCTTGTAAGCTGCGTGTTGCCATAGCCACGTCAGTAGGACGGTTGGCAGTTACTTCTAAGATTTTTAGACCTCGGGCTGGAGCGGCCTCTTGTAACTGCTTTAACACGGTAACTGAGTTTGCTTCGCCAGGGCTATAAACATAGCCAATGGTCTTAGCATCAGGAACAATCTTTTGAATTAAATCTAAAGGTGGTTCAATAGGCAACTGGCTCGACAGACCGGTTAGGTTAGCTTGGGTCGGCACGTTATTTTCATTAATTAATTTAGCCGCTAAAGGATCTGAGATGGCGGTATAAATAATAGGAATAGTGGTAGTTGATGCCGCGATAGTTTGTGCAGAAGGGGTGGAGATGGCAACGATAGCGTCTGGCATATCGCCTGCAAACTGTTTGGCAATCTGCCCTGCAGTTGCAGTATTACCTTGCGCACTTTGGAAGTTAACCGTTAGGTTTTGGCCTTCAATGTAATCACTGTCCGCTAGCTCTTCGATAATGCCACGGCGAATCTCATCTAATGAGGGATGCTCAACGATTTGAGTGATTGCCACTGTCTTAGCTTCTTTGGTTGTTGTCGCAGCGGCTTCATCAGCTTCAGCTGCTGGCTTATCAGCACAGCCACTTAATGTCGCTAAGCTAACCCCAAGCGTCATGGCCATCATACTGCGCCAAACTGTCTTACTTTTTACAGTAGAATTAATAACAGAAGCTGGCTTGGCAGAAAGAAACAATGAGGGGAGGTTTGACTGTTTTTGCATTTGATAATCCATTTAAGTTTAACAGTGTAAGTCTATATTACAATAATGTAACACAACTAAGAAATAAAAAAAGTAGTCAACGACTATAAAGCGTAATAAAAAAAGCCGATGTGGGTAACATCGGCCTTTTGGTGACTAATCGCAAGCTATTTATTAGCCTGAATAGTCTTTTATTATAGAGGGTTTTTAGGCCAACTTGTCACCTACTTGACACTCATCTGGTAACGTAATGACCACCAACCCTGTTTTTGGGTCACCAGAAGATAAAATCATACCCTCTGACACACCAAACTTCATTTTGCGTGGGGCAAGGTTGGTCACACAGATGACTTTTTTATTGGCCAACTGCTCAGGCTCATAAAACTTGCGGATACCACTAAAGACGTTGATAGGCTGCTCTTTACCCACATCAAGGGTAAATTGAAGTAGCTTGTCAGCCCCTTCAACATAGTTGCATTCAAGCACCTGAGCCACAGTCATTTCAACTTTCATGAAGTCATCAAATTCGATGTGGTCACTGTCGGCAGCTTTCTCTGCTTTATTTGAAGAAGATTTTTTATCTTCAGCTACAGGAGCAGCCGCGGCTTGCAAGTCTTGCTTAGAGTCTTCAATCATGGCATCAATCTGTGATTGCTCGATACGCTGCATTAGTGGTTTGAACTTGTTAATTTTATGACCTAGTAGTAGCTCATGACGGCTCGCAAAGCTTAAGTCATCAATGTTTAAGAAAGCTTTCGCGTTATCGGTAAGCTCAGGCAATACTGGAGCTAGGTATACCATCAGTTGGCGGAAGATATTGATGGCCACAGTACACACATCTTGCACTTCTTGTTCTGTACCTTCTTCTTTGGCCATAGCCCAAGGTTTTTTGCTATCAATGTATTCGTTAGCTTTGTCCGCACACTGCATAATTAGACGCATGGCACGGCTAAACTCACGATTTTCATAAGCGGTTGCGATCTCTTCACCAGTACGAACGATATCGTTTAATAACTCAGGCTCAGCACAGGTTTCAGACAGCATGCCATCATATTTTTTATAAATAAATCCAGCACTACGACTGGCAATGTTGACCACTTTTCCGACCATATCAGAGTTTACTTTTTGCATGAAGTCAGCGAAGTCTAAGTTAATGTCTTCTACTTTTTCAGACAGCTTGCTGGCAAAGTAGTAACGTAAGTACTCTGGGTGTAAGTGGTTGGCAAACGTTTCTGCTTGAATAAAGGTACCGCGCGATTTACTCATCTTATCGCCATTTACCATTAAGAAGCCGTGAGCGAATACACCAGTTGGAGTGCGGTATTGAGCACCGGCTAACATGGCTGGCCAGAATAAAGCGTGGAAATAAACGATGTCTTTACCAATAAAGTGATACAGCTCAGTTTTGTGCTGGTTTTCTTCTAGCCAGTAGTCGTCAAAGTTTAAGGCAGGCTTGGCAGGATCAGTTGAGTCCTTACGCTGCTCACATAAGTTTTTGAAGCTGGCCATATAACCAACAGGCGCGTCTAGCCAAACGTAGAAGTATTTGTCTGGCTCATTTTCTGGTGTATCTGGGATTTTAAAACCAAAGTAGGGAGCATCACGTGAGATGTCCCAGCTGGCAAGTCCCGCTTCAAACCACTCTTGTAGCTTATTGGATACTGAAGGCTGCAAACGGCCCTCATCTTTAGTCCACTGTTGTAAGAACTGCTCAAACTCTGGCAAGTTAAAGAAATAGTGCTTAGAGGTTTTTAGAACCGGGGTTGAGCCTGAAAGAGTTGAGTACGGGTTTTTTAGTTCAGTAGCGTTATAAGTGGTACCACACACTTCACAGTTATCACCGTATTGATCTTGCGCCGCACATTCAGGACATTCGCCCTTAACGAAACGGTCCGCTAAGAATAAGCCTTTTTCTGGGTCAAATAACTGCTCAACATCTTTGGTTGAGATATGACCTTCACTATTTAAACGGCGATAAATTAGCTCAGACAACTCACGGTTTTCTTCTGAATGAGTTGAATGATAGTTATCGAAGTTAATTAAGAACTTACTAAAATCAGTTTCGTGTGAAGCTTTTACGTTCGCAATTTGCTCTTCTGGGCTAATACCATTGGCTTCAGCTTTTAACATAATAGCGGTGCCGTGAGCGTCATCAGCACAAACATAAGTTACTTGATGACCCTGAGCCTTCATAGCTCTTACCCAGATGTCAGTTTGAATATATTCAACCAAGTGGCCTAGATGAATAGGACCATTGGCATAGGGAAGGGCACTGGTAACAAGAATTTGACGCACAAAATCACCTATAAAGTTTATTGGTTTTTAAGAAGATTATCTGAATTTAAGATGTGTGCCTATGATACCGCAAATGGCATAAAAATGGGAATTAACCTCTATTTAAATAGGCTCAATTAGAAATAGAGGGCTCTAAAATAGGGTGGTTATGAAGATATATTGGCGTAAGTTGGTGAAAAAATTGTTGGAGGTTGGGATATAAATTTTACTTTTATATAAATAAAATGCTAAAGAAGCCTTCTTACCTAAATAAGAAGGCTTCTTTAAATAAGTTTTTTTACTCTATTCTTTTATTAAAAAGACCCTAGTAACGTTCCTAAAATAATTACAGTAGTAGTGGCTACTAAAGGGATCAGCATGGTTACCATAGCTATATTCAAATAAGATTGTTTGTGAGTAAGACCACAAATTGCCAGTAAAGTAATCACCGCACCACTATGCGGTAACGTGTCTAGTCCACCTGCGGCCATAACTGCTACTCGGTGCATAAGCTCAGGGTTAATGCCTGTGGCCAGTGCCATTTGATAATAGTTTTCCCCTAGGGTTGATAGTGCAATACTTAGACCGCCTGAAGAGGAGCCTGTAATACCGGCTAAAGTAGTCATAGCTACTGCTTCAG
The DNA here is from genome assembly GCF_900162815.1 of Psychrobacter pasteurii. Lineage (GTDB taxonomy): Bacteria > Pseudomonadota > Gammaproteobacteria > Pseudomonadales > Moraxellaceae > Psychrobacter > Psychrobacter pasteurii. The sequence goes on along the minus strand of NZ_FUGD01000049.1, from coordinate 56,231 downwards.
AAATAAGGGGGTTATCTGGGGTAAGATTTAAAATACTATCACGAATAATAATAAAGCCGGCTAAAGAGGCAATAACTGCACCATATCCCACTTCAGAGGCAGTGTTGAAGATGGGCAGCATAGACTCATATGTACCACGGTTGATAGAGGTCTTGAGATTATGCCAATGACCAATGCGTAATATAACCAAGACGGTACATGCTACAAGTAGAGCAATAATAATTGACCAAAGTCCTAAAGAGCCCTGAATATTTAAGTCAGGATACTGAGCTTGCAAACTGCTGAAGTCTAGACTTGGGAACACGACATAAGTTAATAGGGCATTTAGGCCAATAACTAGGATAAGAGGAATCATTGCTGTAACAAAGGAAATTTGATTATCAGATGTGGTTTGGCTGTGATCAATGTCTCCTTTTTGCTCTAAATCATCATCATGTTCACCATAGCCTTCGCCAGCTAATTTTGCTTTATTGGCACGAGATTGTAGCCAGTACCAACCAGCAAAAAACATAATCGCGGCCCCTATGATTCCAAGAATGGGTGCGGCAAATACGTTGGTATTATAGTATGGGATAGGAATGGCATTTTGAATTGCAGGTGTGCCAGGTAAAGCTGTCATGGTAAAGGTAAATGACCCTAAAGCGATGGCTGCTGGAATTAAACGCTTAGGGACATCAGCGGCTTTAAATAGGTTTTTGGCAATCGGGTAGATTGCGAAAGCCACCACAAATAATGAAACACCACCATAAGTTAAAATAGCACATACTAAAATTACCGCTAAGATAGCTTTATTACTGCCTAACTTATCGACAACAGTATTTGCAATGGCAGTTGCAGCACCCGAGTCGGCGATCAAACGACCAAATAATGCGCCTAATAAAAATATTGGGAAGAACTTTAGTAAGAACCCACTAAGCGCGGACATGAATACATCAGTATAGGCAGGGATACTGCTTAAAAAGTCACCTGACAACAGGACTGCTAAAACAGCCATGATAGGGGCTAAGATTAAAACTGAGTAGCCGCGATAGGCAAAAAAACATCAGCAATAATAAAGTAATGATAATCGCAAGTGTGCTAAACATAAACGCCTTCTCCTTGGCTTGAGTATGAATAAAGAAACATTCAGCCAATTAAATTTCTTTAATTGGCTGTGCTACTGATAAGTCCTTATATCAAGTAGATCAATATAAATAGAAGGATAAACAAGAGTATAAGTAAACAGTTGTACCATAAGTGATAAATACAGTAAACTAATGAGCTCATAAGCTATTTACTGGCTAATTGCATTGTATTAGATATTACGAATATACACTATAACTATTGAAAAAAGAGTACGTAACTAGCCAAAAATTTCATAGCTCTACTAAAACCTACATTATCAGCATAGATAATGTCTACGCAACAAATTAAGTTGATTCAACAGGGAGAGAATAATGAGTCAATCAAAAGTATACGATAGTGCCGAAGCTGCGCTAAAAGATATCATCCAGGACGGACAAACTTTGGCCATCGGCGGATTTGGCCTATGCGGTATTCCTGAAGCTCTAATCCTGGCTTTAAGAGACAGCGGCGCTAAAGAGCTGACTTGTATTAGTAATAACGCTGGGGTAGATGACTTTGGGCTAGGCCTGCTATTACAAACGCGTCAAATCAAAAAGATGATTTCCTCTTATGTGGGTGAAAACAAAGAGTTTGAGCGTCAATTCCTAGGCGGTGAATTAGAAGTTGAATTAACCCCACAAGGGACTTTGGCAGAAAAACTGCGTGCAGGTGGGGCAGGTATTCCAGCCTTTTATACAGCTACAGGTGTGGGCACTCAAGTGGCTGAGGGCAAAGAGACCCGTGAATTTGATGGTCGCACTTATATCCTAGAGCATTCACTTACAGCCGATGTGGCGTTAGTGAAGGCCCAAAAAGCGGATAAAGCTGGGAACCTAATTTTCAATAAAACTGCCCGTAACTTTAACCCAGATTGTGCTATGGCGGGCAAAATCACCGTGGCTGAAGTAGAAGAAATCGTTGAGATTGGTGAGCTAGATGCTGATGAGATTCACTTGCCGGGTATTTTCGTACAGCGTTTGGTATTAAATAGCACACCAGAAAAACGCATTGAAAAAATCACTGTCAAAAAATAAAACCATACAGTGAATGGTTATCAATGATTGGTATAAATATTTTGTAAGAATAAAAAAGCAAACAAGGAGTATTAACATGGCATGGACGAGAGAGCAAATGGCTCAACGCGCCGCTAAAGAATTACAAGATGGGTTTTATGTGAATTTAGGGATTGGACTGCCTACCATGGTAGCTAACTATATCCCTGAAGGTATGAAGGTTTGGCTACAGTCAGAGAATGGTCTATTAGGTATTGGTGAGTTTCCTACAGAAGATAAAGTTGATCCAGATTTAATTAATGCCGGTAAGCAAACGGTAACTGCTAAAACTGGCGCCAGCTTCTTTGGCAGTTCAGACTCTTTTGCTATGATTCGTGGCGGTCATGTTAACCTGGCTATTTTGGGTGCAATGGAAGTATCTGAGCACGGCGACTTAGCCAACTGGATGATACCAGGTAAGATGGTAAAAGGCATGGGCGGTGCTATGGACTTAGTGGCTGGCGTGCAGCGAGTCATCGTACTTATGGAGCAAATTAATAAGCATGGCGAACCTAAGATCTTGGCTGAGTGTCAGCTGCCTTTAACTGGAAAAAAAGTGGTTGACCGTATTATCACTGAGCTTGCGGTAATGGATGTCACTGAAAATGGTCTTAAGCTAGTAGAGTTGGCTGATGGTGTAAGTTTTGAAGAGCTACAAAAAAATACGCCAGTTACTATTAGTCAGTAGTTATTTTTATATGACTATTAAATTGCAAGTATAAATCTATATACAGCCGAATAGCGTCAATTTTAAGATGCTATTCGGCACTTAGGAGTACACAAGGATGAGTCAACTAAATCAAGATTTAACCGGCCAAGTGGCATTGGTTACTGGCGCTGCTAGTGGTATTGGTCGTGACATTGCTGAAACTTATGCCAAAGCAGGCGCAGCCGTTGGTGTGGCAGATATTAATCTTGAAGCTGCACAAAAAGTAGCAGCAGTCATTGAAGAGTCAGGCGGTAAGGCTTTAGCCATCGCTATGGATGTCTCCTCTGAAACAGCGGTAAATGAGGGAGTAGAGGCCTTAGTTAAACACTTCGGTAGTATTGATATTTTGGTATCTAATGCAGGTATTCAAATCATTGATCCCATTCATAAGTTAAGCTTTAGTGATTGGAAAAAGATGCAATCTATTCATTTAGACGGTGCATTTTTGACCACAAAAGCGGCACTACAGTATATGTATGATAGTGACAAAGTGGGTACGGTGATTTATACCGGCTCCGTACATTCACATGAAGCATCTTTGTTTAAAGCACCTTATGTAACAGCAAAACATGGGCTACTGGGGTTATGTCGTGTATTGGCGAAAGAAGGCGCTCAATATAATGTTCGTTCTCATGTGATTTGCCCAGGGTTTGTGAAAACACCGCTGGTTGAGAAGCAGATTCCTGAACAGGCAAGGGAAAAGGGCATTAGTGAGGAGCAAGTAGTTAATGATATTATGCTAGTTAATACAGTGGATAAGGAATTTACCAGTACGGCAGATATTGCACAGTTAGCGCTATTTTTGGCAGCATTCCCAACTAATGTGTTTACTGGGCAGTCGATTGTAGCTAGTCACGGTTGGTTTATGAATTAACTTTTTATCTAGAAAATAAGCAGGCAGTTTAAATTTAGAAGTCACTTTTTTAACAAACAGCCCCTTGTTAAAAAAATGGCAATCGCTTAGCATTTGTTTGAGTTTTGTTTAAACCGAGTTAATGGGCACCAAAAAGACGATTTTAGGTGCTTTTGACGAAAAATTAAACCGTCAATACTATTGCTAAGTCAGTGAAGACAAACTCTAAATTTATATATAAATAGTGTTATGTAAATGACTCTTTTAGACTGCCACTTATTTCAACTGCCCTAATAAAGCTAGTATTTAGAGCCTAAATCAGGAGCCAATAATATAACTATTGGCTCTTTTTTATTATTTTATTTCTATGGTTACTTGCAACAAAGACTGGGCTGCAAGGAGTACAAATTATGGATCATAAAGCGACTGCATTATTCTTAGAAAATGCCATTGAAAATCAACAATTTGACCAAGCCGTAGATCAATTAAAGGATTTGCGTCCGATCGACATTGCCGACATACTGACTTTATTAGACTCTGATATGTCGTGGAAGTTATTAGAAAAGCTGCCAGATAGAGCCACTGTTTTTTCTTATCTTGACCCAGAAGAACAGATGGAAATGGCCTTCTTATTTCCTCGAGCCAGTCTTGCGAAGCTAGTGGGCGAGATGCCATCGGATGAGCGAACCGACTTATATAAGCGTTTGGACCAAGATCAGCGCGATGCCTTATTACCTGCCTTGGCTCAGGCTGAACGCGAAGACATCAGACGACTGTCTGCCTATGCTGAAAAAACAGCTGGGGCATTAATGACCTCAGACTACGCTACTTTAAAGGCGCAAATGACGGTAGCACAAGCTTTAGCCGCTTTGCGATTAGAGGCCCCTGATGCAGAAACTATTTATCATGCTTACGTCATCGATGAACAGCGTAAGCTACAAGGGGTGGTCTCTCTAAGAACCTTAATCTTGGCCTCGCCCAATCAGATTATTGGCGACATCATGCTGACCAAAGTAGTGGCGTCGAATGTGCATGAAGACCAAGAAGATGTGGCAAAAACCATTGCCCGCTATGACTTAATTGCGTTACCTATTATTGATAATAACGGAGCCTTAGTCGGTATTGTCACCCACGATGACGCGATGGACGTGGCCAGTGATGAGGCCACAGATGACTTCCATAAGTCAGGGGGTGTTTCAAGTTTAATAGGTAGCTTTAAAGACACCAGTATTCGAATTTTATATCGTAAGCGTGTGTTTTGGCTGGTGTTTTTAGTATTTGGTAACCTAATCTCAGGAGTGGGAATTGCTCACTTTGAGGATGTGATTGCTGCCAACTTAGTACTGGTATTCTTCTTGCCCTTACTCGTAGATAGTGGCGGTAACGCGGGCTCTCAGTCTGCCACCTTGATGGTACGTGCTTTGGCTACCGGAGAGGTGGTCATGCGAGATTGGTTCACATTATTGGGCCGTGAAGCTATGGTTGCTTTATTGCTGGGTATCACTATGGCTGCCGCGATTTCGGTCATTGGTTATTTCCGTGGCGATGCCATGGTATCGTTAGTACTCGCGTTGAGTATGGTCTCTGTGGTAATGATTGGTTGTGTGATCGGCATGAGCTTGCCTTTTATACTAAATAAATTTGGCTTTGACCCTGCCAGTGCCAGTGCGCCATTAATCACCTCAGTGTGTGATGCTTCAGGGGTCGCTATTTATTTGTTCATCGCTTCTAAGTTTTTAGTACTGTAACTTGGTGCTGTAATAAAGAAGATGTAGAAAATCTGGTTTTATAAAAGCTGGTTTTATTCTTAGATAAAAAGAAAATGGCAATAGCATCAAAGCCATTGTGGTTTTTTTAAGTCATAAATTGAGCTAAACTGATTCGCTATATATTAAGTTTACTTGCTAGCAGGCTATAAAGGTGTCGACCGTAAACAGATACTACGAGTCAGTTATTAATTAACCACATAACGCACCACAATAGATAGCAGTTACAAGTTGCTAAGGGGCAGTGCATTAATGTTTGATTTCATAAAAAAAACGATTCATAAAAACACCCTCAAAAGTGAAGACTCTCAGCAAGCAGCAAAATTAGAAGCCGCAGCAAAAGAGGTGATGGCTAACTATCCGCAGGGTCGTGGCAGAAACGAGTTAATCAAGTTTCAACATCATGGGGATACGGTAACTTTAGATTTGCGCCTAGATGAGAGCGCAGAGCCTGAAGAGGTCCAAAGACAACTGGGTCTCAAGCTTAAGCCTCACGGTATAGAAGAAGTTAACTTAAATATTACCCTGCTGCCTAAAGCTACTGGAGCCAAAACCATGTCAGACAATAACGCTATGCCTGTTAGCTCTACCAAAGGAAGTGGCAAAACCTTACCAAAAACCATCGATGCGGCTCCAAAAACTGCTGCTGCAGCCGAGCCACCAATCACCAAGCGTGCTCCGACTCAATCGAGTCTGCAACCTCATCCTCGTATTAAACATATTTTAGTAGTGGCCTCAGGCAAAGGCGGTGTGGGTAAATCTACCACCACCGTCAATATCGCCTTGGCATTACAAAAGCTGGGTAATAAAGTAGGGGTGCTGGATGCAGATATTTATGGACCTTCTATGCCCAGTATGCTTGGGGTAGAAGGGGTTAAGCCTCAGTTAGAAAATGAGCAGTTTGTACCTGTAGAAGCGCATGGTCTGGCGATGTTATCTATCGGTAGCTTATTGGATGGCGATAACACTCCTGTGGCCTGGCGTGGTCCAAAAGCCACCGGTGCATTGATGCAGCTATTTAATCAGACCAACTGGCCGATGCTAGATTACTTGGTTATTGATATGCCACCAGGTACGGGTGATATCCAGCTAACTTTGGCACAGCGCATTCCAGTGACGGGTGCAGTAATTGTTACCACGCCACAGCATATCGCGCTAATGGATGCCCAAAAAGGGATTGAGATGTTTAATAAAACCAGCATTCCGGTGATAGGGGTGGTGGAGAATATGGCATTGCATACCTGCTCAAACTGTGGGCATACTGAAGCCATATTTGGCGCAGGCGGTGGCGAGTCTATTGCTAAAGAATATCAAGTGCCATTGTTAGGACAACTTCCGCTAGCAAGTGACATTCGTGCCCAAGCTGACAAAGGGGTACCGAGCGTTATTGCTAATGAGGGTCAGGGCGATGATTATGCGCAGTTCTATCTTGATATCGCTACTAATATCGAAGCAAATATAGCCAAATTTGCCAAAAAACGTGATGATGGTCGTATCTTTTAATGATAAATAATACAGCTTCTTATGACTTAGCTGCCATTGATAAGCTTATTGAGCAAGGGCAGCCTAAGTTTGGGGTGTTCTCTCAGGTAAACCAAATAAATTATTTGGATTATCACAGCCACCTGATTTCGCAAAAGCCAGTCGCTCAGTGGCGCAAGCAATTAAAAGCCAATCAGTTTGCCTTTATTCAAATAGTACATGGGCCTTATCGAATCTGTCTGGCTGTGGCTACGATTAAGTTGGCGACGACGGCGTTTGCTTATATTTATCATGAAGGCACTAAACAGTTTGAGATAGTTGAAGCCTTACTACCTCTGACATTAAACACTCAGTTTAGCGGTGATCATCAAAATGGCGAGATGGTCTTCGAACATGACAAGCTGACGGTGAAAATGCACTTCTCCCCTGAGTTTGCGAGTGTCAGATTAAATAGTGAAGTATTTACGGTGAATGCCGACTTGCAGCGAGCCAAGCAGCCGTTAGCCGTATGCTCGCCTTCAGGTAGACGAGGCTGGACCTTTACCCAAAAAGAGCCATTTGAAGCGACCTCAGGAGAGTTAATCCTACATAGCTCGTCCAAGCATTATTCTATAACCAGTGAGAGTGAAGGCGAACAAAGCACTCTGACTCATCTTGAATTTGAGTCCTCCACCCGTGCCAACTTAGATTGGACCTTAGGCTTTATGCGCCATGAGACCAACTGGTTTTGGAGTTGTATTAATACCCAGCTTGTTGACGGCCGGCAGTTCATGCTGAATTTATCTATGGGCGTTAATGAGACTGGGGTGAGTGAGAATGCTTGCTGGCTAGACGGTGAAATTTATCATCTCCCTTCAGTAATGTTCCGAAGAGACAGTCAAGACAGTGAAAGCAACTCTGCTTGGAGTATTAGTCATCAAAACCTAGGCTGGAGTCTGGTCGATATTGAGCTGACTTTTACTCCGCTTAAAGTCTATAAAAAGACGGATAACTATGGATTATTAGCCAGTATCTTCGAGCAATGGATAGGCCATTATTCAGGTCATATAAAGCTTGCAGAGGGAGAGATTATCGTTTTAGACCAGGTGATGGGGCTAGCAGAAGATCATTTTGCCAAATGGTAAAGCAAATGGTAAAGACTGTTATTTGACCAATTTACCCAAAACAAAAATAAAGGCAGTAGGTGCTGTTTACATTTTAAATGAGTGAATACGCTACAGTATTAGCACAAAGTGATTAATGAGCGTAAAATAGCCACACTAAATGGCTTAAATCGATAGCACGATGAGTAATGAAGCTGTAATTACAAGGTCGAATCTTTTATAATTTACCTTTTGTATAATATCTTATTTTAAATTAATAGTTTTAAATCAATAGTTTGAGGGTGTAAAATGTCAATTAAATCTGACCGCTGGATTCGTAAAATGGCTGAAGAACATGGCATGATTGAGCCATATGAACCCGGCCAAGTCCGTTTTAATGACGCTGGCGATAAGCTGGTTAGCTACGGTACTTCTAGCTATGGCTATGATGTGCGCTGTGCCCGTGAGTTTAAAGTTTTCACCAATGTGCACTCTGCCATAGTCGATCCTAAAAACTTTGATGAAAACAGCTTCATCGATATCGTTGGAGATGAGTGTATTATTCCTCCCAACTCATTTGCCCTAGCGCGTACGGTAGAATATTTTAGAATCCCTCGTGATGTTTTAACCATTTGCTTAGGTAAATCTACTTACGCTCGCTGTGGTATAATCGTCAACGTTACCCCGCTTGAGCCTGAGTGGGAAGGGCACGTTACTTTAGAATTTAGTAATACCACCACTTTACCTGCTCGTATTTATGCCGGTGAAGGGGTAGCACAAATGCTATTTTTCCAAAGTGATGCTGATGATGTTTGTGAGACCAGTTATAAAGACCGTGGGGGTAAGTACCAAGGTCAGGTAGGGGTAACTCTACCTCGCACGTAGGGCTTAAGAGTGACTTAAGCACCAATCGTGAAATGCGATAAATTATTTTATATTCAAACGTTTACTGAAAGGTGTTGCTGTAAAAAGCCATAAATGTCAATGCATGTAAAGAGGGAATATATTTTGAAATATGACCTTCTCATTCAGTATTAAATTGGCATTTAGTCTGTAAAAAAAGTATAGTAGCACCTTAATTTTACCAGCCGATGTATCCTATAAATCACTGCTCTTATCCTCAGAATAAACTAAGGGCTTCAGAGGATACGTGCCAGTAAGGAGATATACAGATGAGTTCCGCCTTTAATTGGTCAGCATTAGCCTTCATTTTGGCAGCTATTGGTTTGGTTGTATTCATGCTGGTAGTACCCCGTTTATTAGGTGGACGCTCGCAAGGTACAGAAAAAGAAGAAGTATTTGAATCGGGCGTTGTCGGAGCTGGCAATGCCCGAATTCGTATGTCTGCAAAATTCTATCTTGTGGCCATCTTCTTTGTTATTTTCGATTTAGAAGCTTTATATCTGTATGCTTATTCCGTATCTGTAAGAGAAGTGGGCTGGATTGGCTTTGCTACCGCCGCCGTCTTTATTGGTATTTTGTTTGTTGGTCTGGTTTATGAACTTAAATTAGGGGCAATGAACTGGGCACCTTCTGATAAACGCCGTAAAAAAGAGCGTCTAACTCAAGCTCCTGCAGGTTTCGACCTAGCCAGTATCACTCAGTTTAATGGTATTGATGAGCTACATACCGACCCAACAGGCAAAGTGCCTGCTCAATCTTCTGGTCAAGTTAATGTCTCTAATGATATTGAAGCCAATAAACGTCACTTAGCGAATATTGACCGTATTAACGTGACGGGTAATATCACCACAGCTGACTTCAGCCAAGCTTCAACTCCTTCATCTTCGTCTAATAAATCGTCTTCTTAAGGGTTAAATCATGAAATATACGCTAACCCGTGCTAATCCTGACGCCGAAACTTATCCTGCGCAGACACGTCAAACAGTTAATAATCCTATTGAGGATGAAGTCAACCGTAACGTGTTTATGGGTAAGCTTGAGGATATGGTACATGCCTCAGCTAACTGGGGACGTAAAAACTCACTTTGGCCATTTAACTTTGGTACTTCATGCTGCTACGTTGAATATGCAACGACTTTAACAGCAGTGCATGACTTATCACGTTTCGGGGCTGAGGTTATTCGTGCTTCTCCTCGTCAGGCTGACGTAATGATTGTGGCTGGCACTTGTTTTGTGAAGATGGCCCCAGTTATTCAGCGTCTATATGAACAGATGCTTGAGCCAAAATGGGTAATCTCTATGGGCTCTTGTGCTAACTCTGGCGGTATGTACGACATTTATTCAGTGGTACAAGGCGTGGATAAAATTATTCCCGTGGATGTCTATGTACCAGGCTGTCCACCTCGCCCTGAAGCGTTGATTCAAGGCTTGATGCTATTACAAGATTCTATTACCAAAGAGCGCCGTCCATTAGGGGCTTATGTAAATGAAAAAGGTATCTACCAGCCACAAATGTTGCCTGAGCGTGATCGCAAACAAGCCGATCGCATTGCAGTGAAGAACTTACGCAGCCCAGATAGCATCTAAACTAGGCTTTATTAGCTTATTTGCTAGCGAGTAAATTTGATAGCCAGTAAAGTTAGACAGTTAAAATAGGGTTTTGTGCCCAAAGTACAGAACCCTTCATAAAAATATTCACCCTTCCGTATTCGCAATAATTGCAATGACTCTGAGGTAAGCGGTAACCATGGTAACGGATAATAGCAACGCGACTAATAATAGCGCCAATCCAAATACGACACAGCATCCCGTGCTGCGTGAACTTGGAACTAAATTTGCGGGTAAATTTACAGAGCAATTTACTTTTGATGGCATTCCTACCATTTGGGTTGCACGAAGTGATTTACTTGAAATCCTAATGTTCTTACGCACCCTGCCTAAGCCTTATGTGATGTTACTTGACTTATCTGCAATGGATGAGCGTTTGCGTAAACATCGTGATGGGTTGCCTGCCAGTGATTTCACAGTCTTTTACCACTTAATGTCTCTTGAGCGTAATAGCGATATTCGTGTCAAAGTAGCCTTGTCAGAAGATGATCTAAACGTTCCTACAGCGACCAAGATTTGGCCAAATGCCAACTGGTATGAGCGTGAAGTGTGGGATATGTTTGGTATTGTCTTTGAAGGACATCCTCACTTAACCCGTATTTTATTGCCTAAATACTGGGAAGGTCACCCGCTACGCAAAGAGTATCATGCGCGTGCCACAGAATTTACGCCTTACTTCTTAAACGCTGCTAAGCAACAGTTTGAGCAAGAGAACCTACGTTTTGTTCCTGAAGAGTGGGGCATGAAGCGCAGTGGTCGTGATGAAGACTTTATGTTCCTAAACTTAGGACCTAACCACCCTTCAGCTCACGGTGCATTCAGATTGGTGCTACAGCTAGATGGTGAAGAGATCATCGACTGTATTCCAGATATCGGTTATCACCATCGTGGTGCTGAGAAGATGGCAGAGCGTCAAACTTGGCACTCATACATTCCATACACTGACCGTATCGACTATCTTGGCGGCGTAATGAATGAGCTGCCTTATGTTATGGCGGTTGAGCAATTAGCAGGAATTACTGTTCCAGAGCGCGCTCAAACCATCCGTGTGATGATGAGTGAGTTCTTCCGTATTACCAACAACTTATTGTACTTCGGTACCTTTATTCAAGATGCTGGTGGTATGACCCCAGTATTCTATATGTTTACCGACCGTCAAAAAGCTTATGACGTGATTGAAGCGGTGACCGGTTACCGTATGCACCCTGCTTGGTTCCGTATTGGCGGTACAGCAGCGGACTTACCTCGTGGTTGGCAGCGTCTGGTACGTGAGTTCTTAGATTGGATGCCAAAACGCTTAGACGAATATGTTAAAGCAGCAATGGAGAACTCAGTACTAAAAGGCCGTACTCAAAACGTCGCTCAGTATGATGCCAAACAAGCTTTAGCTTGGGGTGTTACCGGTGCGGGTCTGCGTGCTACTGGCGTTGAGTTTGACTTGCGTAAAGCTCGTCCGTACATGGGTTATGAGAACTACGACTTTGAAATTCCCGTAGGCTATAACGGCGACGCTTATGACCGCTGTATGGTGAAGATTGAAGAGATTCGTCAATCATTACGCATTATCAGACAGTGTATGGATAATATGCCGTCTGGGCCTTATAAAGCCGATCATCCATTGGCTGTGCCACCACCAAAAGACCGTACTTTAAATGATATTGAAACCCTAATTAATCACTTTATTTCGGTATCTTGGGGTCCAGTAATGCCAGCGGGTGAAGCCTCAATGATGGTGGAAGCGACTAAGGGTATTAATAGCTATTACATTACCTCAGATCGCTCGACCATGAGTTATCGTACTCGTATTCGTACGCCAACATTTGCTCATTTACAGCAAATGCCTTCTGTGATTAACGGCAGTTTGGTGTCAGACGCGATTATCTATTTAGCCTCAATTGATATTGTTATGGCCGATACAGACAGATAAAAGATAGCGGATAGTTTTCAATTTTCTAGGGTATCAAGCCAGCAGGGCCATTAAACCTGGCTAGCAGTTAAAGAGAAAATAATACAATGATTAAGATTGTTACCGATAAAACCCCAACCGTAGATGTTGCCAGCATCTTGACTGCTCAAGAGATTGAGGGAATTAATGAGTACATTCATCATTATCCTCAAGCAAGAGCGGCTTCATTGGATGCTTTGAAATTGGTTCAAAAGCGCAATGGTTGGGTAGATGATGCTCAAGTAAATGCGATTGCTAATTTACTTGATGTGCCAGTAACCGATATTGAAGGGGTTGCTACTTTCTTTAACCGTATTTATCGCTCGCCAGTGGGACGCCATGTGATTTTGGTTTGTGACTCTATTGCCTGCTATTTAACAGGCTATGAAGAGTTGGCCGCTGAGTTAAAAAGCCAGTTAGGGGTTGATTTTGGTCAGACCACAGCAGATGGTCGCTTCACTTTATTGCCTATTTGCTGCTTAGGTAACTGCGATAAAGGCCCTTCTGTGTTAATTGATGAAGATACTTTTGGTCCTGTTACTCCTGATCAGGTTGCCGAGTTATTGGAGTATTATCCATGAGTCAGAATGAACAAAATTTAGCTGCCGAAAATGCTGCAACACCAAGATTGAGCATTGCTGAGCAGTTTGCTCGTCGTAAGCAAGGTCAAGCACCCAGCCAGTTGAACAATCAACGTGTGCCTATCTATGGTGGCAAAGCTACTGCGACAATCGAGACTAAGCCGTTAACTTGGCGTTTGGCACACCATGATGCCATTTTAGATTTAGAAACTTATCAATCTTTACGTGGTTTTGAAGGTCTAAAGACCGCTTTAAATAAAGCGCCAAAAGAAGTGGGCGATATGATTAAAGCGGCCAACGTTCGCGGCCGTGGTGGTGCAGGCTTTAACGCAGGTCTTAAATGGTCATTTATGACGCCTCCAGATGGGGGCCCACGCTACCTAATCTGTAACGCTGACGAAATGGAGCCAGGCACCTTTAAAGACCGCTTGTTAATGGAGCGTCTGCCATTTCAGCTTATCGAAGGTATGCTAATTACCGCTCATGCCATTGGTGCCACTGACGGTTATATCTTTATCCGTGGTGAGTATATTTTAGCAGCAGAGCGCTTAATGGCTGCCATTGATGAGTGTTTGGCCAACAATTTATTGGGCGATAATATCTTAGGCTCAGAATTTGGCTTTAACCTACACGTACACACTGGCGCCGGTCGTTATATTTGCGGTGAAGAAACTGCTTTAATTAACTGTCTAGAAGGCCGCCGTGCTAACCCACGTACTAAGCCACCTTTCCCACAAGTGTCAGGCGCTTGGGGTCGTCCAACCGTTGTGAACAACGTAGAGACTTTAAGTAATATGCCAGCCATCTTGGTGAATGGTGTTGAGTGGTATCAAAGTCTGCCAAATGAGAAGGGCAACAGTACCACGCCAGGAACCAAAATCTTTGGCTGTTCTGGTCTGGTGAATGATCCAGGTCTTTGGGAATTGCCATTTGGTTATACAGCACGTGAAATCATTGAAGACTTGGCCGGCGGCATGAAGCAGGGCAAGCGTCTAAAAGCTTGGCTACCAGGCGGGGCTTCTACCGACTTCCTAACTACAGATCACTTAGATGTCCCAATGGACTTTGATAGTATCCAAAAGGCGGGCAGCCGTATGGGTACCGGTCTGATTATGGTGGTTGATGAGTCACAGGACATGGTGCCACTACTTAAAAACTTAGAGATTTTCTTCCAACGTGAATCCTGCGGTTTTTGTACCCCTTGCCGTGATGGCTTACCTTGGGGCGTGAAGCTATTGACCGCTATCGATGATGGTGAAGGTCAAGTCGGTGATGTTGAAAAGCTTGAAGGCTTAACTCGTGATTTATGGTTAGGCAAGACTTTCTGTGCGCACGCACCAGGGGCTATGGAGCCATTAATGAGTGCGCTTAAATATTTCCGTCATGAATTTGACAGCAAAATCGTGGTACCAGCCGTTGAAGTAGATGCTGAGACCTCGGAATGGGCTGAGTCGGAAATTAAAAAAGTAATGTCATCTATGGGAAATAGCAGTCCTGCAGCATCGTCTAATTCAGGCGCAGATACCGGTAGTAACGTTAATTCGGATACAACAGCAGGCGCAGAAGCCGGGAATAAGACCCCAACTTCTAACCCTAGTGATGTGAAGTAGAGGAGTAGAAACAGGCATGGCGGTCATACATATTGACGGTAAGCAGGTCGAGGTAAACGGAGCAGACAACCTATTAGAGGCGTGTTTGTCACTGGGTATCGATGTGCCTTATTTCTGCTATCACCCTGCACTTGGTTCAGTCGGCTCATGCCGTCAGTGCGCGGTAAAGCAGTTTAACAACGCAGAAGATGCAGCAGCAGGCAAAGGCCGATTGGTCATGTCATGTATGGTAGCTCCTACCAATGACATGTATATTTCGGTTGATGATGCTGAGGCCAAAGCATTTCGAAAATCTATTGTTGAATTCTTAATGACCAACCACCCTCACGATTGTCCAACGTGTGAAGAGGGCGGTCATTGTCACTTACAAGACATGACTTATATGTCAGGTCATAACAAACGTCGTTACCGTTTCACCAAGCGCACACACCATAACCAAGAGTTAGGGCCATTCATTGCACATGAAATGAACCGCTGTATCGCTTGTTATCGCTGTGTTCGTTATTATAAAGATTACGCAGGTGGTGAAGACTTAGGCGTTTATGCCTCAAATAACCGCGTTTATTTTGGTCGCGACAAAGACGGTCAACTTGAAAGCGAGTTTTCAGGTAACTTAACCGAAGTTTGTCCAACCGGTGTATTCACTGATAAGACGCATTCAGACCGTTATAACCGAAAATGGGACATGCAGTATGCGCCAAGCATCTGTCATGGTTGTTCAGCGGGCTGTAATATTTCAGCCGGTGAGCGCTATGGCGAGTTACGTCGTATTGAGAACCGTTACAACGGTGAAGTAAACCGTTATTTCTTATGTGACTTAGGTCGCTTTAGCTATGGTTATGTGAACCGTGAAGACCGTCCTGTTCAAGCCATTGAGCACATCAATGACAAGCACGTCAAAATTAATGTTGACTATGCTTTAGATGAGACTGTGAAGCGCTTAAAGGACAAAAAAGTTATCGGTATTGGTTCACCACGAGCCAGTTTAGAAACCAACTTCGCTCTAAAAAAATTAGTTGGCTTTGATAACTTCTCAACCGGTCTAAACAGCCATCAACAGAGTCTGGTCGAAAAATGTATTGAGATTTTAAGTACTCAAGGCATTTATAACCCAACTATGGCTGAAATTGAAGAATATGATGCGGTATTTGTGTTGGGTGAAGATGTTACCCAGACCAGCCCTCGTATTGCTTTGGCCATCCGTCAAGCTGCTAAAAACAAAAAAATCAAAATGGCTGAAGCTCTAAGAACAGAGTCTTGGTTAGCAGAGCCTGTGCAGCGTATTGGTCAAAAAGAGCTAAGCCCAGTCTACATTGCTGATACGGTGCAAACTAAGTTAGATGACATCAGTAAAGTCAGCTGTGTGGCGACGCCAGAAGACATTGCCAGCTTAGGCTTTGCAGTAGCAGATGCCATTAAGGCTTTGGGTAATGATCTTGAGCAAATTAAGCAGGCTACACTACAAGAGCAGCCAGAAGACCCTATGCAAGAGTTGGCTCAGCAAATCGCATTTGATTTAGTGACCGCTGATAAGCCATTGGTTGTCTCAGGTACCGGTCAGTTTAGCGTGGCTATTATCGAAGCTTCTGCTCAAATTGCCCAAGCCTTAACGGACAAACGTGATCAAATCAAAGCTTATGAGCTTGAGCAAATTGAAGTTCATAATGCTAAGGTTCGTGCTCAACAAGCTCAGCAACAGCCTGCTGAGGACAAAGAGCTGGATGCCAAACCAGATCAAGCCGGTCAATCTAAAGCAGCTGATAATCTAGAACGTCAGCCAAACCAAGAGCCTTTAGAATTAAAGCAAGCCAATGAAAAATACAGTAAGCAAGCGGGACTATACTTAAGTGTGCCCAATGCCAACAGTTTTGGGGTTTGTCTATTAGGTGGTAAGTCGGTTGAAGAATTATTGGCATCAGACTTCGATGCGGTTATTGTCGCCGAAAACCAACTAACCGATGCTTTAGATATCGATAAATTAGCTCAGCTGTTAAGCGATAAGACCGTGATTGCTTTAGATCATCAAAGCTTATACTGGCATAAATTTGTGGATATCGTCTTACCTGCAGCAAGTTTCGCCGAAGCAGATGGTACTTTAGTTTCTGCTGAAGGTCGTGCTCAGCGCTTCTTCCAAGTTTATGATCCAAGCTATTACGATAATAAAAACTGTATTAAAGAGGGCTGGCGCTGGCTACATGCTGTTGAAACCAGTCTAAATCAGTTGCCTCTAGATTGGACTCAGCTAGATGATGTTATCAATGAGCTGATTAAAACCCATCCGAATTTAGAAGGGATCAAACAGGCAGCTCCTGATTCAGACTTCCGTATTTCAGGTCTAAAAATTGCGCGTGAGCCAAGACGTTATTCTGGTCGTACCGCAATGCGTGCCAATATCTCAGTGCATGAGCCTATGCAGCCAAAAGATCTAGATACCGGTTTAACTTTCTCGATGGAAGGTTATAGCGGCACTCAGACACCAGGCTCAATGATTCCATTTGCTCAAGCACCAGGTTGGAACTCACCACAAGCTTGGAATAAGTATCAAGACAAAGTAGGAGGTAGCCTAAAACAAGGCGACCCAGGTATCCGTCTATTTGACTTAATGGATGAAACCAAAAAGCGTGCTAAGCGTGAATACATTCGTCCAGAATTAGCTCAGCCTATTAAGACCAGTATTTTCCAAGGTCAAGCCAAGTTAGTTCCGGTGCATAATATATATGGCAGCTCTGCAATGGCACATAGAAGCCCAGTGGTTGCAGAACAAATGCAGCAACCTGCCTTCTATATTGGTGTAGAGGATGCTGAGCATTGGCAAGTGAGTAATAACGATTGGCTAGCCATCACTGTAGATGGGCAGCGCGTCGAGTTACCAGTAACTATTGTGACTTATCTTGCAGAAGGCTGTATTGGTTACCCAGTGGGCCAAGTGCCAATTTTACATGGCCATTTACCAGCCTCTGTAGTAAAAATAGATCCACCAAAAGCTTCAAACATAATGAATAACAAACCACAGTTAGAGGGTCAGGGAGGTTAATATGGAATCTATTCGAATCATCCCTGAGGTGCCAGGCTTTCTAAGTCAAAGCTTATCGGTAGAAGCTTGGAATACTTTATTCCTAGTAGGCCAAGCTTTGGTTATTTTCTTAGTTGTGGTTATCGTCGCTGCGTTAATGATTATTTATGAGCGTCGTATGCTGGCTTTATGGCAAGACCGTTATGGTCCAAACCGAGTAGGGCCTTGGGGGTCATTACAGCTTGTGGCAGATATGTTGAAAATCTTCTTTAAAGAAGATTGGACGCCAAAGTTTGCTGATAAGTTTATGTTTATCCTAGCGCCAGCAATTGCCATGTTCACAGCGCTTGCTTCATTTGCCATTATTCCTATTTCGCCAATGTTAGGCGTGGCAGATTGGAATATTGGTATTTTATTCTTCTTTGCTATGGCAGGTATGGCAGTCTACGCGGTTATGTTCGGTGGCTGGGCCTCTGAAAATAAATACTCTTTACTAGGCGGCCTTCGCTCTGCAGCACAGACCATCAGTTATGAAGTGTTCTTAGGGTTGTCGCTAATGGGTGTTGTGGCGATGACAGGTTCTTTTAACCTGCGTGAGATTGTTGAAGCACAAACAGGCGGCTTTTGGCACTGGAATATTTTCCCACAATTTTTAGGGTTCTTAACCTTCGTTGTGGCCGGTGTCGCTGTGACTCACCGACATCCTTTTGACCAACCAGAAGCAGAACAAGAACTGGCTGAAGGTTATCATGTCGAATATTCAGGCATGAAGTTTGGTATGTTCTTTATTGGTGAGTATGTCAACGTTGTGCTTATTTCAGCGTTAATGACTTGTCTGTTCTTCGGGGGCTGGGATGCGCCGTTAAATCTAGGCTTTACCATTTTACCGCCAGCCTTTTGGTTCATGATCAAAACCTTATTCTTCATGACTATGTTCGTCTTAGCACGCGGCTCATTAATGCGTCCAAGATATGACCAAGTTATGAACTTTGGTTGGAAGGTGTGTTTACCTGTGACTTTAATTAACTTATTAATTACTGCGGCCTTAATCTTAATCTCTGCCGCTTAATATAGTTAAAGCCACTATAAACTAAAGACACTGATAGTAAGACAGCAATTTAGAAAAAGTATAGTTAAGTAAGACTTAGTTTAATAATAAAATACTGAGTTTTTGAATCTTCTATTTATTGGGTTAGATAGACCGGCTAATACGCTTTAGGGGTCTTATCACTGATAAGCAATTAGAGAAGTTAACATGTTTAAAACGTTGAAAAATACAGTCGTGGGCATGTTTACCATTGTGCGCTCTATGTGGATGGTTAACAGTCATGCGTTTAGACCTCGAGATACCATATTGTATCCTGAACAGCCTGTACCTGTGCCACCACGTTTCAGGGGTCGTATTGTACTGACCCGTGACCCTGATGGGGATGAGCGCTGCGTGGCATGTAACTTATGTGCAGTAGCTTGCCCTGTGGCTTGTATCTCATTACAAAAAGCTGAGCGTGAAGATGGGCGCTGGTATCCTGAGTTTTTCCGTATTAACTTCTCTCGCTGTATCTTTTGTGGTATGTGCGAAGAAGCTTGTCCGACGACAGCCATTCAGCTAACTCCAGATTTCGAGTTGGGTGAATATGTACGCCAAAACTTAGTATACGAAAAAGAACACCTATTAATCTCAGGTCCAGGTAAATATCCTGACTATAACTATTACCGTGTTAGCGGTATGGCGATTAAAGACAAACCAAAAGGTGCTGCCCAAAATGAGGCTCAACCTGTCGATTTAAGGAGTCTATTGCCATGAGTTGGCTACACTGGTTTGATAACACTGCATTGGTAGGATTCTACGCATTGGGCTTGGTGGCAATTATTGCCAGCTTGCGTGTCATTATGCTCGCTAATCCTGTTCATGCCATTTTGTCTATGATTGTGACATTACTTGCTTTGGCAGGTATCTTTTTTATTATCGGCGCGCCTTTTGCCGGAGCGTTGCAAGTTATTGTTTACGCTGGTGCAATTTTAGTACTGTTCGTCTTCGTTATTATGATGCTGAATTTAGGCACCAAGAACGATGCTCGTGAAAGTAAGTGGCTGGCCTCAGATGTTTGGGCAGTGCCTACCGCATTAACTTTTGTTATTGCAGTGGTCTTGGTTTATATGCTGTCTTTAGGCGGTGGCATTTCTACTGTAGAGGGTACAGAGGTAGCGGGAGCCACAATAGGTGCGCAAACGGTCTCTGCTAAGCAAGTGGGTATCGCCTTATTTACGGAATACCTATTATTAGTAGAAGTGGCAGCTTTACTATTATTGGCAGCGCTAGTTGCGGCTTATCACTTGGGTAAAAGAGCGTTGGATGATGAAAATGAAAGTCATACCAGCCGTCTTTCAGCCCCAAGAGGCCATACCGATGAGGTTTATGACTATCAACCTGTTGATGCCAAAGACTTCATTGATACCAATACTCAATACAACGCTAGATCTAACCTGCACAATAAGGAGGATAGTTAATGGCAACTGCAACCTCTGAAACAGCTACCACCCTTGAAGGGGCAGCTGTGAGTAATGCAAATCCAGATGCTACTTCAGCAACTTCAGTTCAGTCGCTGCAAGTAAAGCCTGTCGAAATGGTGCAGGGTACACCGAATAACACGGTAGTAGAAAACTCTATTTTAGGTCCTATCCCAATGGAGCATGGCCTAATATTAGCAGGCATCATTTTTGCCATTGGCTTATGTGGCGTTATGGTTCGTCGCAACTTCTTATTCATGCTAATGAGCTTAGAGATTATGATGAGTGCTGCCGGTTTAGCCTTTATTGTGGCGGGTAGCCATTGGTTAAGTGCTGACGGTCAGGTGATGTTTATCTTTATCTTAACCCTAGCAGCTGCTGAAGCGTCATTAGGCTTAGCAATTCTATTACAGTTCTACCATCGCCGTGGTCACCTAGACATTGATTCGGCCAATGAGATGAGAGGTTAATGAGATGAGTTTATTAGCGTTAACCTTTATTTTTCCAGCCCTTAGTTTCTTAATATTGGCGACAATGCGCGATCATTTATCCGAGAATGTTGCCAAATGGCTGGGCGTTGGTAGCATGGGGTTATCTGCCTTATGTGCCTTAGTAGCCTCAGTAAGCTATTTGCAAAACAATGATCCTAGCACGGTGATAAACATTCCTTTATGGACCTGGTTACAGGTGGGCGACTTTGCGCCAGCCTTTGGTCTAAGCTTTGATGGTTTAGCCTTAACCATGCTAGGCGTTATCACGGGTGTGGGCTTCTTAATTCACCTATTTGCCTCATGGTACATGAAAGGTGATGTTGGCTTTGCTCGCTTCTTTAGTTATATGAATTTGTTCGTTGCCAGCATGATCTTGTTGGTATTGGCGGATAACTTACTGCTTCTTTATTTAGGTTGGGAAGGGGTAGGTATTTGTTCTTACTTACTAATTGGATTTTATTATCAAGACCGAGCCAATGGCCGTGCAGCTATTAAAGCCTTTACCGTAACTCGTATCGGTGACGTATTCTTAGCCTTTGGTTTATTCTTATTGTTCCGTGAATTCGGCACGCTAAATATCCAAGATATTATTACTCAAGCACCGCAACTGTTCGAAGCCAATAACTCTACGTTGATATTAGCAACGATGATGTTGGTAGGTGGTGCCATGGGTAAATCAGCACAGATTCCACTGCACACTTGGCTTGCTGATGCGATGGCAGGTCCAACGCCTGTTTCTGCGTTAATTCACGCTGCGACCATGGTAACGGCTGGGGTTTATCTAATTGCCCGTTTACACCCACTATTTATATTAACACCAGGTATTTTATTGTACTGGGTTGGTGCTGTGGGTGCGATTACCTTAGTAGTGGCTGGTTTCTGTGCACTAGCACAAACAGACATCAAGCGTATCCTAGCGTATTCGACCATGAGCCAAATTGGTTATATGTTCTTAGCTTTAGGCGTTGGCGCTTGGCAAGGGGCTATCTTCCACTTAATGACTCACGCTTTCTTTAAAGCTTTATTGTTCTTATCAGCCGGTGCGGTGATTACGGCTGTGCATCATGAACAAAATATCTTTAAGATGGGTGGTCTGCGTAAGAAGATTCCTTTGGTATTTTGGTGTTTCATCATCGGTGGTGGCGCGCTAGCCGCTATTCCTTGGGTAACAGTAGGTTTCTACTCAAAAGAAGCAATCCTTTGGGAGAGCTATGCAACCGGTCATCAAGTCCTATTCTACATGGGGGTGTTCGGTGCGTTACTAACGTCACTTTATACCTTCCGTATGATTTGGTTCACTTTCTTCGGTGAAGAAAAAACCGAGGCACATAAGCTATCAGGGATCTCTTATCAGTTACCTCTAGTCGTACTACTGGTATTATCTACCGCAGTGGGCGCATTAATTACGCCGCCGCTACAAGGTGTGTTGCCTGAGAGTGTGGGTCATCTATTAGAGTTAAATGGTGAGGCTCATGCCAAACACACGGCAGAATTTATTGCCATGGGTGCTATGGCGTCAGGCTTAATCTTAGCTTTCTTACTGTATGTGGCTAACAGCGGTAAATTATTGGCTAAGTTCAAAGCGTCGAGCCTAGGTGGTGCTATTTATTACTGGTGCTACAACGGTTTAGGCTTTGATGCTTTATATGATTTAGTGTTCGTAAAACCATTTTTATTAATTGGTAAATTACTTAAAGCGGATCCGGTTGATAAGACATGGAACATCCTACCTGCAATTGCTTCAGCGGGTAACAAAGTGATGGCCATGACTCAGACAGGTTCGCTTCGAGGATATGCCGCAAGCTTTGGATTGGGGATGGCAGTGTTATTGATACTAGTCATGACGACGGTGATTTAAGATGACAGAATTTCAATTAGCTTGGATGTTGCCAGCATTGATTGCGACCCCGTTCATCGCGGGTACGCTATGCTGGTTAGTAGAGAAAATTAATAATCGTCTGCCACGCTGGATCGCCTTGATCGGTATGATCATCACCTTTGGCCTAACGTTAGTTTTATGGCGTGAAGGTGCTTTTGCTGGTATGAGTGAGCAAGTGCTGGCCCCAACGGCTCAACTGCCTTGGTTTGCTGAGTTTAGTGTGCCTTGGATTGAGTCCTTTGGTATTAGCTTCCACTTGGCTCTTGATGGTATGTCGCTATTGATGGTCTCGCTAACTGCTTTCTTAGGTATTATGGCGGTAGGCTGTTCATGGGGCGAAATTCAGCGCCGTGTTGGCTTCTTCCATCTGAACCTTCTATGGAGCTTGGGCGGGGTAATCGGGGTTTTCTTAGCCATCGACTTATTCTTATTCTTCTTCTTCTGGGAGATGATGTTAGTTCCCATCTACTTCCTAATTGCCATCTGGGGTCATAACGCCATCAATGGTAAGACCAAAGAATACGCGGCCACTAAGTTCTTTATCTATACTCAGGCCTCTGGTTTGATTATGTTGATTGGCATTTTATTACTGGTCATCATGAATTACCGCACTTCAGGTATCTTTAGCTTTAACTACAATGACCTATTAGGCACACAACTTGGCGGTTGGGAATACCCAATCATGCTGTGCTTCTTCATTGGTTTTGCGGTTAAGTTACCTATCATGCCATTTCATGGCTGGTTACCTGATGCCCACGCTCAAGCACCAACAGCGGGTTCGGTTGACTTGGCAGGTATCTTAATTAAGACGGCTGCTTATGGTCTGATTCGTTTTGTTTTACCGTTATTCCCAACAGCTTCACAAGAGTTTGCACCGATTGCCATCACTCTAGGCGCCATTGGTATCTTCTATGGTGCTTGGTTGGCCTTCGTCCAAACCGATATTAAGCGTTTATTAGCCTATACCAGTATTTCGCACATGGGCTTTGTGGTACTGGCTATCTATGCAGGTACCTTAATCAGTCTGCAAGGTCTTATGGTTCAGATGTTGGCTCACGGTTTATCGTCAGCAGCTCTGTTCATCATGGCCGGTCAGTTATATGAGCGTATGCACACACGTGAATTGCCATTGATGGGAGGCATGTGGGGCCAGTTCCGCTACTACGCACCTTTCTTAATGTTCTTCTGTGCAGCGTTATTGGGTATCCCAGGTACCGGTAACTTTATTGGTGAAATCTTAATCTTATTAGGCTCTTTCGAAAAATATCCAGGGTTCGTAGTTATTGCTACTTTCAGCTTGGTATGGGCAGGATTATATTCATTGATTATTATTTACCGCGCTTTATTTGGGGAAGAGACTGTGCCTAAGTATGCAGCGGCATCAGTAGCCACAAATAGCGCTCAACCTGCTGAGTTAGAGAAAGCTAAGGTACAGCCTGCGAATGCTACTTTGGCAGTCAATGAAAATAACACGACGCATATGATTAACCACAGCTACGAAGGCGAAGAGTCGCACGATAAGCCTATTAATCTACATGATTTAAATAAACGTGAACTGGCGTTACTTTTTATCTTGGCAGTTGGACTGGTCTGGTTGGGCTTATATCCACAAACTGTCCTAGACACGTCAAGTCATGCTATGCAGTGGATTAATAATGCTTATACTTATCATGAAGTTGTTAATTTTGAAGCTGTAGAGTCAATACAGTCAGCAGTTGCCGCAGCGGAGGTACGTTAATGAATAATCTTCTAGCAAATGCTTGGCCTGTATTATTACCTTTTGCTCCAGTAATTATTGTCGCGATTACCTTATTGGTTGTGATGATCGCTATTGCTATTAAGCGTTCTCACTTCTTAACGGGTACGCTATCAGTTGTGGGATTAAACTTAGGTTTGATCGCCTTGATCGGTCAGATAATGGGCTGGTTTGCCGTTCCTGAGCAAGTGATCGTCAGTGGTATGTTTATCATTGATCCCTTTGCTCAGTTCAATATGGTATTTATTTTCTTAGCTTCATTGGCTTGCTGTACTTTGGCGTATCCGTACTTCAAGACCTTTAAAGATCATAAAGAAGAGTTGTACCTATTATTGCTATTGTCGACGGTTGGCGCACTGCTAATGGTATCGGCACACAACTTAGCCTCATTCTTTATGAGTCTTGAGTTATTATCCGTGCCTTTATACGGTATGTTGGCTTATGCCTTCATGCGTGATCGCTCGCTAGAATCTGGCTTGAAGTACTTGGTATTGTCTGCCACCGCTTCAGCGACTTTGCTAATGGGTATGGCATTTATTTATGCTTCAACAGGTACTCTAGAATTCAAAGGCATTGCTCATGCGTTAGGTAACGTATTTGAGTCACCGCTGATGATCTTGGGCGCTGCAATGATGACCTTTGGTATCGCGTTTAAATTATCAGCAGCTCCTTTTCATATCTGGACACCAGACGTGTACCAAGGGGCACCAGCGCCGGTTGCGACTTACTTAGCTTCCGTGACCAAAGTGGCTATGATGGCATTGGCCATTAGATTTATGTTGGATGCTGCGGTGTTGGCCTTACCAGCGGTAAATACGTTGTTGGTTGTGATTGCTACTTTATCTATCTTATTTGGTAACTTACTGGCATTACGTCAAACCAACTTAAAGCGCCTATTGGGTTACTCCTCTATTGCGCATATGGGTTATGTGTTGGTAGTAGCGGTAAGTATTGGTCCCGGGGCGTACTCCATCACTAATATGTACATGGCGATGTATGCTTTAACTTCACTGGGTCTGTTTGGGGTAATTACCCTAATGTCTAGTACTTATAGAGACGCAGGTGAGGCCGCTGAGCTTTATCATTACCAAGGTCTATTCTGGCGTCGTCCAGTATTGACTGGGGTAATGACAGTGATGTTACTGTCTATGGCAGGTATTCCATTGACGGCAGGCTTTATCACTAAGTTCTTCGCTATCGTAGCAGCAGTAGATGGTAGAGAGTGGTTCTTAGCAGCGATGATCGTTGTGGGTAGTGCCATTGGTCTATTCTATTACCTACGTGTGATGTTAACTTTATTTAAGCGTCCTACTAAGACAATTGAGTTTGACGCGTTAAGTGACTGGGGTATTCAAGCGGGTGGCTTTATGGTAATCCTAGTGACTTTAATAGTGTTATACGTCGGGGTTCTGCCTAATGAATTCATCAGTTGGGCTACTCAATCGGTTATCTGGTAAGCCTAGAGTCTATTGAGTCTGGCCTCATTTGGATGAGTTAAATAGCGTGATATGTTATGCTTGTAGGGTGAAATGCTCTACAAGCATTTTTTTGTCTTCATAAACACTAATAATTAACTTATAAAAAAGTAGAAACTATGACTGATAAATCAGATAATATTCAAAAAGTAGAGGTGCTGAGTATTACAACTTGGACCCCCAGTTTATTTAGCTTCACAGTAACTCGCCCTGAAAGCTTCAAATTTACAGCAGGCCAGTGGGTACGCTTGGGTGTCAATCCTAGCCAGTTAAAACATCATGTTGATAACAAGACTCCAGATGTTCCTGATGAAGATATTTATCGTGCTTACTCAGTCGTATCTTCCCCTTATGATGAGACGCTAGAGTTTTTCTCAATTGTTATCCCTGATGGCGCCTTTACCTCACAGCTACAGCACTTACAAGTCGGTGATGAGCTGTTGTTAAACACCATTCCTTTTGGCTTCCTAACTTTAGCCCGCTATCAGGCGCCACTGCCAAAAGACTTATGGTTATTAGCGACAGGTACAGGACTAGCGCCTTTCTTATCGATGCTTCAAGATATGAAGACATGGGAAGATTATGAGCACATCGTACTGGCTTACAGTGCTCGTAACGAAGCGGAGTTGGCGTATGTTGAGCTTATTAAAACATTCGAAGAGGACTTCGGTGGCTTAGTAACTTCACCTGCGAAGCTTACTTTTATTCCTATCGTTACCCGTGAAAATGTAGAAGGGGCTTTAGATAAGCGTCTGCCAGAACTATTAACCAGTGGTAAGCTAGAAGAAGTAGCGGGTGAGAAACTGACTACGGAACATTCACATGTGATGTTATGTGGTAACCCAGATATGGTTGAAGATACCAAAGAGACCTTAAAAGATATGGGTCTGGTCATGAACCGCCGCGGTGAAGGTAATATCGCAGTTGAAAACTACTGGTAAGATGTCGTTGCTTATTGGTTATAACAATGCCCATTAAATTAATGGGCATTTTTTTATGATAAATCTTATGACAAATTTTGTGATAAAACATCAAGATTATGAGGAAGGAGCATCAGCCTGATTTTCTGGTGCTGCTTCAATAAAAGCAGGCAGAGTATGACAGTGCTTGTCGATAGCAACGATATTAGGGTAGGGCGTTAAATCTACTTTAAATCGGCGTGCTGAATATACTTGGGGTATTAAGTAGCAATCGGCTAGTGTTGGCTGATTCCCATAGCAAAAGTTACCACGCTCTTTATCTTGAGCCAAAAGAGACTCTAAAGCGGTAAACCCGTCAGAGATCCAGCGCTGACACCAGGCCATAACTTGTGATTCATCGACGTTAAGCTCATTTCTTAAATACTGCAGGATTCGGCGGTTATTAATCGGATGAATATCACAGCCTATCATGGCGCTCAGTGCTCTGACTTTGACGCGGCCTGTCAACTCTTGCGGCAATAATGGATGTTGGGGATAGGCTTCTTCCAACCATTCTAAAATGGCTGGACTTTGAAACATAACCAAATCTTGGGTTTCTGATTTAGAGGCTTCTAATGCAGAGGCTTGTAAAACAGGCACAAGACCTTGCGGGTTGATAGATTTAAAAGCAGATTCTAATTGTTCATCTTGAGCCAGATTGACTGAGATTGACTCATAGTCCAATTGCTTTAAATTCATGGCAATACGAGTGCGATGGGAGGTGCCACTGCGAAAATATCCATATAGCTTCATCATCACTTTCCTTATTAAGATGTTAAATGGGGTTATAATCGTGATAATCAGCCAGTCGTTATTATTACGCCTATTTTATTCCGTCATTTTCATTATTAAACATTAATACATTTGGTCTAGTGGGTAAATCAGCCATGTCATCTTCTCAAGCTTCTAAAGAGTCTCCCTCGAATAAAGTACAAGGCGGTGTACAATCGCTTGAAGTTGGGCTAACGGTACTGGATGTACTTATCGATCATAATGAGCCGATGATGCTCAAAGAGATTGCACAAGCCATTGATATGCACCCTGCTAAAGTTCACCGTTATCTGGTGAGCCTGATTCGTAAGGACTATGCCAGACAAATAGAAGACGGGCGATATGCACTTGGCAATCGAGTCAACTCTTTAAGCTATAGTGGGCTTAATCAAAACAACCTACTTGAGCACCTAACACGTGCGGCAACTGAGATTAAAGACGCGATGCAATGCAGTGTGCAGATTGCCAAATGGTTCAAAGATGGACCCGTGGTAATCCAGTCGGTTGAATCGGATTCACCGGTGAGCATCATTACTCGAATTGGCTCGCGTATGCCACTGACCACTTCGGCGACAGGCCGCTTATTTGCCAGTCTGCAAGATAAAAGCACTATCAAAGCGCTGTTAAATGCTGAGTGGCTAGACGCTGATACCAATGCCGATTTAGATCTCAAGTGGCAACACTATGAGCAGCTACTTAATGATATCCGAAGTAAAGGTTATGCCACGGTCACTGGTGATATGCTGATGGGAATCAGTGCCATCAGCTTACCGATTAGTACTTTATCTAATAGCGCACCTGAAAATGGGGCTGGTCAAACTCAATATGCAGAGTATGCACTGACGGTCATTGGTACCACAGAACAGTTACCAGAGACTCAAGATCAGCGTATGGTAGAAGCTATTCAACATATTATGCGTAAGCATTTACCCAGTTAAGTTACCTACTTAGCTATCCACTTAAATGTGTTGTCTGGATAAACCACAGGCAGGTTGACTGACTGTGGTTTTTTCTCTAACTGCTCTTCAATACTTTAGGCTGTTTGCTTTGTTACTCCCCAACAGGAGCAACCTCTTTGACTTCAGCCAGCTCATCACTGTGTAAGAATTGAGTGTGGGTGGGTGCCCGTTTGGTGCGTGTCCATTCCTCTAACATCTCGACCTTCATCTCTTCGGTAATCAGCGAGATTTTTTGTTCAGAAGTTGGATCATCATAGGTCAATTCTAAACGATGGCCATTGGGGTCAAAGAAGTAGATTGAATGGAATATACCATGGTTGGTAACGCCTACCACATCAATACCATTGGCCTCTAACTGGGCTTTAGCTGACAGCAAGGCCTGCTCATCTTTAACCTTAAGCGCCAAGTGCTGAACCCAGTCTGGCGTGTTTGGGTCAGAGCCCATCTCTGGCTGATTGGGCAACTCAAAGAAGGCCAATACGTTACCGTTACCGGCATCCAAAAAAATATGCATATAAGGGTCGTAGGCTTTGGTAGAGGGTACATAGTCCTCTGCAAAAGCCAGTACGAAACCCATATTTAAATTCTTTTGGTACCACTCAACCGTTTCTTTGGCATCCTTACAGCGATAGGCCACGTGGTGAATCTTTTCAATTGCAAAGCTCATATCAAAATCCTTTTGATTTAATGCCTTTATGTAGTCACTATTTACCAGCTAATTTTATTAAGCCGATAATGTTTTAAGGCCAGTTGTTCAGCGTATTAGTTGGTGAAATTAAAGTTCAATGCAGGCAGTACTTTGCCGCGCACTTCACCAAAGCCGACTCGAATACCGTCTTTTTCGCTATAGCCTTTCATAATGACTGTGTCACCATCTTCAATAAAGGTACGGGTTTCACCGTCTTTTAAGGTCACAGGTTTGGTTGCGTTCCAAGCAATCTCTAGCATAGAGCCATAAGACTCTGGCGTTGGTCCTGAGATAGTGCCTGACCCCATCAGATCGCCCACTTGTACGGCACAGCCGGTAATGGTGTGATGGGTAAGCTGCTGCGCCATAGACCAATACATGTATTTGAAGTTGGTTTCACAAACGACGGTCGCTTGATCAGATTTCTCCGTCATTAGTTCAACGGATAAGTTGATGTCGTAAGTATTGTCGGTTTTGTCTTCACACAGGTAGGCCAGAGGCTGTGGATCTTGTACTGGCACCGAGGTTTTAAAAGGCTCTAGAGCATCTAAAGTCACAATCCAAGGTGAGATAGAAGAGGCAAATGTTTTGGCATTAAATGGACCTAGTGGCACGTATTCCCACTTCTGGATATCACGGGCAGACCAGTCATTCAACAGCACCATACCAAAGATATGTTCCCAAGCATCATCGATAGAGATAGGCTGACCAATATGGTTGGGCTTACCTACCACAAACGCGGTTTCTAATTCAAAATCTAAACGCTTACAGGCAGAGAAGATAGGGCGCTCATCTGGATTAGGCTTTAGCTGACCTGAGGGGCGAACCACATCATGACCACTGACAATGACGGTGCTGGCACGGCCGTTATAGCCTACTGGAAGTTCTGTCCAGTTTGGTAGTAGTGCATTATTTGGGTCACGGAACATGGTGCCAACGTTAGTGGCGTGCTCTTTTGAAGAATAAAAGTCGGTGTAGCCAGGCACGTGTAGCGGCAGGTGAAGGGTAACGTCTGATTGATTAAACAAGGCTTTACGGCGTAATCCGTCGTTATCACGTAAGGTGTCATTGTCGGCAGACAGTAGCTTTTGCACTGTGTTACGGGCAGTGGTCCAGTTGTCTCTACCAGATTCGATAAAGCTATTTAGAGTGGGTTTATCAAAGTACGGGCCGCCAGAGAGCTTTAATAATCCAGCATCTTCAAGGACAGACAAATCTAAAACTTGATCACCAATAGCGATACCCGCACGGCGTTTGCCACCTGTGGTTTCGCTAAAGATACCGTAAGGTAGGTTGTGAATAGAAAAGTCGCTGTCGTTAGCCACTTCAACAAATGAGGTTAGGTTTTTATCAATTGATGACATAGAAAAATCCTTTTTCTGAAAGTCTGAATATCGTTAGTGGGTTATGGTTTGGCTTAGTAATTTAACTCAGTAATTAATTATTCAATAATAAAATAAACAAACGGTATATTACGATATAGGTAATTGTTTATAAATAATGTAATTTATTCACTGATGCTTTGCAAGTTAAAATTTTTTAACGGTGTTGCTAATAGAGTCACTAAGAAGGCAACATGTGTAACTGAGATAACTCAGTAAAGTAATCATCAAAATAACGCTGCAAGAAGTCTTTGAAGGTCATGCTGGCAGGCGATAGGGCACGTGATGAGCGTTGATAAATATAAAACTTACGCAGTTTGACAGGTTCAGAAAGCGGTTTTAGAACCAACTTATTGGCGCTCACCCAGTCAATGACCTCTGGCATATAGGGCAAGCACAAGGTTACCCCAAAGCCTTGGCGCGTCATCTCTAGTGCCGTCGACATAAAGTTGACTTTGTAAGGCGCGTTTTTGATTTGGTGAGCAATATCTTCACTAAGCTCTAAAGTGACATGATCAATGAAGGGGCCATTTAGCGTAATTAGTGGCTCACCCGCCAAGTCGCTCCAAGTCACTTCAGTGAAGCTGGCCAAACGATGCTCTTCAGGAACGACAACACAAAAGGGCAGTTCATATAATAAATCAGCGGTTAAATTATCATCCTCATCGACCTCGGCCAGCTCAACACCCACCCCTAAATCCACCTCAATATTCTCGATATGCTGAAGCACATGCTCAGCCGAACAGTCCAGCAAAGTGACATTGATGTCTGGGTATTGCTTGGCAAATTGAGCAATGACTGCAGGCATGGAAGAGGCGGCAAACTGGGAGACAGCCAACCTAACTTTGCCTTGAGCCAAACTGGTCAGGCTTGAGGCTTCATTCTCAAATAAGGTCATTTCATTGAGCACGCGCCGAGCTTGAGGCAGTAAATGATAACCCACCACAGAGAGCGATAGTTGTCTGGTAGTGCGATCAAATAGCAACACTTCTAAATTATTTTCAAGCTCTTTGATCAGTCCGCTAACGGCAGATTGGGTCAAATGCATTTTGTCACTGGCTCGAGTAAAACTGCCCGTTTCAGCCACGTTAATAAACGCATTTAATTGACGTAGAGTTACATTCATAGGAAAACCTTATAAATAAATCATAAAATACGATTAGTCTTATAAATAAACCTATTCTAATATAAATATCAGGTCAACTATTGTTGATAAATGTATTGTCTGGCTATTTACCTGCTAGATGACAACACAATTTTTGACACCTCTTTAAATGAACTCTAAGGATAGAGCAGCACCAGAAGGTCTAGGTATTTCAGCGAAGACTAACCTAAGACGGGGCGTGCTCACACAATATTAAGGACGATTTGACATGGCAGATTTATTTGACAACCCAATGGGCTTATGTGGTTTTGACTTTGTAGAATTTGCATCGCCCGAGCCAAAACTTGTCGAGGAATTATTTGAAAAACTCGGCTTTACCCACGTCGCCAATCACCGCTCAAAAGATGTTGCCTTATATCGCCAAGGTGACATTAATCTTATCTTAAACCGAGAGCCAAAAAGCCACGCCAGCTACTTCGTTGAAGAGCATGGTCCTGGGGCGTGTAGCATGGGCTTTCGCGTAGTAGACTCTCGCAAAGCGTATAAACGTGCTATTGAAATGGGCGCTCAACCTGTTGAAGTGCCAACTGGTGTTATGGAGCTTAAATTACCAGCAATTAAAGGTATCGGCGGCTCTTTAATCTATTTAATTGACCGCTTCGATGAAGGCAGCTCAATTTATGACATCGACTTTGAGTTCTTGCCTGGTGTGGATAGACATCCAAAAGGGTATGGCTTTAAGGTCATTGATCACCTAACGCACAACGTTTACCGTGGTCGTATGGCGTACTGGGCCAACTTCTATGAGCGTATATTTAACTTCCGTGAGATCCGTTATTTTGATATTAAAGGTGAATATACCGGTCTAACCAGTAAGGCGATGACTGCACCAGACGGCAAGATTCGTATTCCTCTTAACGAAGAAGCCCGTCAAGGCGGTGGTCAGATTGAAGAGTACTTGATGCAGTTTAATGGTGAGGGTATTCAGCATATTGCGCTATTAAGTGACAACCTGTTAGAGAGTATCGATATGCTTAAAAAAGCGGGTATTCCACTGATGACTGCGCCAAATGACACCTATTATGAGATGCTCAGTGAGCGTCTACCAGGTCATGGTGAAGATGTGAAAGAGCTGCAAACCCGTGGCATCTTATTAGACGGTACCACAGAGGGGGGTAAGCCAAGATTACTACTACAAATCTTCTCAGAAACCATTTTAGGTAGCCCAGTATTCTTCGAGTTTATCCAGCGTAAAGGAGATTATGAAGATGGGTTTGGCGAAGGTAACTTTAAGGCCTTATTTGAATCTATTGAACGTGATCAGGTACGCCGTGGTGCGATTGAAACTGATGGTACCAATGATGACACTGATGTTGCTGGTGCTTAATTTTAATAGAGGGTAGACGTTTTGCTTAGCTCTACGATAGGGCTAAGCAAAAAGTTCAAATAAAATAATCCGCTTTAAACAACACAATCAGCGTTAGATGAAAGGATGCAATCTAACCGATATAGGCCAAACTTTTAGGCCGATAAACTAACGATTTATAGCTTGCAGTAATCTTATAGCTTACAGTTAATAGAAGGAGAGCTGGCATGGAACGCACTGCTTCACCGACCCAATCTTCCCTGATCCAAGATCAGAATTCGTCGCCCTCTGCGCCGACCAAAGAGCCTTACGTCTCTCATACACCGGATTCTAATGGCTTTATCCAATACAGTCAGCCAGAAAACGAGATGTGGCACGCTTTATTATCTCGTCAAGAAAAGCAGATTCCCAATAGAGCTTGTCCAGAGTATTTAGAAGGACTTGAGAAACTAAACTTACCGCAAAACAATATTCCTCAATTGAGTGATATTGACGCGGTACTACAAAGCACCACAGGCTGGCAAACGGCTGCGGTACCTGCTTTAATCAGCTTCGGTAAATTCTTCAAGCTTTTGGCGAATAAACAATTCCCTGTGGCGACCTTCATTCGCCGCCCTGAGGATATGGACTATATTCAAGAGCCTGACATCTTTCATGAGATTGTCGGGCATTGTCCATTGCTGACACACCCTGCATTTGCAGCATTTAATGAAACTTATGGCAAGCTCGGTCTTGAGGCAAGCAAAGAAGAGCGGGTGTTTTTAGCCCGTATGTATTGGTTTACCATTGAGTTTGGCTTGGTGGGCCGCAAGCTGGATGAGCGCCGTATTTACGGTGGCGGCATCTTAAGCTCTCCTTCTGAGACAGTTTACGCCTTAAGTGGTGAGCCTGAGTATCGAGAGTTTGATTTGATAGACGTCCTGCGCACGCCTTATCGCATTGACCATATTCAGCCCATTTATTATGTGATTGATGATTTGGACACTCTGTTTGATATTGCAAACAGTGATGTGATGAGCGAAGTAAAAAAAGCGATGTCGCTTGGCTTATTTGATCCCACTTATTAGCTTGAAGTGAACCAAATCCATAGCGCTGCTTCAAGATTCAAACAACTTAAACTCAAAAAACTTAAAATAACTGAACACTCAATTGAAAATAAATAAAAGGAAATTATTATGACAACCCTATCTCAATCAAGCTGTGAAGCCTGTCGCATTGGGGCACCAACTGTCACTCAAGACGAAGCCAATGAGCTAATGACCCAAATCCCTGAGTGGTCACTGGTGGATGTCGATGGCATTAAACAGCTACATAGAGTTTATAAGTTCAAAAACTTTATGGCAGCAATGAATTTTGCTAACCAATTAGCTGAAATCAGCGAGGCGGAAGGCCATCACCCAGGTATTTTAGTAGAGTGGGGCAAGGCAACGGTCAGCTGGTGGTCACACAGCATCAAAGGCTTGCATCGCAATGACTTTGTTATGGCGGCAAAGACCGATGAGCTGTTTGCTAAATAACGTATATATCGTATATAGCGGACACAGCCATTCATTGGTAGCTTTTAAATAAAATGGATTTTTAAGACAACGGCAACATAAGGATGTGTTATGCCTCCACAAATATTAACTCAGGTTTCGCCAAAGCTAGCGTTCGTGCTCTCCACCTTAATTATTGTGATTATGGGTGTGACCATGATCGGCTTTGGCTGGGTACCCCATTTATCTCTAATCTTGGCCATTTGTTTTCTATTGGCAGTGGGCTTGTTTAAAGGGTTAACCTTGGATGACATGCAGACCCAAATGGCAAGCGGTGTCATGCGAGGTATTGGGGCTATTTATCTGTTCTTCTTCATTGGATTGATGGTCGCTGCCTTGATGATGTCAGGGGCGATTCCAACCTTAATGTATTTTGGTTTTGAGCTCATTTCACCAGAGTTTTATTACATCTCTGCGTTTGTTTTAACCTCTATTATTGGTATTGCACTGGGCAGTAGTTTGACTACTGTAGCCACACTTGGTGTGGCTTTTATTGGCATGAGCCATGCGTTTGATGCCAACGTAGCGATTGCAGCAGGTGCGGTAGTATCAGGTGCATTCTTTGGTGATAAGATGTCGCCTTTATCAGATACCTGTACCATTGCAGCCTATGTGGTGGGCATCGATTTGTTCGAGCACATTCGCAATATGATGTACACCACAGTACCTGCTTGGCTAATTACCGCCTTCTTATTTTGGTTTATGTCGGGCAACACTACGGCCTCTGACTTAAGTCAGGTGATCACCTTGCAAGCCCAGCTGATTGATAGTGGCTTAGTGCATGGCTATGCTGTCTTACCCTTTGTGGTATTAATAGCGCTGGCATTAATGCGAGTGAATGCGATTTATACCATCATTTGTACCATTATCGCCGCGCTTATTGTGACTTATATCCATAGCTCACCGAGCATTGGCGAGCTGGGTGGTTACTTCTTTGGAGGGTATAAACCTGCTGAAAGCCTAGAGCTAGGCGAAGTAGGCGGTATGCTATCTCGTGGCGGGGTAAACAGTATGTTCTTTACCCAGACCATCGTTATCCTAGCTTTAAGCTTGGGTGGATTGTTAACTGCACTGGGTATCTTGCCAGCGCTGTTATCGGGTATTAAAGACAGTCTAACCACTTCTGGCCGAGCCATTGCTGCCGCTGCCATGTCTGCACTAAGTATTAACGTGTTGATTGGTGAGCAGTATTTAAGTCTACTGTTATCAGGGACCGCGTTTAGACCTGTGTTTGAGCGATTAAACCTACATCCAAAAAACCTATCTCGTACGCTAGAAGACGCAGGTACGGTCATTAACCCATTGGTACCTTGGAGTGTGTGTGGTGTGTTTATTAGCCAAGCGTTAGGTGTACCGGTTCTTGATTATCTGCCATATGCGTTCTTCTGTTACTTATCCTTCTTATTGACGGTTTTATTTGGCTACACGGGTATTACCATCTCTAAAATAACCGATGCTGAAAAAACAGTAGCTGCTCAGTAAATGCTCAGAGCTAAGTTAGGCTAAGTAAGAAGTAATCAGCCACAAAAAAAGCCTCAATTTTAAAATTGAGGCTTTTTTAATTTGATATGAGGTCAGGTTGATATTTGCCGGCAAAAAAAGAAAATTGTTCTATTATTCTTGGCTAGGTTCTATCGCATCAGAAATAGGGTTAAGCGGACCTTTTAACAGTTCGGGATCATCTTTTGGCGTAATGATGTCTTCAATATTTGAATTAACCAGAAGATCACGGACGTTAACTTTAGTTTTCAAAATCAGCTGCTCTTCTTCAGTTAGGCCATAGTTGACCTGAACCTTGTGCAGAGTGCTGATGATTTTCTTATTCTTTCTAAGCCAGCGGTTAATATCTAGGTACAGCACATTGTCTTTTGGCTTAACGATATTAATTTTATGCAAAATCATACCCAGTGGGTCTTTTTTTAGAACACTGTGGTAAAACCAAATCACAAGCTTAATACCATAACGTTTAAAGACAGAATCACAGCGCAGTTTTAACACATCGGTATTGGTCAGCTGACCAAACACAAAGCGCTGAACATCCCGGTCTATCTGAACGTGTACCAGCTCAAAGTTACTGGCAACCTCGACGTAAATACCCTTGATATCAATAGTACAAAACAGTCTAAACCAGTCATCATGAAGCTCAACCCTCAGCTCTAAAATGGCTTTCACGTTGTCTGTGACAAACTTTTTTAAAGCGCCATTTACTTGCTCTTGGCTAACCGGCAACGAGAACTCATCATCAATAGAGTTGGCCGCCTTACCGTAAGCAGATTTTACTTTGTCGGTAACGAAGGACCAAACGTCAGAGATACTAAACTTCATTCCCTCATCAAAATCTTCATAAGACTTATCAGGAACCTGGCTGATAGCTTGTTGAGTTTGTTGCACGTAAATTCCTCTTAATATGAGCCAAAAATGTTAAAAATAGGACAAGAAATAGGCTGCGCTACTGCGCTTTAGCTGGCTTAGATAGCACGCATAATTATTTATTATAGCTTTTGTTCTATTAAAACTGGTACATAAGACCCAGTGTGGTTGTGTAGCTTACCTTCTCATCCACCATTGGGCTATCGCGCTGCTCATCTGCTAAGAACTTAACGGATTGACCTAAGAATAAGTCCCAGTCTTTATTAATATCATAAATGCCGTTGACGCTGAGATACGGACTGATGCTTGAGCCTGGCTTGTAAGCATCTAAGCTGGTCTTGTTGGCCTCTTTTTGGCTAATACCGTAGTAGTATTCGTTATAGTTGCTGTTTACCCACTCAAGGCCTGCACTAGGATAGATGGTCCATTTACCTGGGTTTAGTCTGGCCAGATAAGTCAGGCGAGCCACGGTACCTTCACTGCGTCCAGTAATATCGGTTGAAAGCTGAGCTCTAAAGCCACCGATAGGCGTGGCACGCATATAGCTTGCACCAATTAAGCCTGACCATTTTCTTTCATCAAGCTGAGCTAGGTCACCTTTGGCATCGTCAGGGTCAAAGTTTTCGCCACCTGGCTGTACAAAGGCTAAGACCTCATTGTCGCGATCATTCACTAAGTAGGTACCCAGTTGGCTGCCACGGGCATAATACTTACCGTCGTCATAAAACATGCTAGGCAGTACAGAGACTTCATTGTCATCCAAGTCGTAAGCGCTGTTGTTCCATCTAAGGTTCACACCCAACTGTAGGCCTAGCTTATCATTGTCGCTAGTCGATACAGTCGGGGCAGACTCAGCTTGGGCTGAGGTGGAAGCTAACGTAAGTACCCCTAATGCTAGGGTAATCGCAGCTGTGTTCATAAGTTTACTGGTAGAAATTTTCATTGGGATACTCGTATTGTGGTTAGGGGGCTGCAGCGAAAAAGGAGAAGAAAATTCAATTAACTATAGCCCTATCTGTAGATGTAAGTCTAGCCATAACTTATAAAATATAAGCGCAATAATAGCAAAAATTAACCAAGGTAAGGCGGTAAAAGAAAGTTTATTACTGTGGGCAGAGTAGCGGTAGCCAAGCATGATGCCAACGGCTAAGACCGCACCGGTTAGAGCGCCACCAATGTGGCCGGCATTATCGATACCAGGGACAGCAAAACCGTACATCAGGTTGATACCCATGATGATGGCTAAGCTTTTTAATTGGGGATTGCCACCTTTTGCAGGGAAGTTGAGTAAAGTTTTCTTTAATAACTCAACCATGAGTAGGGCCATACCTATGCCCATAATGCCACCTGAGGCACCCGCGGAAATACCAGGAGCGCCATCATTGTGGAAGATTTGCCACCAAGTTACATAGTTATTTAATAGGTTTCCGCCCACGACAGAGAGCAAAAATAATAGCAAAAACTTAACTGAACCAAAGGTAACTTCCGCCACTTGACCGAAGTAATACATCGCAAAGCAGTTAAATAATAAATGCATTAAGCCTATGTGCAAAAAGCCACTACTTACCAAGCGCCAAGGCTCATAGCCTATGGTATAAGGCAAGGCGTTGGCTCCCCACTGGATAAGCGACTCTAAGCTGGGCTCATTAATGTCGACTCCTGTGGCAATCTGGATTATAAATAAACCCACGAAGCTTAGCAGCAATAAGACGGTGACCGGGGCACGGCTGAATAACGTAGTGATAGGCATAATAGTTTTTTATAACACAAGGTGTGGCTATTTTAGCATAGCTAAAGGCACAGTATAGCCATCGCACACTTATTGACAGCGTTAATAAAAATAGCTTGAAAATACCGACTCACTGACAATAAAGTTTGCCTTAGGAAGTCTTTATCCTAAGACAAACCTCAGCCGGCCTAGCCCCAGCGGATAGGCTCTAATTGCGGAATAGAGGTCTTCAAATATTCATAGGTGCCTTTGACTAAAATGTCGTCGGTTACATTATTAATATTGGTATGACCACAGAATGCCATGGTCACGTCGCACTCTTTATAAAGAATCTCTAACGCACGGCGAACGCCATCTTCCCCATAAGCGCCCAGTCCGTATAAGAATGAACGACCAATCATAGTGCCTTTTGCACCTAAAGCAACGGCTTTAAGCACGTCTTGACCTGAGCGAATACCACTGTCGAGCCAGATTTCAATGTCACTTTTTTCCGCTTGTACCGCTTGGACCACGTCTGACAGACAGGCAATAGAGGAGGGCGCACCATCTAGCTGACGGCCACCATGGTTAGAGATGACCATAGCATCAGCGCCACTACGGGCAGCCAATACCGCATCTTCCGGTTCCATAATGCCTTTGATAATTAGTTTACCGCCCCACATGTCTTTAATACGAGCCACATCATCCCAACTTAAGCTTGGATCAAATTGCTCAGCGGTCCATGAAGACAACGAGGACAAATCACCCACACCTTTAGCATGACCCACAATATTACCGAAGGTACGACGTTTAGCACCGAGCATATTAAAGCACCACTCAGGCTTGGTCATTAGGTTTAAGATATTGGCCAAAGTAGGCTTCGGTGGCGCTGATAGACCGTTCTTGATGTCTTTGTGACGCTGACCCAATACCTGCAAATCTGCGGTTAAAATAAGGGCAGAGCAGTTGGCTTCTTTGGCACGGCGGATTAGATTGGCCATGAAGTCCTTATCACGCATCACGTACAGCTGAAACCAAAACGGGTGATTGGTATATTCCGCCACATCTTCAATAGAGTTGATGCTCATGGTAGACAGTGAAAAAGGAATGCCAAAATCTTTGGCAGCTTTGGCGGCATGCATCTCGCCATTGGCCCACATCATACCGGTAAATCCAGTTGGCGCAATTGCGATAGGCATGCTGACGTCTTCACCGATCATGGTGGTGGACAGACTGCGATTGTCCATATCTACTAAGACACGTTGACGCAATTTAATGCGGTCAAAGTCGGTCTCATTATTGCGGTAAGTCGTCTGCGTCCATGAGCCTGAGTCCACATAATCGTAGAACATACGCGGTACTTTACGCTCAGCGATTTTGCGTAAATCTTCAATTTCGGTGATTTTTGATAAATCTTTCATAGTAATACACTCAACTGGTGTGGGCGTCAATGCAGGGATGCCCAAAGGCTAATGAAAATTAGAGTTAATAGGTCAGGATTATCGATTGTATTATTTAATACACTGATAGCACAACGGATCTATTTATTCGAAGCTTAAGTAAGTTGTTTGAACAAAATTAAGCAAAACACTTTAGCTTTTAGAGGCCGCTGATTTACTGGTAACAGACATCACTGTCAAAAATACGATGGGCCATATAATGGCTAATAACCACCAAATTAGACCACCTGCGATAACTGCCATGCCTAAGAAGCCAGCTTGAACCACATAGTAGGTCATGGCAACCAAGGTTTTACGAATGACGTATCCCTCTTTGTTAACCAAACCCACAACCGCACAGGCAGCCACCACGTTATGCACTGAAATCATGTTGCCAGCAGCACCGCCAATAGCTTGTAGAGCCACAACTTGAGCAGCAAGGTCGGTACTTAATCCAATTTGACTGGCTGTTGACCATTGAAAGTAAGAAAACATCATATTACTAATGGTATTCGATCCAGCAATGAAAGCACCCATGGCCCCAATCCATGGTGATACCAGTGGCCATGTCTGAGCAAAGGCATCACTGGCACTTTGTGCCAATAAGATAGGCATTGCTGGCAAGTCGGTGGCAACATCAATACTTGATCCAGAGTTAATAAACACTTGAACCATAGGCACAGACAATAACAAGGCAGGCGCTGCTGCGACCATGGTTTTTGCAGAGTTCGACCAACTGCGTTTAACCTCACCTTTATTCATGCCAAAAATCCACATGCACAATAAAGAGGTGATAATCAAAATAGTGCCCGGCGAATATAGCATTTGAATTTTACTAGAGATGTCACTGCCATATAAATTGCTAAGTACAATCGTCGCAGAGTCGCCGGTTAAAAATTTCTGAAGCGGTTCAATAATGCGGGTGATAATCAATAGACCAATCACAATAGCATACGGAGAAAAAGCTCTTAAAACAGAGAACTTTGGTGTGACATTGTCATCAAAGTCTTCTTGGGCAAGCGTACCTAGCCATTCTTTGTCCCAGTTTTCTCTAGGGCCAAAGTCAAAGATCTCTTTGGGCATTAAAAAACCGCGCTTGGCTGCTGGAATGACAATAAGCAAACCAATAAAGCCACCAACCAGCGAGGGGAATTCTGGGCCTAAGTATTTGGCGACCAAGAAGTAGGGCAGCGTAAAACAAATGCCTGCGAAAAGCGCAAAAGGCCAAACTTTTAAGCCTTCAACGAAGGACTTTTTCTCACCAAAGAAACGGGTTAAAAAAGCACTTAAAATTAGAGGGATTAATACCCCGATTAAGGCATGAAAGAAACCGACATTGGCCGTGATTTGTAATAAATAATCTGCAACTGTAAGTGGCTCAATAGAGTCAGCCAAGTCCTGTTTATTATCAATACCTGACCAAACACCAAGTAGGAGTGGTGTACCAACTGCGCCAAAAGAAACAGGTGTGGACTGGATAATCAATACCACCATAACCGCGGCCATCGCAGGGAATCCTAGCGCGAGTAATAAAGGCGCGCCAACCGCTGAAGGCGTACCGTAACCAGATGACCCCTCGACTAAAGAACAAAACAGCCAAGCGACGATAATGGCCTGAACGCGCCTATCGGGCGTGATATCCATAAAGCCGCGACGGATAGCCATCATAGCGCCACTTTCTTTTAGCGTATTGAGGAGCAAAATAGCCGAAAAAACAATAAATAAGATGGTTAGGGCAACGATAACCCCGTTGGTGGTGGCCGCCGCTACTTTTGCGGTGCCAGTTTGCCACACAAACAAGGCCAGTGACGCGGTGACCAAATAAGAGGCGGTCATCGCATACTTAGCTGGCAGGCGTAGCACCACCAGTAATAAGAAGACGGTTAAAATAGGCGTGAGCGCCAAAAAAGTAAACATAAAACATCCTTGTTTAGCTTAGAAGTGCTTGAGGGTAGTAGTTATTGACTTAATAACCTATAAGTAACAATTGGGTTTAAATAAAATGCTAGTAACTTAAAAAAAGAAATAAGATTTAGATAACTAAAATCAGAATGATTAATTGGCTAAATCTATTTAGATTCATACGCTTAAACGGAGCGGTTATTCCTCAATAAATGTTAAGCGGGTTGGCTATTTTATTGATATTTAGCACTCAAGTAAACAATAGTATTATCCGTCATAAGTATTTTTTATACGCCATGTGCCATAAGGTCTGCCACAGAAAAAGGGTAATTTAATTGCTGGGTTGGCGTAAGAACAACTGGAATGATAGTGGCAAACTGATTCATAAGCGCTTCATCAAAATCAGCAATATCTACTTTTTGAAGAGTAATAGGTACAACGCCTGAAAATAGCCTAAGCGTATTTTCGGCTTCATCACACAAGTGGCAGCCTAGAGTACCTAATAAAAACCAAGTGCTTTCAGCGTTATCGGGCCTTAGATCCAGTTGGGCCTGATCCATAATTAGCTGACGGGTAGTGGCAATATCAGTCAAAGTGTTATCCTATGTGGCTAATTTAATTAATTTTTCGTTGTCTGGTAGTTATTCCTTGATTGGGCAGTTGGTTACTAGATAGCCTCTAGTGAGCCTTGGAAAAGACCGCTACCAGTCAGCGTAAAGTTAGTTTATCATTGTTTTAATTTTAACCGTTAGCCGAGTCAAAAATTATGACGGCAGTTTCTACTTTTTTTAAGCGTATCTTTTGGGCACTAATGATATTGGCAGTGGCGTTTTATGTCTCTGTCGCTGGCCTGTTAATGGTGTGGAAGACACAGCCTATTAATAACAGTATGTTCATGTTAACCCACCGTTTGGGCGGGGGTGAGGTGACCCAAACTTGGGTGGAATATGACAATATTGCCAAGTCTGCTAAGCAGGCGGCGGTTGTCAGTGAAGACTCTCGATTTGTGAGCCATCACGGCTTTGATATGGAAGGTATCGAAGCGGCGATGAAGAAGAATGAAAGTACGGGTACAGTGGCCGCTGGCGGGTCGACCATTACTCAGCAGTTGGCAAAAAACCTATTTTTAACTTCCCATCGCTCTTATGTGCGTAAAGGGCTTGAGGCCAGCATAACGGTCATGATTGAGGGCATGTGGGATAAGCAGCGTATTTTGACCGCTTATCTGAACGTGGCCGAGTTTGGTAATGGTATCTATGGGATTGAAGAGGCGGCCAAATATTACTTCAATAAATCGGCCAGAAACTTAAATCGAGATGAATCTGCTTTGCTAATTAGTATGCTGACCAATCCTAAATATTATGAAAAAAACATGAGCAATCAGCGACTGCGCAATAAGCAGCGAATTATTATGCGCCGTATGCACCAGGCGGTACTGCCTTAATACCTTTGTCAGATTTGCATGGTAAAGTATAGACCAAAGTGATTTTTCAGCTAAAGTATTAGCCACAGAGTAGCCAGAATATAACCCATACCTATAAAGGAAGGAGGCGAGTTGCACTATGACCACAGCCAATAAACAAGATCAGGCAAAAGATAAGCCACAAGCCACAGGCACTGATAATGCTATCGATAAATCAGGGTCTCAGCTGACGACTTTGGACTGGGAGCGTTATGAAGATGGGACTTACTCGCCAAACAGCTATATCAATAGAGAGTTATCTTGGCTTCAGTTTCATATAAGAGTCTTAGCCCAAGCTACTAATCCGCGTCATCCTTTATTAGAGCGTTTGTTTTTCTTAATTATTTTCTCCTCCAATATGGATGAGTTTTTTGAGATTCGCGTGGCAGGATTAATGCAGCAGCTAAATCATGGCAATATCTCACACAAGCCTGACAAAATGCGTCCGAGCGAAGTGCTGCAAGAGATTTCAGATGTGGCGCATACCGCCATTGAAGAGCAGTATAGAATCTTAAATGAAGATATCTTGCCAGCGCTGGCCAAAGAAGACATTCGCTATCTAAAGCGCAATGAGCTTAATGCCAAGCAAGCGCAGTGGATGAAAGAGTATTTTATTGAGCAGGTCATGCCGGTGTTAACACCTATTAGCATTGATCCGGCGCACCCGTTCCCGCGTCTGGTGAATAAAAGCTTGAACTTTATGGTCAGCTTAGAGGGCAAAGATGCCTTTGGCCGCGATATTAATCTGGCCGTAGTCCCAGCACCTCGCAGCCTACCGCGGGTTATTCGCCTGCCGGATGAGCTAACTGGGGGTAAAGAGCACCACATCATGCTGTCTGCTGTGATTCATGAGCATGTCGGTAAGCTGTTCCCAGGTATGAGTGTCACTGGCTGTCATCAGTTCCGTTTGACTCGAAACGCTGATCTTGAGTTATCGGATGATGTGGAGGACATCGCCAAAGCCCTGCAAGGAGAGCTGGATAATCGCCGTTTTGGTGACAAAGTCCGCTTAGAGGTCACCACCAATTGTCCAAAAGAGATTAGAGACTACCTACTAGATGAATTTGGTTTACACGACAACCAGCTTTACAGAGTCAATGGCCCGGTTAACTTAACCCGTTTGCTATTTGATTTTGATATTCCTAAGCTGCGCTTTCAGCCATTTTCACACATTATGCCCAAAGCTTTTCGCCGTGAGTCGTTTGACAAGGGCGAGAGTATGTTTACGGCCATTCGTCGTGGTGATGTGTTGGTACATCATCCCTTTGAGTCATTTAACCCTGTGGTCAATATGATCTGGCAGGCGGCAAACGATCCTAAAGTTTTGGCCATTAAACAAACCTTGTACCGTTCAGGAAAAAACTCTGAGATTGTGAAAGCCTTAGCTGCAGCTGCCAGAAATGGTA
The DNA here is from genome assembly GCF_900162815.1 of Psychrobacter pasteurii. Taxonomy (GTDB): domain Bacteria; phylum Pseudomonadota; class Gammaproteobacteria; order Pseudomonadales; family Moraxellaceae; genus Psychrobacter; species Psychrobacter pasteurii. Next base: position 11,362 of record NZ_FUGD01000049.1, on the reverse strand, counting down.
AGGAAGTAACGGCTATTATTGAGCTGCGCGCCCGTTTTGATGAAGCATCGAACATTGAAGTGGCCAATATGCTACAAGAAGCAGGGGCCGTCGTGGTTTACGGTATCGTCGGTTATAAGACCCATGCCAAGTTAATGCTGATTGTGCGCCGTGAAGACAATAAGATTCGCCGTTATGTGCATTTGGGTACGGGTAATTATCACGAAGGTAATGCGAAAGCCTATACCGACTATGGTTTATTTACCGCAGATCCTGATATCTCAGAAGATGTGCACAAGATTTTCCAAGAGCTTACCGGCATGGGCAAAGCAGCCAATGTTAATAAACTGCTACATGCGCCCTTTACGTTGCATACTCAGTTAATGTCATTTATTGATGATGAGATTGCCAATGCCAAAGCTGGCAAAAAAGCTCATATCATCGTCAAATGTAACGCTTTAACTGAGCGTAATTTAATTGATAAGTTATATGATGCGTCACAAGCAGGGGTGAAGATTGAGCTTATTTTGCGTTCTATGAGCTGTATTCGTCCACAGGTGAAAGGCTTATCTGAAAATATTACCGTGTGCTCTGTTGTGGGCCGCTTCTTAGAGCATACCCGAGTGTATTATTTCTATAATGGCGGGGATGAACGTCTGTACTGCGGTAGTGCGGACTGGATGAGTCGTAACTTGTTCCACCGTGTTGAGGTAGCCTTCCCAGTAGAAGACCGTAAGTTATTTAAGCGGGTTTACCAAGATGGCTTAATTAGCTATTTAAAGGATAATGTACAAGCGTGGGAGTTAAAAGGGGATGGCAGTTGGCAGCGGATTCAGCCTAAACCAGGCGAAACTCCGTTTATTGCCCAAGATTATCTTCTGCAGAAAATTAATAATGTCTCAGATATCGTGGTCCACCCAGCACAGCAGTAATAATATTTTCTTTTAATATAACTACTTGGCTAATAGTAAAAAAAGCAACTTTGGTTAACAAAGTTGCTTTTTTTTCAACATAAATAAACACAAAGCTACGTGTTTCCAGTAGTTAACTAACCATTAATCCCTATATGATAATAAGCATAACCAATAAGTTATAACTATAAAGGCTTTGAGTAAGACGTGAACTGTAAGGTTCGAACTATACTCAGGTAGTCAGGTTAAAAAATAGTTAGGTTAAAACTTAAATTAGTCCCACTCACAAGGAATATATTATGAGTAACGATAATAATAAAACGGATATCGAACAAGCAGTTGAAGAAGTAAACCCAAGTGAAGTTAGTGAAAACCTAGACCCTAATAATGCTGAAAGTGATGAATCAAACTCAGCCAACTTATCAGAACAGCAAGAAACGCCGTTTATCGATGATGAGTTACGTACAGATAAGTAGTTGGCTAAGGTTTTAGCATTTTTTTAATGAATCATTTTCATTAAAGCTATGCGACATACAATTAACCAAACCACCTAAATATTTTAAACCCATAACTATAATAAAGAGAAAAATATGTCTATTAATCAAACCATAAAAGTAGTTGATGATAATAATCGTAGCCTGAATGAAGAAGAGCAAGTAAAAGATGAGCGTAGATTACAGGCTGATCCTAAACAAGCCCCTTCTATTGATCAGAATGTGGATACTGAGACCAGTGACAAAGGTAATCTAGAGCCTGGTGATTATGAAGGCAGAAAACATAAGCCTGACATTGATGGACCACAACAGGCTTCTCAAGAAACTGATGATGTCTATGAAGATGGTCGCGAAAAGGATGCTAAATTACCGCCAGCGGGTAAAAATGTCGGTGACTTAAACGCCTTTGATTTAGGTCGTCATGATAACGACTAGTGTGACGAGAGTAAGCGGCATAGATTAGAATAAATGCCATTTATTAAAAGTCTCATTAATAAAAAAGACCTACTAACTAAGTTAGTGGGTCTTTTTTTTATTTGATAAGCTTAAGGACTCGAACTTGCAGCTTACTAATTAATAGAAGAGGCTCAGCACTTTAAACAGGTATACCACTGTGAAATCTTAACTCGGTATCTGGACTATTGATCAGCTCAGCTTCAACTTGCTTAAAAAAAGCAATACGTTGATCAACATTCATGGTGTCCTCATCGGTATTGATACTGCCATTAGTAGCTTTCGATAAGGCTTCAAGATCCACACTTGCTCCGTCTTTAGGCTGTAATGAGCGGGCGAGGGTGATATAGTCTTCATAATGACGGCTTTCAGACTTGAGTAGATAGCGATAATATTTTGCCAAGCGCTCATCATCGACCACCTCACTTAAGGCGGCAAAACGCTCACAAGATCGAGCCTCAATAAAGGCCCCGATAATCAGAATATCAATCATCGCAGCGGGTTCATAAGTGCGTTTGTGCTTCAACATACCTTTGGCATAGCGGCTGGCGGGTAAATGGCGCCACTTTTGACCGCGCTCTTCCATAATTCCCACCACTTGCTCATAGTGCAGCATTTCCTCACGGATTAACTGCGCCAGTTTCATTTGTAAATCTTGATGGAACTCATAACGGAATATTAAGTTCATCGCAGTGCCTGCGGCTTTTTTCTCACAGTTGGCATGATCTTGAATAATAGTCGGTAAATCATTGACGGCAGCTTCAAGCCAAGCTTTAGGGGTAGGGGCTCCCAAGAAATCATGAATGTGAGAGATATCCGTTTTGGCAGGAGCAGTCACGGTGTTGTTTTGGTCATTAAGAAGATCGTCACTCATAATAGCAGCTCATTTATACCTTTGACTAAGCCAGACAGCAGGTGTAAATCAATAAGGTTATATTTTATTCAGGTTGATTGTGTATTCGGATTAAAGAGTATTTAGGTTAAAGAGTATTCAGATTAAAGGGCATAAAGTTAAAAATGACTATTGTAACAAATTAGAGGTAACATATTAGCCACAGTTATACTTCTAGTTTTTAGCAACTTACTTTATGGCTTTGAAATTAACGTTAATAAGGCACTATTTAGGGCTATAAAAATCTTTTGTTACAGCTACTAACGGCCAATTAATGACAAAGAACTCATAAGTTCTCTATAAAAATATTTGGTAATACATTGATAATAAAGGGTTTAATTAGGAGTATCAAGGCAGTAAAGATTAAACATTTATTTAAAAAATGGCGGTTTCTTGTTTATTTATCTCAATGATAGTAGTATGAAGAAAGACGGCCTCCTAGTGGGTCGTCAATCAGTATAAGAGTGTATTTCAGCTATGGGTATAGCGCTAATTTGTTTCAATAAAATTAATAATAACTAGCCTAAAGATGCTTGTGCATAGGGTAGGCTTATAGGAAACACTGAAGACACTGATTAATTCATTCACCAACAAAGGATCATATGGTATGAGTAACTCTGTTAATAACAATGAAAATCGCGTTCAAAAAGGCATCTTAGCCATTGATAGCCAACTTTATAATTTTATTGAAAATGATGTGCTACCCCGTGTTGGTGTGGAATCAGACGCTTATTGGTCTAACTTTGAAGAGATTGTCAAGAAGTTCACGCCACGCAACAAAGAGCTTTTGGCCAAGCGTGATGAGCTACAAGCCAAGATTGACCAGTGGCACTTAGACAACCCAACCAAAGATGGCGAAATCGACTATCCAAAATACAAAGAATTCTTAACTGAAATCGGCTACCTATTACCAGAAGGCGATGACTTCGAAGTTTCAACAGAGAATGTTGATCCTGAAATCGCTAGTATCCCTGGCCCACAGCTAGTAGTACCTGTTCGTAATGCTCGCTACGCACTTAACGCAGCCAATGCTCGTTGGGGTAGCTTCTATGATGCCTTATATGGTACTGATGTAATCGATACCGCTGATGGTAAAGACAAAGGCAGCAGCTACAATCCAAAACGTGGTGAAGCGGTTGTAGCTTATGCCAAAGCATTCTTAGATGAGAACTTTGCACTGGCGCAAGGCAGCTACACAGACGTTACTGGTTTTAGCGTTGAAGGTGGCGAATTAAAAATTGCTCAAGGTGATAACAGCACTACATTGGCGGATACCGCTCAGTTTGTAGGCTATGTGGGTGAAGAGAGCAATCCAAAAGGTATCTTATTAAAGAACAATAACTTACACGTTGAAATCCAAATTGATGCCAGCCATCCAGTGGGCGAAACTGACCCCGCTCATATTAAAGACGTGTTATTAGAATCAGCTATTACTGCTATTCAAGACTGTGAAGACTCAGTAGCGGCTGTAGATGCTGAAGAAAAAGTAGAAGCTTACCGTAACTGGTTTGGTTTAATGAACGGCGACCTAACTGAGACTTTCTATAAAGGCGGTAAAGAGTTAACCCGTAAACTAAATCCAGATCGTGAATACACTACTCCAGATGGTGGCAAGCTAGTATTACCAGGTCGTGCGGTATTGTTAATCCGTAACGTGGGTCACTTAATGCAAAACCCAGCGGTATTGGTAGATCTAGGCGAAGGTCAAGAAGAAATTTTCGAAGGCATCATGGACGCCTTGGTAACGCCATTATTAACCATCAATGATATTAAAGGCAACAATGAGCGTTCAAACTCTCGTGAAGGTTCAATGTACATCGTTAAGCCGAAAATGCATGGTCCTGAAGAAGTTAAGTTCGCTAACGAATTATTCGCAGCGGTTGAAGATGCCCTAGGATTACCACGTAACACTCTAAAAATGGGGGTAATGGATGAAGAGCGTCGCACTACTGTTAACCTAAAAGAGTGTATCCGCCAAGCTAAAGAGCGTGTGATCTTCATTAATACAGGCTTCTTAGACCGTACAGGCGATGAGATGCACACCAGTATGAATGCCGGTCCGTTCGTACGTAAAGGCGACATGAAGTCACAAGCTTGGTTACCTGCTTATGAGCAGTGGAACGTAGATGTGGGTATCGAGACAGGTTTAATTGGTCGTGCTCAAATCGGTAAAGGTATGTGGGCGAAGCCTGATGAAATGAAAGAAATGGTTGAGACTAAGTCTAACCATCCTCAAGCGGGTGCGACGACTGCTTGGGTACCTTCACCAACTGGCGCAACGCTACACAGTATCCACTACCATCAAAACAACGTTAAAGAGATTCAAGAGAAGTTTAAAGGCCGTGAGCGTGCTAGCCTAGATGATATCTTGACCATTCCATTAGCCAAAGACACTAACTGGAGTGGAGAAGAGAAGCGTCAAGAGCTTGATAACAACGCACAGGGTATCTTAGGTTACGTTGTACGCTGGGTTGATCAAGGTGTGGGTTGTTCAAAAGTGCCTGACATCAATAACGTTGGTCTAATGGAAGACCGTGCAACGCTACGTATCTCAAGCCAGCACATCGCTAACTGGTTACACCATGGTATCGTAACTGAAGAGCAGGTTATGGAATCTATGAAGCGTATGGCCAAAGTTGTTGATGAGCAAAACTTAGGCGATTCAAACTACATGCCTATGGCTGATAACTTCGACAATTCAATCGCCTTCAAAGCCGCTTGTGACTTAGTATTTAAAGGTCGTGAGCAGCCAAGTGGTTACACTGAGCCATTGCTACACGCTGCCCGCTTAGAGCTAAAAGCGCGCTAAGCCGACTGGTGAATAAAATAGGCTTTATATAGCTTAGTCTTTATTATCCGTCCTAATTTCACTTTGGCGTATTTGATATACGCCTTAGGGTTTTTTATTGCCTGTAGGAAAGTGCTGTGATCTATTAACCTGGTGCTACAGATCCATATTGAAGCCAAATATTAATAACCATCATTTAGATAGGGGCAGAATCCAGTAAGTAGCAAATATCAGCCCAAAATGTATCTAAGATCGGTTATCAATAGGGGCTAAATAATTTTTTTAGCACTAATTTTTTTAAGAAAATCAGTGTTTTAAATAAAATATAGGGGGATGCAGCAGATAAAAACTTTGAAATAAATGTTGCAAATTATTTCAAAGTTGATATCCTTAGATCGAAAGTATGAGTTTGGTTAGTGATGTAACAGAACTATAAATATAGTTTTATCTTGTATCGTTATAATATGAAACGAATAGATAAATTCAGTTACTCATTTAACAGATATGTCACATAATGTTGCCATAATCATATTTAAGTCAGTTCTAACTAAGTTTGTCTCTTTTTTTAGGTACAAGTAAAGTTTAGATCTTTTATGGAAGAAACTGGGCGTTAGCTTGTTAGGGCAGCCCATAACTAAAATTGTAAAGTGGAGATTTACCCCATGAAAAAACTACTTTTAGCATCAGCTGTTGCTGCTCTATCTGTATCTGCGGCTAACGCTGCTCCAACGTTCTACGGCAAAGTATTTATGACTGCTGATTACGTTGATGAAGAGCTAGGCAACAAAAGCGATGACGGCGTTCAAATTAACTCTAATGGTTCACGTCTAGGCCTTAAAGGCTCAGAGCCATTAAGTGCTAACACTGATGTTATTTATCAATTAGAGTACGCAGTTGATGTTGATAATGATGATGACCAAACCTTCAAAAACCGTGATACTTTCCTAGGTGTTAAAAACAACACTTTTGGTGAGTTCCGCGTTGGTCATAACCAATCAACTACTGACTATATCAACAACGTAGTAGTAAACGAAGGCTATTGGGATAACCTAGGTACTACTAAGATTAAATCAGAACAGAAAGTTGCTGCCTTAAACATGGCAGACAGCGGTCGTATCTCAAACTCTGTGGTTTGGCAAGCACCTAAGATTGATGGTATTCCATTACAGTTTGCTGCTATGTATGCCAATGATGATGATATCAGTGACGATAATAACAGTGGCTGGGGTGCCTCATTAATGTATGACCAAGGTCAAGGTTTCACGGCTGGTGTTGCATATGATGATGATGTAAACCTTGCTGGTAGCTTAATCCGTGGTACTGCTACTTTAGACCTAGCTACTTTCAACTCAGGTTTCCCTGTAACGCTAGGTGGCTTATATCAAGAAGCTGACTACGATTACGGCGATAAGAAAGAAAAAGGCTATGTAATTAGTGCTCAAATGGGTCTAACTAACTTTGCTAAGCCTGCTACTATTTACACTCAGTATAACAACACTTCTAACTTAGACGGTGTAGATGGTTTTGACTCAAGCCAAATCGTTGTTGGTGGTAAGTACTACTATCAGAAAAACATGATTGCTCATGCTTACATTGGTCAAAACGATGCTGATAATGTTGTATGGGTTGATAAGGACGGCAAGCGTCTTAGTGGCAACCTTGGCGACGGTAAAGTATTCGCATTTGGTGGCGGTCTAGAATACAAATTCTAATTTAAATTAGAATCTTATTCTCAAAAAGCTCATCCCTTCGGGGATGAGTTTTTTTATGGGTCAAAACTTTAAATTAGCAATGAGTGTTAAAACCATACCTATTTTCATGCGTCTACACAGCAAGAAACTGTTACACTATGCCCCTGACAATTGTTGTGTATTACTATAGTCAGGCTCAAATCTGAAGGTTTTTGATGAGTGTATCAATATATCCTGTCTATCTAATTGCAATCTTAAAGTTAATACAAAGTCAACCCTGTAAATTCTCCCTCAAATTTAGTAAAATCTCTTTTTACCAACTTGCGACTGCCGCATTAAGACTAAAACTATGACTAAATTTATATTTGTGACCGGTGGGGTTGTGTCCTCACTAGGTAAAGGTATTACCGCAGCCTCTTTAGCGGCCGTATTGGAAGCGCGTGGCCTAAAAGTCACCATGACCAAAATGGATCCGTACATCAACGTCGATCCAGGTACCATGAGTCCTTTCCAGCACGGTGAAGTATTCGTTACCGAAGATGGCGCTGAAACTGATTTAGACCTAGGGTATTACGAGCGCTTTTTACGCCACTCAAAAATGAGTAAAACCAACAACTTTACCAGTGGCCGTATCTACCAAACTGTATTGAACAAAGAACGCCGTGGTGATTATTTGGGCGGTACAGTACAAGTTATTCCACACATCACTGATGAAATCAAACACCGTATCCACGCCAGTGGCGAAGGTCATGATATCGCTATCATCGAAATTGGTGGTACTGTGGGTGACATTGAGTCGCTACCATTTATGGAAGCGGTTCGTCAGATGCAAGTTGAGCTAGGCCGAAATCGTGCCATGCTTATGCATTTAACGTTAGTGCCTTACATCTCAAGTGCTGGCGAAACTAAGACCAAGCCTACTCAGCATTCAGTAAAAGAGCTGCGTTCAATTGGCCTACAGCCAGACGTATTGATTTGTCGTTCTGAGCATGCCATTGGCGAAGACAACCGTCGTAAGATTGCGTTATTCACCAATGTAGAAGAGCGCGCGGTTATCTTATGTGAAGATGCTGATAGTATTTATCAGATTCCACGCACCCTACATGAGCAAGACTTAGACGATATTATCCTTGAGCGTTTTGGTATTGAAGCACCAGAAGCCGATCTATCAGATTGGGATAAAGTGGTTGATCGTCTGTTAAATGCTGAAGGTAAATTGACTGTAGCTATCGTAGGTAAATATGTAGAGCTACCCGATGCTTATAAATCAATCAATGAAGCTTTATTGCATGCCGGTATTACCCATAAGACTAAGGTTGAGATTGATTACGTTGATGCTGAAGCGTTAGAAACTGACGACAGTCTAGTTAAGCAACTAGAGCAGGCCGATGCTATCTTAGTACCCGGCGGATTTGGTGAGCGCGGTAAATTAGGTAAGATGCGTGCCATCACTTATGCGCGTGAAAACAATATTCCATTCTTGGGTATCTGCTTGGGTATGCAGTTGGCAGTTATTGAATTTGCGACCAACAAGCTAGGTCTAAGAGCAGACTCAACAGAGTTTGATCGTCAAGCCGAAGAGCCTATCATCGGCCTAATCACTGAATGGTTAGACGAAAAAGGTGAGTTACAAGTTCGCAATGATGACTCAGACTTAGGCGGTACTATGCGCTTAGGTAGCCAGAAGGCAGAATTGGTGGAAGGCTCTAAGCTACATCAAATCTATGGCTCTAAGGTGATCACTGAGCGTCATCGCCATCGTTATGAGATGAATAACCGCTATATTGAGCCATTAGAAGAAGCGGGTATGAGCATCTCAGGCTACTCAGCTAAGCAGCATTTGGTTGAGTCAGTAGAGATTGCGGATCATCCTTGGTTTGTTGGTGTACAGTTCCACCCTGAGTTCACAAGCTCACCACGAACCGGTCATCCTTTATTTGCAAGCTTCATCGAAGCTGCGATTAAAAACCAAAAGTAAGCTCATAATATTTCATGAGTCATAAACGGGTTGTGCGATTAACAATCCGTTTTATAAAAAAAGAGGTTGGGCTATCCTGACCTCTTTTTTCGTTTTTAAGCTAAGTTTGGTGTTTTGTATATAAGGTTTGTATTTGGCTTAGCATGTACTACAATCCTTATATCTATCAATTTTTTAATGAACAAGACCTATTTAAAAAATCAGCCAACTTTGGATAATAAAAAGAGAACTTTATGACTGCATTAACTCAAGCACAATCACAAATTCAATTAAATGATATTACTATCGCCAATGATAAGCCGTTTGTGCTATTTGGTGGTATGAACGTTCTAGAATCAAAAGAGCTGGCTTTCGAAATTGCTGAAGGCTACATTGATATCTGTAACCGTTTGGGCATTGGCTATGTCTTTAAGGCAAGCTTTGATAAAGCCAACCGTTCAAGCTTAAACTCATACCGTGGTCCTGGCCTAGAAAAAGGGGTGGACTGGTTGGGTCAAATCAAAGAAAAATATAATGTGCCTATCATTACTGATGTCCACGAGCCATACCAAGCTCAGCCTGTGGCAGAAGTAGCCGATATTATTCAGCTGCCTGCTTTTTTAAGTCGTCAAACTGACTTAGTACAGGCTATGGCAAAAACTGGGGCTATTATTAATATCAAAAAAGCACAGTTTTTAGCCCCACACGAGATGCGCCATATCATCAATAAGTGCTTAGAAGCCGGAAATGACAAGATTATCCTATGTGAGCGTGGTACTTCCTTTGGTTACAATAACCTAGTGGTAGATATGCTGGGCTTTGATACTATGAAGCAGATGGATGTGCCGGTATTCTTTGATGTCACGCACAGTTTGCAGCAGCCTGGCGCGCGCAGTGATAGTGCGGGTGGTCGCCGTGAACAGATTACCACACTGGCTCGTGCTGGTATGGCAACAGGCCTGGCAGGACTATTCTTAGAAGCTCACCCAGATCCAGAAGTGGCAAAATGTGATGGTCCTTGTGCGTTAAGAATGAGCCAATTAGAAGCGTTTTTAACTCAGTTAAAGCAAATCGATGACTTGGTAAAAGGCTTTAGCGTATTAGATACTCATTAATTTGACCTGCTATATGCCGCACAATATATGCCACACATAAACCCAAAACAACGATATTAATCTAAATGATAAAACGGAGGCAGTATGGCTATTCAACAGGTGCAATTTAGTATCAAAAACATTGATGATGCTGAAGGTATTGAGGGTGTCATTACTGCCTTACAAAATATGGATGGGGTGCTGGCAGCCGAGCTATCTCCTGAGAGTGATACCGGGGTTGTAAAATTTGAAGATACCAAAACCTCTATCCATGCCATTAAGGCGGCCATCCGTATGGTAGATTATGTTACTCAGCCTTTCCCTGTGGATGCTCCCGCCAATCCAAAAAACTAGTCAGCATCGAGTAGAATATAAATTAAATATAAGCCAAAACAATAAAAAATGATAAGGAGTAGATAATGAGCATTGAAACCCAAGTAATTAACATCGATGGTATGACTTGCGGCGGCTGCGTAAAAAGCGTAGACAGCGCTTTAACACAGCTTGATGGGGTGCAGTCAGTAGAAGTAGATCTAGAAGGCAATAAAGCTTCAGTGGCTTATGATTCCTCAGCAGTAGCTGTTGATGCTATAGTAGAAGCTATTGAAGAGGCAGGCTTTGATGCGGTAGTTGCAGGCGAATAAGTCAAAAGGGTTAATAGCTTTATTTTATCACCATTCGCCCTATATCCACCCCCTGAAGTGCATAGGTATCTACACAAATTTACTAGCGGCATCAGCGAATTCACTTAGTTTGTCAGGGGGATAATGATTTACCAGTTCGGTAAAATTAAGCCACTGGAACAATCCTGCCATCACAGCAGGTGCGGTTATTGGTTTGCTCCGTTTCACTTGCCGACCTGAGAGGCGCACTAAAAACAAAGCAAACTCTTTCGACTGTTTATCAGATACTTGCATAATACGCCACACGAGCGTACAAGCCTGAGAGGCAATTAACAACCGCTTAAAATAAGCGTCTCCACTTTGCTGTAACCAGGACTCTAACTGAAGTCCTGCACTTTTAAGCAATTTAAAATAAGATTCTATTTGCCAACGCCAATAATACCACTGACTAATATCTGCACCCTTGACGGACGTCTCTTG
>NZ_FUGD01000050.1 GCF_900162815.1 Psychrobacter pasteurii | reverse complement strand
ATAGCAACACGCTATGAAAAGCTAGCACGCAATTTTAAATCTATGCTTTACCTAGCTTGTACTATTATTCACTGTAAGTTAAATTGAGGACACGCCCTAGCTTGCCTATTGGCTTATTAGGTTATTTAATTTCAAGCTTCTTGCTGGTTGAGCCCGTAAGCTTAGGTAAAGACAGTTGCAATATGCCGTTTTCATAAGAAGCTTCTGCTTTATCGACATCAATCTTCTCAGGTAACTGGAAGCTACGTGAGACCGAGCCATAGTAACGCTCGCTACGTAGAACTTTATTGCCTTCTTTTTGCTCATCTTTTTGGGCAATCTCAGCACTGATTGAAACCACATCTCCAGAAATTGACAAATCAATATCTTCTTTGGCCACCCCTGGAACTTCTGCATTTACAAAGAAGGTGTCGTCTTTTTCACTGACATCAATCTTAATTTTTGAAGCAGCAGGTAGGGCATCACCATGTAGGGGGCGCATTAAAAAGCTAGGTGACATTTCATCAAATAAGCTATCAAAAATCGAATTTCTAGTGACTAATTTATTCATATTATTATCCTCATAGTTAATGGTTTACTATGTGACATCTAAGTGTCTCTCTTACCTATATATATGTGGATAACTTTTTTTATTTCAAGGGTTTATTAAATAAACAGTTAAGACAACGGTCTGTAATGACTACTTGGCAATATACGGATTGCTGATACTTAGCTTCTCTAAAATAGCAATTTCAAAGCCTTCCATTTCATCCTGTTCAGCTTGTCCTAACTCATGATCAAAGCCTAATAAATGCAAGATACCATGTACCAATAAATGGGTTACATGTTCGCCAACAGTTTTGTTTTGTTCTTTTGCCTGCTGCTCGACTACTTCATGGCAAATAATCAGTTCACCCAAAGCCACTTCTGGCATTTCCGCTAAGATAAGGGCAGGTAGGTCACTTGGGTAAGATAAGATGTTGGTGGCGTAATCTTTGCCACGCGCCTCTAAGTTTAGCTCACGGCCTTCAGTACTGTCCGTTAAATAAATGCCCAACTGTTTTGGCTTTGTTGTCCACTGCTCGTTATGCAATTCTTCAAAGTAAGGCAGATTAACCGGTTGTGCATCCATATAATTTAGAGTGGTGGTTAGTACCTGCTGAATGGCTTCAAGTGAGTAATACTGATCAAGGATTTCAGTGGCGATAGCCTCTGAAGCGCTAATATCAATAGTAGGTAGAAGGGAGTCTGTCATAATGAGTCCAGCTGAGTAATCTAGTAAAAAGAGGATTAATCCTTAATGAGTGGTATAAAAACAACAAGCCGGAGAGTATCCGACTTGTTGGTAATAAAAATAAGAAACTATAAGCTTTTATATGGTTAAGCGTTAAGACTTAGCATCTGCTTCAGCTTGTTTGCGCTCTTGCTCTTCTCGGCGAGCTATTTTACGGGCCTCTTTAATGGCTTCTTGTTCTTCATCCCAAGCGCCGTAAGCTTCAACGATTTTTTGGACCAGCTGATGACGTACCACGTCTTTAGATTCAAATTTAGTGACATGAATCTCATCAATTTTACCTAAGATTTGAATGGCTTGAGCCAGACCAGATTTATGGCCACGCGGTAAGTCGACCTGAGTCACGTCACCGGTAATAACCGCCCGGGAACCAAAGCCCAAACGGGTTAAGAACATTTTCATCTGTTCAGGGGTAGTGTTTTGTGCCTCATCGAGAATAACAAATGAATTGTTTAGCGTACGCCCACGCATATAGGCCAATGGGGCAATCTCAATGATTTGCTTCTCAATTAACTTACCCACTTTTTCAAAGCCAAGCATTTCGTATAAAGCGTCATATAAAGGGCGTAGATAAGGGTCAATCTTCTGAGTTAAGTCGCCTGGTAAAAAGCCTAGTTTTTCACCGGCTTCTACCGCAGGACGTACCAGTAAGATACGCTCAATCTCATTACGCTCTAGCATATCAACGGCGCAAGCGACGGCCAGATAAGTCTTACCGGTACCGGCAGGACCCACACCAAATGACACATCAGAAGTCAAAATACGCTTCACATAACGCTGCTGATTGCCGCCGCGAGGAATGATTTTGCCTTTACGGGTTTTTAGCGCAATCGAGTCATAGTTGGCCTCAGCATCGTAGGCATATTCTTCTGAGTCTGGCTCATCTTCAACTTTTTCAGGACTAGCAAAGGTATCAAAATCACGAGACATACTGGCTTGAATGATAAGATGCAGCTCGTGCGGCGTAATGTCTTTTTCAGACTGAGATTCATCAGCCAATTTGTTTAAAATAAAGTCGCCACGCTCTACCGCTGTCAGGTCACCGGCTAAGATGAACTTATGCTGACGCTGATTTATATGAATGCCAAGGCGTTCTTCAATGTATTTAAGATTGTTATTGTATTCACCAACTAAGATTTTTAGCTGAGAGGAGGTTAAAAAATCCAAGTTGATTTTTCGTGTGACGGTATCGGTCAAGTGAGGATCCTTTTTTTATGTAGGTTTTAAAACTATGTATTTATTATGGCCGTTAAATAATGAAATTCAAGCGATAGCAGCCAAGCAATGAGTCGATTTTTGTAATTTGATGATGCAGAGATAGTTGCTAGGGGGCGATTAAATAATATTAGAGTTTAACTTATCGTGCGTAATTCTCCACCTATAATCTTTGATTTAGGTGGAGATGTCAGCACGGGCGACCTAGTCAGGGCGTTCTTGTCTTTCGATATATTATCAAATGGTATCAATCGTAGCACCGCCAGTAGTCAGCAAACAATATGCCCTAGTCCAAAGTACAGGCTCCGAGTAAAACTGTGCCAAATGTTTTGCAAATGCCTTTCTCATCAGTCGGCTAGTTACTGCTTTTAGATTATTGATAAACTTACTTGGCATGATATTGGGGTTCATATCAAGCAGTAAATGCACATGGTCAGAATCCCCATTGAGTTCTAACAGCTCAACTTCCCATTTTTTAACAAAGGTCAGTTATGATTTCTTTTAGCCTATCAAGCATAGCCCCAGTAAAGCATTTTCTACCGTTTTTCGTGACTAACACTAAATGATAAGTAAGTCTATAAATACTGTTGTAATGGGATTTTAATAACCTGCTCATAATTGATATCAAATAGAAGTGATGCTAGGTTATATCTCTATTCAAGACGACTTCCAAACCATGCTTAAAGCCTATAAATATCGCATTTACCCAAATCGTGAACAGCAGGTGCTTATCGAAAAGCACTTTGGCTGTAGCCGTTTTGTGTTCAACTGGGCGTTAGCTTTGCAAAAACGATACTACGCTATATTTGGTAAGTCTTTGTCACGCACCAAAATTCAAAGTCACTTGGTTAAGAAAAAGAAAAAGAAAAAGGCTAAATTTTCATGGCTTAGTGAGGTCAACAGTCAATCACTACTAAATGCCTTGCGGGGCGTACATACCGCTTTTACTAACTTCTTCAAAGGTCAGGCTAAGTTTCCACGTTTTAAATCTAAAAAAATCCCACAGCGAAGTTATCAATGCCCTCAGCATTGCACAGCAAACTTTGCACAAGGCATGATCAACCTACCTAAAATAAAGGGTATTAAGACCGTATTTAGCCGTGAGTTTGAGGGTAAGATTAAAACAGTAACGATTAGTAAGACAGCAACAGGCAAATACTATGCAAGTATGTTAGTTGAAAACAATGAAGTTGTACCAACACCTACCACAATAGAGCCTAGCCTAACTGTTGGTATTGACTTAGGCATCAGTCATCTACTTGTTTTGTCTGATAGCAGCAAGGTTGATAACCCAAAACATTTATCCAAAGCCAGTCAAAGACTTTCTGCACAGCAAAAAATATTTGCTCGTAAACAAAAACAAAGTAAAAACTATCAAAAGCAAAAATTAGCGGTTGCTCGTATTCATGAAAAAGTACGCAACCAGCGCTTAGACTTACACCATAAAGTCACGTATAAACTGATTTGCGAAAACCAAGCTACCAGTTATGCGATTGAAGATTTAGGTGTAAAACATGGTAAAGAACCGTAAACTTGCTAAAGCGATTAATGATGTTGGTTGGGGACAGTTTGTTACTCTGCTTACTTACAAGGCGAGTTGGTATGGCAAAAATGTTCTAAAAGTAAATCGGTTCTTTGCTAGTAGTAAAATTTGCTCGCATTGTCATCACAAATTAGAGAGTCTGCCGTTATCGGTGCGTCATTGGGTGTGTCCTAGCTGTCAAACACAGCATGACAGTGATATCAATACAAGCAATAATATACGCCAACAGGCGTTAGCTGATGTAGCAGGACTTGCTACTGTGTAAAGAGTTCCTCCAGTACAATACTTATCAGCGTAAGTGTACTGGCGAAAGGTGGTGACACAATCCTAGATTGAAGTTACTATGGGTCGCAAAGATTCCCCCACCATAACCTCTAGGTTTGGTGGTGGGAGTAGGTCAAAGGCTATGATTATAAGGTCGATAATTAAGGTAACATGATAAGATACTAAATAAGAAAATATTAAACAGATAAGCTTAAGCCAAGTGAATAAGAGTAATCCATGACAAATCAAACTGAAAATAATCCTGTAATAAACGATTTAAATCCTCAGACAAATCAAAATGCCATTACCGAGCAAAACGTTATTATTGCTGGTGGGGGTCATGTGGGGTTGTCTTTTGCTTTATTACTGGCCGCTCAAGGCATTGCTAGCACCATAGTGGAGCGTAATAAATATCCCAAACTTAGTCCCAAAGAAGATGCCAAAAGAACCCATTATCTAGACAGCCGTAATACCGCTTTGTCACGTCGCACAGTACAAATTTATCAAGAGATTAATCTGTGGGATCAGTTACAAAGTCAGGCCTGTCGCATTGACTCAGTTCAGGTTAGCGAGCAGGGCAGCTTTGGCTATGCTCAGCTGAATAAAGAAGAGGAAAATGTAGAGTCTTTTGGTCAGGTTATGGAGAACGCTTGGTTGGGTCGTAAGTTGTTATTGGCAGTGCAGCAAAGCCCATTAATTAACTTGATCGATGGGGCAAACGTTACTGATGTTGAGCAGTCAGCAACTTCAGTGACCCTGGTTTATGATACGGATACTGAACAACAGCAAACCTTAAGCGCTGATTTGTTAGTAGCTTGCGATGGTCGAGATTCCACAGTGCGTAATTTACTGGGTATTGGGACCAAGGATTACGATTATGGACAGACCGCTATTGTTGGGGTGGTGCAGACCGATAAGCCTCATGAACACGTGGCTATTGAGCGCTTTAGCCCGGCAGGCCCTTTGGCTGTATTGCCATTAACGGATGCAGAAGGTGATGGCAATAACCCGGTACAGGCCGGCTACCGACGTTCTGTAGTTTGGGTTTGTAAAAGTGGGGAAGAGCAGCAGTATCTAGACGATGATGCGCTGTTTATGGCCACTTTACAAAAGGCCTTTGGTCAACGAGCAGGAACCTTTGTTGAGGCGGGAAGACGGGGCGCTTATCCATTAACTCGCGTATTGGCAAACAAACAGGTTGAGGGGCGCGTGGTGATTATGGGTAATGCGGCGCATACCTTGCACCCAGTTGCCGGTCAAGGCTTTAACCTGTGTATGCGCGATGCTCATGTGTTAGCAAAAATGCTGGGTAATCAAGTGTTACGTGGGGAAGATATTGGTGAGAGCTCTATGCTAAAAGCTTATGAGCGTGCCCGTCAAAAAGACCAAAAGCGTGTGATCCGCTTCTGTGATGCCGTAGTGCATGGCTTTACTCATCCCAATCCAGCAGTGAAGCTGGCCCGCAACGTGGCCTTGATTGCTTTTGATAAGCTACCTAACGTGAAGCCACTGGTGGCCAACTATGCGATGGGTCTTAAGTCCTAAAGTTTGCAAACTTGAATGGCAGCAATTTTAATTTTAACTGATTTTATTTGAAACATTGGGCGGCTTTATGGCGACAACTACTGAGACACAAACCCTAATTATTGGCGGCGGCATAGTCGGTGCGACTTTGGCATTGAAATTGGCACAGCAGCAGCAAAAAGTGACTTTAATCGATGCCCGTCCTGAATTGACCAAAGAGCAATGGCAACAAAAGTTACTGCAGCGTGATGCCCGAGTCTTTGCGCTCAGCATTGCTAGTATTGAGCTGTTAAAGCAGGTGGGTGCGTGGCAATTGATTGCTCAGTCAGGGCGCAAGGCCGATTACACTCAGATGCAAGTGTGGCAGCAAGACGGTAAGGGTGAGCTAAATTTCGGCGATGAGTATGTGCCGCAATTGCTGGGCAGTATGGTCGAGCCTTTCGTTATTGAGCATGCTTTATATCAACGTATGGCGGCAGAGGATGTCAGTGAATACTTGACCTTGGTAGCAGGCCATAAGGTCACTTTGCTTGATTGGTTAGGCAGCCAACAAGGCTATCAGGTGCACTTGGATAATGGCGATAAGCTGCAAGGTAAGCTGCTTATAGGTGCTGATGGTCGCGGATCACTGGTGCGACGTGAGGCGGGTATTGGATTGGATACTTTAGACTACAATCAAACCGCTATTTGCTGTGCTATTAAGACTCAGCAGCCACACCGTGCCACTGCAAGACAACTTATGCTACCCACGGGCACGCTAGCTTTATTACCTCTAGCCGATGTCACTGAAGACGATAAGGCCAATCCGCAGCACTGGCAATCGGTGGTATGGAGTCTGCCTCGTAATAGAGCCCTTGAGCTACTGCAGTTAAATGAAGAAGATGATGACACCTTGCGAAGAGAGCTTGCTGCTGCCAGTCAGTATGCGTTAGGCGATATTGAGCAACTTGAGTCTATTGCAAGCTTCCCGCTTAACGCTCAGCAGGCCAAGCACTATGTCAAAGAAAACTTAGTGTTAGTCGGAGATGCGGCGCATGGCGTACATCCGCTGGCGGGTCAAGGACTGAATTTAGGCATGCTTGATGTGGCTGCCTTAGTGGAAGAGTTGATGGCAGATTATGAGCGCAGTGGCGGTAGATGCTGGGGTGAGCTGGCCACATTGCGCCGTTATGAGCGAACGCGCCGTCCGCACAACAGTGTTATGATGCACAGCTTCTCATTGATGAACTGGCTGTTTGCCGGTGACTTTGCGGCACTTCGCCCTGTGCAGCAAATTCGTAGTGAAGGCATGTATCAAGTGGGTAAGATTAAGCCGTTGATGAGGTTCTTTACTCAAAAAGCGAGTGGGTTGTAAATGAGGCCTTTATCGATTCTCGCAGTCGCTATTTTAAATAGCTGTTTAATCATTTAAATCATTTTTAGTGTTCGGTTCGCTAGCCCAGTAGTAAAAAGGGGATAAAGCGGAATTTAGTTGTGATGTGTTTTACAGAGTTATTAACTTAATATGATCAGGAGAGGTGCATCATGAGCGACAAAGATGAAGATAAATTACTTAATGAAGAGAAGTTAGAGAAATCTAGCAAAAAAGATAAAAAACAAGACAAGGATAAGGATCACAAAAAAGATAAAAAGCGTAAAGAAGAGAAAAAGGAGAAAAAGCACAAGAAAGACAAAAAGCACAAGAAAGATAAGAAGGATAAAAAAGATAAAGACCGTAAAAAGGACAAAGACCACAAGAAAGACAAGCAAGATAAAAAAGAAAAATCAGCCAAAAAGGCAGCAAAAAAAGAAGTTAAAAAGCAGTGCCATAAAGGCGTTAAGTTGCTAAAAAAACAACCTGGTAACAGGCGTCCTCTTAAGAAAAAAGCGTTACGAAACTTCTTGCTTAGCCACTTGCGTACCGATGATGAAAAGCTGGTAGAAAAAGTGATTGAGAGAATGGTTAAGAAAAAAAGAATCAAGATCTCAATCAATAACAAGGTCACTTATAAAAGAAAGCTAAAGTCTTAATCCTTTAATTTCCATCATAAAAAAAGGTATGGTTTCGAGGTCTAATATTGACCAACAAACCATACCTTTTTGCGTTTCAAGAGAGTAATCTGCGTTTGAGCGGTGTTATTTTTTTGGGTGATTACCATCTTAGGGGCAGTTAAATACTGATTATCCAAAAGAAGAGAAAACAACCATCAGTACTGGCGCCACAATGTTAATAATAAAACCAAAGCTAATGGCTAAAGGCACCACGCCAAGCCCACCTGATTGTTGAATAATGGGTAAAGTAAAATCGAGACTGGTTGCACCACCAAGCCCCACCGCTGCTGAAGGGGTTTTGCGCATAAAAAACGGTATAAACAACAGCGCAAAGAACTCACGCACCAAATCATTAAACAGTGCCACACTGCCCCAAACTGCGCCATATGCATCGGTCATTACAATGGCTGACAGCGAATACCAACCAAAGCCAGAAGCCAAAGCTAAGCTTTGAGTCAAAGACACCTCATCAAAGATCAGCCAAAATACAATGCCACCCATTAGTACCGCAAGGGTGAAAATAACACTAGTTTGCATACCACGTTTGCTTAGCAGTACTTCTTTTAAGGTGATGCCTGAGCCTTTTAGACCAATACCAACCAACAAAATAAGTATCATTAATAGGACGGTCATGCTATCTGCTGGCGGTCTATAACCCTCGGGCAAAAACATACCAATCACAAAGCCGATAATCACACAGCTGACCTGTAACAAGCTGCCTCGAATACTGACCTTGGGAGCCGCATTGCTGTTTTTTCCTGCTGGTGTCCAAGGTGAAAAACGGTCAAACACCATTAGAGCGGCCAGACCACTACCAATAGTCAATACAGACAACACACTGACGTACATGAGAATGTCAGTAATTCGGCTACCAAGCCCCTCGACTTGTGCCAATTCAATGCCGATAAGCGTCAAAATGACATACACCAAATAACCTAGCATCTTTTCTGATAGCTGGACAAGGGTTTTATTTAATGGCAGGGCAAAACCAATAAATAGAGGAGCTAGTACTAAAATAAGGGTGATGAGGTTGTCTAAGTTTTGTGGTGTTTGCATGAGAGGACACACAGGCTGATTAGTGAGGGTAAGTCATGGTTGCGGTGTGTGCTAAAGTTTGAAAAAACAAAAGTCTACCGTTAGCCATAGCGAAGAAATAGCGATTCTACCATAGCTTGAGAGGTGAGGGTTGTTTGGTATGAAAAGGTAGGGCTTACCTCACTATCATAACCGGCAGTGAGGACAAGATAAGGAATGAGTCTCGATTGCCCATTCCTAATACTCAAGACAAGAGCTAGGAAGCTTTGGCTACCAAAATAGCCCGTTTAGAACTGCTTTGTTTGTTCAGTTTAAGCTCAGCGATATTATCAATCGGTTTTACATTCCTTGAAAATTCGTCAGCTTGGCTGCATAAAGGGGTAACAATACTGGTTGCAGGTGAGTGGGTGACGCTAGGATAATCCTCTCGATAATGACCGCCTCGACTTTCAGTTCGGGTCAGAGCTGATTGCAATAACAGCGAAGCTAAGGTCAATAAACGATCAAAGCGGAATCTATTTAATGATGAATTTTGCTCTGCTACCGGATCTGTTGGTAGTAGCGATAGCTGCTGTTTTAACCTAATAACTTGGTCTAATGCCTGCTTTAAACTGGCTTCATTGCGTTTGATGCCCATGTTATCAGTCATTAGCTGTTTTAATGAAGTCAACTGGTCCTCTAAATCAAAATCATCGGGTGATAATGAGAAGTCTGTCATTTCAACAGATGAATTTAGGTGCTCAGTAGGGACGATTAATTGAGTCAGTGAGGGCGATTTAGTATGAGTAACTGACTCAGCAAGGGTGCTTTCATCTGGGTTATCTGAGCTTTCTGTATCTAACGGGCTTGCATTGGTCAGCTGTCTCGCTAACTGTGAAGCGATCTTTCGGCCTACTACCACACACTCAAGAAGTGAATTACTGGCCAGGCGATTGGCGCCATGCAGCCCGGTATTGGCCACCTCTCCTGCAGCATATAGACCGGTTACATCGGTTTGTCCTGATGCATTGGCGACGACCCCGCCACAGGTATAATGGGCAGTGGGCGCAACGGGAATTGGCTGCTGAGTAATATCGATGCCTAGGCTTAAACAGTGAGCATAAATATCAGGGAAATGCTGTTTAATGAAGTCAGCGGGCTTGTGAGAGATATCCAAATGCACATAACCCACATTATTATTAGCAATCTCGTTGGCAATGGCTCGGGCCACGATGTCACGTGGTGCCAGCTCTTCACGTGTATCATAGTTTGGCATAAAGCGCTCGTGGCTGATTGGGCAACGCAGTAATCCACCTTCGCCGCGCACCGCTTCAGATATTAGGAAGTTACTGCTGCCATTTTCATCGTTATAAACCAAGCCTGTGGGGTGAAATTGGATGAACTCTAAGTTGGCCAAACGACAGCCAGCTTCCCAAGCCATCATAATGCCATCGCCGACACAGACGTTAGGGGCGGTGGCTCGACTAAATAATTGCCCCAATCCTCCGCTAGCAAGAACTACCGCTTTGCTATTGAAAGTTATTAAATTATGGGTCTGGGTATCGATTACCTTAGCACCAATACAGCGACGAGTGGTCGTTGTCTGCTTTGCATCTTCAGTGATTAGGCTTAGGGCTTCATGAAAGGGAAGTAGGCTAATATTGTCAGCTTGTGACGCTTGCTGTTGCAAACGGATCATAATATGTCGACCGGTAGCATCATCGGCATGAGCCACACGGCGACAGCCATGCCCACCTTCTTGAGTGAGGTGTAAGCTAGCAAGTTGGGTGTCTATCTTAGTCTCATTAAGGGATTGCCCCTCATCATTGGTGGTGAAAGGCACGTTATGCGATAACAGCCAGCTTATGGCATTGCTTCCTTGAATTAGGATTTGGCTAGTCGCTTCTACATTGCATAAGCCGTCACCGGCTATCAAGGTATCGCTCACATGGTCTGATACTTTATCTTGGCTATCAATTACTGCGGCAATACCACCTTGAGCATAATAACTTGAGCAAGCGGTTAACCCTTCTTTGGCGAGCACCGTAACTTTCAGCTGCTTTGGCAGTGATAATGCCGTGGCCAGTCCTGCTAACCCTGCCCCAATAATGAGAACATCACAGTACTGCGTCGTTGTGGTTTCCTGTAAAAAATCAGGGCCAGTTTTATGGACTGACTTTGCGTCAGTGACAGCTGATGAGCAAGAAGGGGCAGAGGTTTTTGGTGTTGGCATAAGCAGGCTCTTTTAAAGGGTTAACGATAGTGTTAAAGCTGGCTGGCTAGTCTAGTTAGCTCAAGTATTTAAGCTGGACCAACATTAGCAAATAAAGCACGGTCTTTGATGATGTCGCCACTGGTAGCCACACGGCGTTTTTGTTCAGCAGCAAAGTCAAGCATGCGCTGTAACGGTTTTAAGGCAGCAGTAGCAAGCTGTGGCTCAAGTTTGATCTCACCGGTTCCGTTTTCTAAACACTGTTCAATACCTTTTAGGCCGTTCATTGCCATCCAAGGGCAGAAGGCACAGCTTTTGCAGGTAGCACTTTCGCCCGCTGTTGGCGCGGCCAAAAACAGCTTATCTGGAGAATGCTTTTGCATCTCATGCAAGATGCCAAGGTCGGTACCAACGATGAAAGTTTTGGCATCCATCTCTTTGGTGGCATTTAACAGCTTACTGGTTGAACCCACCACATCGGCCAAAGCCACTACGCTGTCTGGCGACTCAGGATGAACCAGCACAACCGCTTCAGGATGTTCAGCTTTAAGCTGTTGTAGTTCTTTGGCCTTGAACTCGTTGTGCACGATGCATGAACCTTGCCATAGCACCATGTCGGCACCGGTTTCTTTTTGGATGTATTTACCTAAATGACGGTCTGGTCCCCAAATGATTTTTTGGCCTTGCTCATGCAGGTGGGTAACGATTTCAAGACCCACTGATGAGGTCACGACCCAATCAGCACGGGCTTTGACTTCAGCACTGGTATTTGCGTAAACCACGACAGTACGATCCGGATGTTGGTCACAAAACGCACTGAACTCATCAATCGGGCAACCCAAATCAAGTGAGCATTCAGCTTCTAAATCAGCCATAAGCACTGTCTTTTCCATGCTTAAGATCTTGGCTGACTCACCCATAAATCTTACGCCGGCCACGACCAAAGTTTGTGCGTCATGCTCTTTACCGAAGCGGGCCATCTCAAGCGAATCACCAACGCAGCCGCCTGTTTCTAACGCTAAGTCTTGAATGTAAGGGTCGACATAATAATGAGCCACAAGCACCGCATTGTGCTCTTTTAGCAGACGCTTGATGTTCTCAACCACTTGCTGGCGTTCGCTACGAGGCAGTTCAGCAGGGATTTTGGCTTTGGCATACTCTATATCGATGTTATTAACGGCGGATTGCTGATTACTTTGGTCCAAGGTTGGCGCGTCATAAGCAAAAAGCTCCACTTTTTCTAAAGTGTTATTTTTGTTCGATTCGACTGGACTGGTCTGTGAGGCTGTCATAAAAATCCCTATTACGAAATTGGTAACTGAAAAATTATTAATGAATAAAGTGTTAATTGGTATGAAGGAATATAATTATGCTCGTTTTGAGCATAAATACAAGAAATTTTTTTAATTAAAATTAATAGCTTATGTGAGACAGCCTATAAAAACCTTTGTTTTCATTGACTTAGGCTGGGTTTCAGCGAAATTTTGTGTTTGGTAATAATTGATATCAATTGTTTAAGCTTAAGGCGGGGTTCGTGTAATTTAGCGGATTAACAGATATACTAAAGCCATAACTTTAATAACATTGATGGTAAATATGAGCTTGTCTTTTTCTCACGCCCATAGCGAAGGTAGCGGTACCACAGAGGTGGTTGCCGTATTGATAGCTATTACCGATAGCCGTGCCCGAGTACTGACGGTAGACGGCGGTAAGCTTCTGCCAAATGGGCCACTTATGCCATTGCACCGCTCGTTGCAAGCTGGCGTACGTCAGTGGGTGGAAGAGCAAACAAAACAGCCTTTAGGGTATATCGAGCAGTTATATACGTTTGTCGATACCAACAGACGCAATAAAGACGGCCATGCTTTGGTCTACGTCAGTTATATGGGCTTGGTGCAAGAAGCAATGATACAAGAGGCCATGGTGGAAGAGGGAGTGCTGGGAGAGGGGCAGAGTAATAACCCAGATTCTGAATCCTCTGTCGCGCCCTTTAGCTCTAAAAGCAGTGCCCGCTGGCGAGATTGGTATGATTATTTTCCTTGGGAAAATCGTCTTTTAACAGAGACCAATAGCGCTCAAATTACTGAAAAGCTTAAGCAATGGGCAGAGGCTGCCACTAGCAAGTCAGAAAGGTTAAAACGGTTACAGCGTATTTATCTGTGCTGGGGTGGAGATTGGGAGCAAGACTCAGATTTCGAGCAGGTTGTTGCCAGTGGGGATAGTCACAGTAGCAGTGCCAAAGAGATGTATACCAAATGGGTGGCTGAGCACGCTCTATTGCGTTATGAAATGCTTTACGAGGCGGGCTTGTTGCCTGAATCACCGGACTATAACTCCAGCAAACTGCCTAAAAACTGGCATCAAGTGATCGGCGAGCCTATGTATTATGATCACCGCCGAGTGATTGCCACCGCCATATCCCGACTGCGGGCGAAGATTGAATATCGGCCGCTTATCTTTGGTCTGATGCCTGAAGAATTTACTTTATTACAATTGCAGCAAAGCGTGGAGGCTCTATCAGGAGTGCCACTGCACAAACAAAACTTTAGACGCTTGCTAGAAAGTCAAAATCTAGTTGAGCCCACCGGTAATAGCAGCCAAACAGGCAGAGGAAGGCCTGCTAAGTTATATCGGTTCCGGTTTGATATAGGCTTACAAAGCTTACTAATGGACAGTAAGTTGCCTAAAAGCAACAATCGTTGATTGATAATTAATTATTGCTAAAGCGGTTTTTCTTAGTTATATTTATGCTCATTATGAGTATTATTGGTTGAGGCAGATGCCTTAACTTTTTTATTGTAAAAATATAACTGTCAAGGACCCTTTATGTCTTCAACGCCTAGCACCAATCCTCAGAAGTCTTCTCAATCAGCCGCCATTCATGAACCGCCATTAAACGATGTGCTATTGGCTCCCTTGGTAGAAAATGCCTTAGTAGAAGATTTGGGTCGTCGTGGCGATGTGACTTCGCAAGCGACCATACCGGCTGATAAGCAGGCGACGTTGACCTTGACCGTCCGTGATGAGGGCGTCGTATGTGGTTTAGATTTAGCGAGATTGGCCTTCGCTCAAGTGGATGCGTCTATTGAATTCACCGCTCATACCCACGACGGAGCCTGGGTAACAGCGGGTCAAACTCTGGCCACCATTAGCGGAAATGCCCGTAATCTATTGACCGCTGAGCGTACCGCACTCAACTTTATGACCCACTTAAGCGGCATTGCCACTACGACTCGCAAAGTAGTGGATTTGGTTGCTGATTATCCAGCACAAGTTACCTGTACCCGTAAAACCATTCCTGGTCTGCGTACCGTGCAGAAATATGCCGTACGCTGTGGCGGTGGTCGTAACCATCGTTTGGGTTTAGACGATGCGATTTTAATTAAAGACAACCATATTGCGATTGCAGGTAATATTCCAAATGCACTTGCTCAGGCCAAGCAGCTGGCAGGTCATTTAATTCCTATTGAGATTGAAGTGGATACCCTAGAGCAACTGCAGCAAGCGATTGATGCCGGCGCTGAGCTGGTGCTGCTTGATAATATGAGTCCAGATACCCTGCGTGAAGCGGTTGCCATGTGTAAGAATCACCCAAGCGGCCGTGTAAAAACTGAAGCATCTGGCGGTATTACGCCTGATAGTGTGGTGTCTGTCGCCGAGACGGGCGTCGACTTTATCGCCATGGGTTATTTGACTCACAGCACCACAGCGCTAGATATTGGCATGGATTTTTCAGCCTAATCTAACCAGGCGGACTAACCTCAGTTTACGGGCGTGGGATTTCAATGGTGTGGGTTTTTAATAAATACTAAGTGATTGAAATGTTTAATGATTTTGAAGACAGGTTGCTGGCTTAACTTTAGTGACATATAAATAGTGTGCAAAAAGTGGTATAACTCTATTTGTAGTTGATTGATTTATAGTTGATTGCTCAACTAAATCTCAATCGTCGGGCCACAAAAGCAGCGTATAAATCTAATAATTATTGAAAAAAATTTAATAATTGGGTTATACGTTGCCTGTTGCTTATGTTAAAATCGCCACCCTTTGCAAACTGAGGCGCCCGCTATGGACACCGAAATTGTCAAAATCATTTTGGCTTTTGTGGTACTGATACACCCTTTTAGTGCGCTAACGCTATTTTTAGACACCACACGGGGTTATAAACCAGCCGATAGACGTAATTTTGCTAGAGTTACGAGCTTAACTGTGTTTGTTACCATCGCATTCTTCACGATTGCTGGCGAGACGTTGCTGCGTGCGCTGGGTATTTCGATAGGCTCTTTTCAGATAGCCGGTGGTATTCTGGTATTCTTGATTGCCCTTAATATGATGAATGGTGAGGGCAACCCTGTTAAGCCCGATCAAGATAATGTGGAGTGGGATGAGTGGAGTGATTGGGCGCCAATGGAGGGGAATACAGCAGCCGCTGTTGTTCCTATGGCTATTCCAATGATTATAGGGCCTGGCGGTATTTCTACGGTCATTATTTATGCCGCACAAGTACATACCTGGCAACAAAAACTGGCCATTATTATTGCCGGTCTTGTTATCGCTATTTTCTGTTATCTAGCCCTGTCTGCAGCGACTCAGTTAAGCCGGGTTTTAGGGGATACAGGACTAAATATTATTAGCCGTATCATGGGTATGCTACTTGCCGCCGTTGCGATTGAGATTTTAGTTAGTGGGCTTGTTTCTATCTTCCCTAATATCATCTAAGCTTAAGCTATCTAAGCTGTTATCTATACAGTTTAATTGTTGCATATTGGGTCAAATAGGGTATTTCAGTTGCCTGTATAAGACTGCTAAGCTTATACAGCCCACTAAACCTATAAACCTAACCAAATGCTAAGTGCCATGCCAAATAAATCATGAGTACGCCTACTAACGCGTCTAAGATATTCCATGCTTTGGGCTTGGCAAATAAAGGGGATAGTAACCTTGCGCCATAACCTAAGCTAAAGAAAAACACAAAAGAAGCACTGACCGCCCCCAATCCAAACTCTACCTTACTATCCGCTCCCGTTGAGACCATACCTACCAGTACCAAAGTGTCTAAATAAACGTGAGGGTTGAGCCAAGTAAAGCCAAAGCACAGCATTAAGGACTTTTTGAGACTGCTCACAGAGCTACTGTCTTGAATTAAGGCATGCGATTTGCTAACACTGGCATATAAACTTTGTAAACCATATCCTAATAAAAATAAGGCACCGGCAATTTTTGCGAGGGTGACGATATTGGGATATTTGGCGGTAACAGCTCCAAACCCCGCAACACCCGCTGAGATTAATAAAGCATCAGATACCGCGCAAAACAAACAGATGGCAAAAACGTGCTGCTTTTTTAAGCCCTGTTTTAAGATAAAAGCATTTTGTGAGCCTATTGCAAATATCAGCGACAAGCCTAGGGCAAAGCCTGATACATAATCCATCTAGTTATCTCAGGGTAAGTTATTAAAATAGGGGTAGGCTAATACGGGTTAATTATAAAGTATTTGGCGCTTATAAGCTTAGAGTTTTAAACAGGCTGCTTAAGCACTAAGTTTCCGTATCTGAATAATAAAAAAGAACAAAGGGTGGTTATATGACGCAAGCAACTGCAATGGTACTGATGTTTATACTATATGGGGTGCTACCTGCAGCCGGCATATACTTAGGGTATCGAGGCGTGAAAAAACTGACTCAGCCTAAAATGCTTGAGTATAAGGCCATGCCGCAGTTGGGTTATATTCCAGAAAAAAGCTTACCGCCTGAAGTGAAGCAAAAGCTAGATAGTATCAATGATAAAGGTGAAAAGCTAAAAATGCTTTACGGTGATACCAACAATGATGGTGTCATTGATGATTCAGATGCGGTCACTGAAACTTATATCATGATTAAAAATGTCATGGATAAGCACATCCCTGAAGCAGTTGCCGACTATCGCCGCTTACATGACTTAGACAGTAGCTCCAATAAAACCGTCGTTATCTCAGCTGAGAAAAGCAGTACTGAGTCTAGCCGAGCAGACACTACGAAGATTAAGAACTCGGATATGACGGGCAGACAAGCACTAATGGAAGTTTTGAACACAGTAGAAACTCAGTTTGATGGGCTACTAGATGCAGCGTATCATCAAGATGGTCAGAAGCTTTTGGCCACCAATCGTTATTTGCAGCAGCGTTTTGAGAAATAAGAAGCAGCAGCTGAGGGCATGAGTCATTAGTGGGTAAAGAGTAAGTTTGTGGTGGTTAAATAGTGGTGGTTAAATAAGAGGTAAGCGTAATCAATGAGTGTGCTAATAGGAGTAGGGGTCGTCGCCGTAGTAGCCGCAGGTTATGTGGGCCGCAAAGGCTGGTTGGCTTTTCATCGAGCTGTAGGAATTACTCCAGGCACTTTGAAATATGTTGAGCCATCACAGCTACCAACACCGCCTATGTTACAGCTGACTTTAGTCGATAAGCAAATAAAGGGCTTACCACCGGTGATTGTAGAGCAGCTTTTACGAATTGATGGTAAGGCAGATATCTTTCAGCAGTGGCGCAATGAGGCAGTTAAAGCCGGTCAAACACCGATGGTCTCTGAAGATGAGTTTATGGTCAGTAAACTATTGCAAACTCGGGTACCAGAGCTGATTGAGAGTTATCAGCACATTGCTCGTCACGAAGATTTACTACAACAAGCGGCTAATAGAGCATCAAATGCTGCCCATGCAAATAGCCAAGTTAGCGGTGAAGAAAACATGAGTGAAAATAAAGCTCAAGCCTTAGGTTTGCTGTTAGAAGTGTTAATAAAAATTGAAACCAAGCTAGATAGCTTGCTTGAAGGCTGTCAAAATGAAGCGCTGCAGCAGATGCAGGTCATGCAGCGTTATCTAGATCAACGTCAATAATAGATGGTTATTTCAGAAAGGTGGTATTCTGAATTCGTAGCTTAAAACAAAAAGGCCTTCA
Source organism: Psychrobacter pasteurii (assembly GCF_900162815.1). Taxonomy (GTDB): domain Bacteria; phylum Pseudomonadota; class Gammaproteobacteria; order Pseudomonadales; family Moraxellaceae; genus Psychrobacter; species Psychrobacter pasteurii. The sequence goes on along the minus strand of NZ_FUGD01000050.1, from coordinate 1,516 downwards.
GTTAATAACTAAGGGCCTTTTTTGGTATCAGATTAAAGACAATCTAGACGTTAATTAACGCTTAGAGCCTCTATTACCTGTGTCTCTGCCACGGGTATTGCTTGAATTTCTACCGGCCGTATTGGCGCGGCCACTTCGAGAGCTGGTACGAATAGTACGGGCTTTCATTGGTTTTTTCTGGAAGCGCTCTTTTTTCTCTTTGGCTTTACCATGAACCCCCATGTCTTCACGAGGATGCAGATGAACTAAGTCAATTAGACGATGAATGTCCTTTCTATCAAGTTCGATAAAGCGGCCAGTACGTAGTTCTTTAGGTAAATCAACTGAGCCATAGCTGGTACGCAATAGGCGACTTACCTTCAAGCCTTGTGACTCAATTAGGCGACGCACTTCACGGTTACGACCTTCTTTTAGCTTAACGTGATACCACTTATTAACCCCTTCACCGCCGCCTTGTTTGATGTCTTCAAACTTGGCTAGGCCGTCTTCTAGCATGACGCCATCGGTTAAGTTTTTCATCATCTCAGGAGTCAGTTCACCCAATATACGAACCGCATATTCACGAACAATTTCGTTCGAGGGGTGCATTAAGCGGTGAGCCAATTCACCATCGTTGGTAAATAACAGCAGACCAGTAGAGTTGATATCCAGACGACCGACCATAATCCAGCGGTCATGAGTCAGCTTTGGCAGACGCTCAAATACTGTCGTACGACCCTCAGGGTCATTGGCCGAACAAATCTCACCTTCAGGCTTATAGTAAGCCAATACACGGCGGCATTTTTCACGCTCTGATTTGTATTTAATTAAACGTCCGTCAACGCGAATTTCATCGCTTTGTTCAACACGGTCGCCGATAGTAGCAGGCTTTTGGTTGATTGAGACACGGCCTGCTTTAATAACTTCTTCCATCTGACGACGTGAGCCAAGACCCATACGGGCTAGGGCTTTTTGAAGTTTTTCAGTACCGGCAGTGCTGGTTTGGGTGGTTGAAGAGGCGAATTGATAGTCACCGTTATGATCGGTATAGACATCGCTTTCTGGAGTTGAGTTGGGTTGTTCAGAATGAGGCATGGTATGCATCCTTGAATCGGTGAGTGGCTACATTTCACAATGTAGAGAAGTTTTTTAATCAGACACAGCTGATTTTGGATGCTTATTATACGTTAATTTATGTGGATTATCGCTATGTACTTACAAGTTTATCACCGGTCGCCGTAAAACCACCCACTTCAGGGAATAGGTATCTACACAACTTAAAAAGAGCAAAACAGAATGATAGAATCTTCCAGTATGGCATAGATAAAATGGAGCTAGATACGAGGCTCATCAAACGATATCAACAACTCGTACACAATCACACTCACCCAAACGGTTATCTACATGCTGGTATGAAAGCAACTATGGATACTAAAAGCAGTTTTGCTCAGACCCAAGCGTTATGGCGATTTGTGCATAATGACAACATCAGCTATCAACAGCTTAGTAAGCCGTTACTTGAAAACAGCTTACAAGG
>NZ_FUGD01000227.1 GCF_900162815.1 Psychrobacter pasteurii | reverse complement strand
TTTAGCTGAGAGTATTTTGCCGTCAAAGCGCAAGGCTTCACGCATACGAACCCAACCTAGGTTTGGTATGCGAATCTGTCTGCCTTTAACAGCAAACTGCTCATTAGACAGGCTAAACCTATCGTTAACGCCTTTCTTGCGAAACTGTGGATACTTAGCCTCGCCCTTAAAGAAGCGCTTATAGGCATCACCTAGCTGCATAATG
>NZ_FUGD01000147.1 GCF_900162815.1 Psychrobacter pasteurii | reverse complement strand
TATTATCAGTTATATCGAGCTGTACTACAATCAGACGAGGATTCAAAAGGGTTTGGGCTATCAATCGCCAAGACAGGTGTGGTTTGATTATTATCGTCAGGCTGCGTAACTAAAATCTCCCAAGTTTAACTGTACGGAATTGACAGCAGGGGTCAGTTATGCGTTATCTACAAAGATAGATTGGTTAGATAATAGCTCTGATTGGACAGGTTTAAGTGCCGTGGCTATGGTTGAGTCCACTCGTATTATAGGTGAAGATAGCCACACTGAACGGCGTTATTATTTGACCTCTTTGACTGATTTACCTATCGTTGCTCAATATATACGTTCTCATTGGGCAATAGAAAATTCTCAGCACTGGGTGCTTGATGTGACCTTCGGTGAAGACCGCTCGGTAAAGCTTGAGAAGAATGCCCGAAGTAATAAAGCCTTACTCACTCGTACAGCTTTAAATCTACTACGTGATAGAGATGATACTAAACTGTCAGTGAAACGACGCCGTATTAGGGCTTCTCAAAATCTTGATTATCGTGAGCAGGTTCTATTCGGGAGAGTTTTATAGTGCGATTGCCCTGGGTGACAACTATGTTGACAAACACCGCAGGTAAGGTTAGGTTATTATAACGGTGCATTAGTTTGTTATTTATTATAATTTTGAGAAGTTATGGTTGATAGGTGCTCCAAATAAAGGAAGTGAGTTGTATTTGAATGAGCTTTAGGTGATTGTTATATGAAACGATTGAGTACTGTAATTTGTTTATCAGTCGGGATAGTGTGTTGTCAGTATATTGGGTCTGATAATAACAACCACAATAGCAATAATAATATAGATATAAGTTCGCAAGAATTTGGTGAATGTCGCCAGTTGAATACATCTTTTCAGTATACTTCTTTATCCTATCAACCCCAACTAGACAGCTTTCGATTTTTAATTAAGTTTAATGCTAATAAATTACTAGAAACTAATTTACAACGAAATGTTTTAAATGTTGTCACTGTTAATCAGTTACAAAATATAAAACGTCAATTGCAGGTTGCTGATGGTATATATCAGAATGTTTTAGGTCTAACGGCACCTTTAGATAATCCGCGATATCAAAAAGCTCACTTTATTAATGTGAACATGATTGAAGCTCAAAAAGCTTATGGTAGGGCATATGATGAAGTCGTAAAGAATAAAAATGATAAGGTATCCGCTTGTCATATCATAATGGAGCTGAGTAATCAGGTAAATGCAGAACACAATGTAACACCTGCTCATGAGCTTTTTCATATTTATCAAAATAGTGTGATGATGTTCAAGCAAAGTTGGTTAACAGAAGGAACAGCCAGATGGTCTGAGTCATTAATAAAAGAAAGTACGGGTAAAGAGGAGGCGTTACCAGAGACGAAAGAGCAGCTTTTAGAGGTTATGGACTCAAGCTATGGTGCCAGTAAGTTTTGGATAAGACTATTTAGGTTGATAGATCCAAACGATGCGTTTGTGGTTCCTAATTATTTGGATACGATTACCTACTTAAATAATGAGCCTGTTTTACAAGATAATAAAGCTTATGGAGTAACCTTCATAAAGGTCATATTTGATGAATTAAGTAAAGAAAGTGACCATGTTTCAGAATTAAAAGGATGGGATAGGTATGCTTGGAAAGAAAAAGATCAGAAAGACCCCGCTTTAAATCCCTACATATGGAATGCGGTTAAAAGGGCAGTAGCTAAATCTATTCCTTATGAACAACAATCTGAAGAATTAAGAAAATGTATGGAGATAGAGTTGTGAACCGCCCCGGGATTGTCGGAGACTCATTTTTCTGAGAGAATACGACAATGAAAACACGAAACTATACCCCTGAAATGAAAGAGCGCGCCGTCCGTATGCTAATTGAAGCTAAAGACGACTACCCATCCACCTGGTCAGCCATCAAAGCCATAGCGCCAAAGATAGGTTGCACGCCTGAGACCCTACGATCATGGCCATAAAAAGCACATTGATAAAACCATTCCTGCAAATATTCAAGTTCAAAGCCAAGCCGAGCGTATCAAAGAGCTTGAACGTGAGAACCGAGAGTTAAAGCAAGCCAATGAGATTATAAAGAAAGCAGCAGGTCTTGAAGCCCAGGCGGAGCTCGACCGCAAACCCAAGTAATGGTTGATTTTATTGACGACCACAAACAACAGTATGGAGTCGAGCCAATCTGTAGAGTATTACCGATTGCTCCATCCACATACTATCGTGCTAAAGAGCTAGAAGAAAATCCTGAAAAACGTTCACAGCGTAGTCTTCATGACGACTTCTATCTTAATGAGATTAAACGTATTTGGAAGGACAGCAAATGCCGATACGGTGCTCGTAAAGTCTGGAAACAGCTGAAGTCCGAAGGTATACATCCTGCACGCTGCACTATAGAGCGGTTAATGCGTCAGCATGGAATGCAGGGTATTTGGCGAGGTAAAGGTAAGATAACCACTAAGTCTCGTGATGATCAAAAGCGTGCTGATGATTTAGTTAATCGTAATTTCAGTGCACATAGACCTAACCAGCTATGGGTTGCTGACTTTACTTACGTTAAAACATTGAGTGGTTGGGTCTATACTGCCTTTATCATTGATGTGTTTGCTCGCGCTATCGTTGGTTGGAAAGTATCTAATCGTATGAACACCGATATGGTGATGGCAGCGTTAAATCAAGCCATTGCAGACAGAAACAACCTAAAAGACGTGATTCATCATAGTGATCGCGGCGTTCAGTACTTATCTATTCGCTATACTGATAAGATGGCTGATTCTGGTGTCATTGCATCTGTTGGTACGAGCCTATCCCAGACTCTGTGTAACTGCAATTTAGATTAAATGCTTACTAACACGCTCATCGAACATAATCATAAAACGATTAAGAGCAGACGTCCAGTTACGGATAGGCATCGACCACTTTTTAGACGCTTGGCTCGTGGCTAGATAAACAACCTTAAACGCCGCTTGATCAGATGGGAATATCTTACGCTTATTCACAGCGGTA
>NZ_FUGD01000055.1 GCF_900162815.1 Psychrobacter pasteurii | reverse complement strand
CCAGCAAAGTTTGTTTGCTATTGGTTTGGATATTTTGATTGATGGTTTGCGTGAGTATTTCTTTGCTGGCAATCGACGTGTGTTTGAGGTTCTAATAAGTTATTTGTCTCCTAGTCCACGACCTTTGAGACTTTGAGTATTTTTGTCGTGTACAGAGATCTGTTTTATTAAAAAGCCCAGTTACCATAAATAACTGGGCTTTTTTCTTGCCGGTTACCAACCAGTTATACTTGCAATAAGAAGTTTGATAGCAGTCGTTTAGCACCTTCAGTGGCAAAAGACTCAGGGTGGAACTGCACCCCTTGAATGGGGTAATCTTTGTGGCGAATACCCATAATCTCTTCCCCTTTTTCAACACTCACCATTAAGTCTTGGTCGGCGTAAGCTTCATTGGCCACCACAGAGGTCACGGTCAGACATTCAGGTAAGGTGTCTGCTTTTACCATTAATGAGTGATAGCGCATAATTTCAATGTCTTGTGGCAGGCCTTGGTATACGCCTTGCTCATCGTGACGAATTGGAGAGGTCTTACCATGCATAGGCACGCCAGCGCGCACCACGTCACCACCAAATACATGAGCAATACCTTGCATGCCTAAGCAGACGCCCAGCAGTGGCGTTGTTGGTCCAAGCTCACGAATGACCTCGGCACATACCCCAAAATAAGCCGGATCGTCAGGAGAGCCTGGGCCTGGAGAGATAATAATGCGGTCATAGCCTTGCTGCTTGATTTGTTCTAACGTAATTTCATTGTTACGTTTAACAGCGACCTTGCTATCGCTGTGTTCTTGGCTTAGCTCAGTTTGTAGGATTTCTCCCACATATTGATATAAATTAAAGGTAAAAGAGTCGTAGTTATCTATAATTAAAACGTTCATGACAGGGCCTTGAGTAAGATTGTGATATACGATAATTTATTTTGATTCAGCGGTAATAAAGCTATCTAAAACCACTTTCATAGCTGACAGTTTGCGCTGAATTTCTAAATACTCATCTTCAGGGTTGGAGTCATAGACATTTCCCCCGCAAGTCTGTGCATAAGCCTCTTCACCGTTAATAAAAAGACTGCGAATTGGAATCGCAAAAATACAATCACCATTAAAGTTAAATGAGCCCAAAGCCCCTCCATAAGCACCGCGACCATCTGGCTCAAGTTCATTGATAATCTTAATGGCTTCAATCTTTGGTGCACCAGATAAGGTGCCAGCTGGGAAGTTACTCGCCAGCGCACTAAACATATCTTCATCTGGGTGCAAGACACCGACAATCTCCGATGAGATGTGCTGTACGTGCGAGTAGCGCTTGATGTCCATTAAGCTGCGCACTTTCACTGTGCCAAAACGTGCAACACGGCCAATATCGTTTCTGTGCAGATCAACAAGCATGTTGTGCTCAGCAATCTCTTTGGCATCATTAAGTAGCGCACGAGCCAACTGACGGTCTTCTACCTCATCCTTACCTCGTTTGGCGGTTCCTGCCAGCGGATAAGTCTCCATTTCACCTTGGCGCAAACGGAATAAAAGCTCAGGGGAGGCGCCAATAATGCGCTGAGTACCAAACTTCATAAAATACATGTGCGGTGAGGGATTCACCTCTCTTAATTTTTGGTAAATAGGAATATGATCGCCGCTGATTTTATACTTGGATTTAAAGCCCACTTCACACTGGAAGATACGGCCGGCAATGATGTCTTCTTTTACCTGCATAACCGCTTGGGCATGCTGCTCTTTACTCATACCATCACCAGTAAACTCTACTGTTGGGTCGGTATATTCAGGCACAGCAGCTTGCAGCAGTGATTTGACTTTATCGATTCGATTTTGTTGCTGCTCGGTTGGGTAATAAAAGTAGAAGATTTCTCCGGTCATCTTATCTAGGGTTAACCCATCAAGATAAACCCCAAATTTAAAGGCTTCAAAGTGTTCGCTTGATTTGGCGTTTAAGCTGGGCTCAAAGAAGTTGACGCTATCATAGCCCAAGTAGCCGACCAGCCCGCCTGTTTGATCTCGTGCCAAGACATGCTGCGGAGTTATCTCGCGTAATAGCTGATAAGGGTTGTCTGTCTGGTAATGATTAACCTCTGAGGTGATATTGTCGGTAATCGATAGCGTATTGCGGTCGGTGGCAGCAATGGTCATTGCCGGTGAAAAACCAATTGCATGATGGCGCGACATATGACCTTCAGCCCCTAAAGACTCAAGTAAATAACAGGTCTCATACTCTGATTCTATACGCTTAAATAATTCAAAAAAATCAATGTCTTCGGTTAATTTAATACGTACAGGTTTACTCGGTATATCAATCATCTTTGGGGAAGGGTAACCAGCTTCTTGACTCATAAATAAATTCCAATGGTTATAAAATTAGGGATAAAAAGGGTAAAACAGGGGTGTTATTAGGTTGCTTAGGTTACTGTCGGCGATGAACCTGCAATAATTTATTAATCGCATCATCTTCGTGTCTTTGTAAGGCTTTGGCGCCGCGAGATACTGTGGCGATACCAACCCCAAGCTGCTGAGAGATAGCACGCTGGGTGACACCTTGTTGTAATAAATCAAAGATTCGCACTCGATTGGCAATATCTTGCAGTTCTTTATCGGTAAGCAGCGCAGCCAATACGGCTTCAATCTCTTGGCTATCGGTCAGCTCAGTGAGATGCTGTACTAGGCTTTGATAAGCGTCACGGGTATTATTAGTCATAGAGTATCGGATCACTATTAGGTATATTATTAAAGGCAGCTATTTAAAAGTATTAGCAATAAGCGCTATTTCTTGTATCAGTATTCTAGTACACTAGAACTTTGATGTAAACCTTAAATTTATCCATAAAAAAAGCAGCCCTTGAGCTGCTTTTTTAAATAGGTTAGTCGAGTGCTTAGCTATAGGCTAAACCTTATTTAACACAGCCATAATCAAAGTCTTCATTCATCAAGATGGTGCGTACCACGTTACCTTGCTCATCTTTTTCATAATCAATGATGACAGGACGACCCAAATCAGGGTCACACTTTGGAATTAAGGCCACTGGGGTCAAATAACGCATGGTAGCTACTTTGGCATCACTGGGAATATTACCCTTATACCAAGTTTTATTTAGGCTTTGTGCTGACTCATCATAAAAGTCATCGCCATAAGCGTATAACTCATTGCTTTGTGCCAAGAAGCATTTTTCTTGATTGTTTAGCTCAGACAAGGGCTTTGGGGTTCTGTCATACAAGTTGACCCAAGTATTCTTAAGTCCGTACTTCTGGCTTTGCTGATTTAGATTGCTTAAATCGCAGCTGCCTGCCTTAAAAGCTGAGCTAATGTCTTTGATTTCATTTGACGAGAAGAAAAACACTTTCTTTTGCGGCTGAGTGGCCACAGAGTCGGTCTTATTTTTATTACCTAACTTATCTTTGCTTTGACTGCTGCTCATGGTTGATACTTTGCCTTGAGAAGAAGACTCAAGGCCTTGCTGAGTCGCACAGCCTGTTAAAGATAGAAATAGGGCAGTTAAGCCTAGACAAGAAATATTTGATACTAATTTCATTTATTGCTCACAGGTTGAAAATTTAAATATGACCAAAAGGGGTCAGGGCTTCTTGCTTATTTAAAAACATATCGGTGTCAAACTCAGCATCCAAGTCTTTTGGTGCTTCATGAGCTTTAAACTGTGCCTCTACACTTGGGATAGACTCATCTTTTAGCACATAAGCCCAAGCACGCTTACGGCCATTGGCATCATACTCCCAATACACCCCTTGTACCTCTGGCTCAAAGCCTGGCAGTGCGTTCACACCTTCTTCTAGGGCTAAGAAGTAGTCTAAGACAGCGCCGCCCCAAACTTCACCAGGGACGATACAGTAAACGCCTGGTGGGTAGGGTAGCGCTCCTTCCATCGCAATACGGCCTTCAATGTGTGATAAAGGCACCAATTCAATGTCATTACGCACAAATGAGTTATGGGCATCAAAAGCTCGCATCGCAAATTTAGGACGATGCTGTCTTTTGAACATTTGCTGCTGTAGCTGATTTAACTTGTGCTTGGCATAAAAGTCATGCAAACGCTGACACAGCTCATTGATACCCAGTTTGCGATACTGAGGATAAGATTTTGCTAATGACGGCAGCACTTCACTGACCAAACTATTGGCTTTGATGTGCGCCTCAAATCGTACTATACGTGCCACAAGATGTTGGAACTTAGCCAAGGTCTCAGCTGGGGTTAGCAAGAACAAAATTGAGTTTAAGTCCGCTTTTTCTGGAATTACTGAACTCTCACGCAGATAGTGAGCCAGCAGAGGAGCAGGTACGCCGGTTTCTTCATACTCACCGGTCTCCATATTAATGCCTGGTGTGGTTAGCAGCAGCTTACAAGGGTCAATAAAGTACTGCTTGTCTTCATACTGCTCAAAGTCATGCCAGCGCTCGCCAGCTTTAAATTCAAAGAAGCGAATGTCATTGGCGATTTGCTCGGTATCATAATCCTGCCAAAGCTTACCATCAATGGTTGGCGGCACAAAAGGCTTAATTAAGGTGCAAGTATCAAGCAGCATCTTACGCGCTTCAATACCACCGATCACGCACTCATGCCACATACGCTGACCGGCTTTGCCTTCATGCATTTTTGCGTTGACATCGAGGGAAGCAAATAGCGGGTAGAACGGACTGGTCGACACATGCATCATAAATGCATTATTAAAGCGCTTGTGGTTCACATAGCGTGCCTGCCCACTGATGTGATTGTCTTTTTTGTGGATTTGTGAGGCTTGTGAGAAACCTGCCTGCTGCTTATGCACCGACTGAGTCACCAAGATACCTGGATCATCTGGCGTCAACTCAAGCAGTAGCGGCGAGCAGTCACGCATCATGGGAATAAACTGCTCATAGCCAACCCAAGCACTATCAAATAAGATGTAGTCACATAAATGGCCTATTTTATCGACCACTTGACGAGCATTATAAATAGTACCGTCGTAGGTGCCGAGCTGAATTACGGCCAGTCGGAAAGGACGCTTGGCATCAGCACGTTCTGGCGCCACCTCACGGATGCGGTCGCGTATCTCAGCTTCATCAAAGCAGTGTGAGGCAATACCTCCGATTAAACCATAAGCGTTGCGGTCAGTTTCCAAATACACTGCCGTGCCGCCACTCATAGATAACGCGCCTTGATATACTGACTTATGGTTGTTACGGTCAAATAACACCAAGTCGTCATGAGCCACTAAAGCACCAATGGCGATTTTATTAGAAGAAGAGGTGCCGTTTAGTACAAAGTAGGTTTTGTCTGCATTAAATACCTTAGCAGCATGTGCCTGAGCCTGATAAGCAGGACCTTCATGAATGAGAAGGTCGCCTAGACCCACATCGGCATTACAGGAGTCAGAGCGAAATAAGTTTTCGCCAAAATATAAGAAAAAACGTCGGCCAGAAGGATGACGACGGAAGAATTGACCGCCTTGGTGTCCTGGACAATCAAACGCAGCGTTGCCATAATCAGTATATTCACGCAGGGCTTGGAAAAAAGGAGGATCTAAGGTCTCGATGTAATGAGCGGCGGCAGCATTGACCAGCTGACCATTGTAATATTTTTGGTCATCAGCAAGCTCTAGCACGCCGTATACATGCGGCAGCCATTCATCAGGAACACTGTCTCCATATTTGATGGCCACAAAAACAGGAATCGAGAATCCTAAGTCCTCAATCTCTGCATGTGCCTTAGGCAGATCTTCCATGGTCACTACAATGGCGGCGATATTAGTAAAATCGGTTGCCTCAACTTCAGTTAGTCTATAATTACAGTTAAGTGCGTATTCGATGCCATCGCTGACGGCTATTTTCATTATACTTTCCTTTAGATAGTCGAAGATCTTTAAATTTAATCCCAATTTCGACAGGTAGTCACCCAAAATTTTGGATAATATTTTGAATAATTACCTACCTTTGCGATTACCCTGCCATTATTCCGAATTAAAAAGCAGTTAGCAAATTTTTTGCTCATTTTATGCCAATTATCTGACCCATTCATTGCTTTATGTACGGGTTTTATAACTTAGGCAGTCTTGAATGAGCATCAGTCTTGATAAGCACCGGTAAATACTGATAAGGATTGCAGTAACTCTCTCGTCAAAACTAGGGGCAGTATTGTATTGCAGGTGATATAACGCTTTATTATACTGACCGCTTTTTAGCTCGTATTTATTCACTTTCATAGCCATGCTGGAGTCAGCAGATGCCAGAATTTTCGAACTTACCCTTTCAAAACTTGGCTATTGATAGCCTTCCCTTAGCTTTTGGCATTATCATGGCCATTATCGGACTGGTGTTTTACACCCAAGGATTGCCAGGCAAATTCTGGCGCAGATTTTATGCGGTGTTGCCCGGTATTGTACTGTGCTGCTTTATTCCGGCTATATTAAACAGCTTAGGCGTGTTTGCAGACGGCATCGGTACCCAAATCTACGGCTTTACTGCCACCTATTTATTACCCGCCAGCTTACTGCTGATGACCTTATCGATGGATGTGCCAAAGATTTTGGGACTGGGCTGGAAAGCCATTGCCATGTTTTTTGCGGCAAGCTTTGCCATTGTCATCAGTGGTCCTATTAGCTTAGGTATTGCCAAATGGGTGTCGCCTGATATGTTTACCGATGACACTTTATGGCGCGGATTTTCAGCAGTGGCAGGTAGCTGGATTGGCGGTGCAGCCAACCAAGCAGCGATGAAGGAGCTGTTTGGGGTCAGTGATGATCTATTTGGTATGATGATTTTGGTGGATACCACCAACGCCTCATTGTGGTTACTGGCTATCTTGATTATGGCTAAGCACAGTGAAAAGATTGATAGGTTCTTACGGGCAGACACGGGCAGTATTGATAAAGTGGTTGCTGCAGTAGAAAGCTATGAGCGAGACAACGCCCGTCCGGGTAGCTTAAATGATCTGATGGTGATGTTTGGTCTGTGTTTTGCCATGGTGGGCCTGGCTCACTTCTTAGGTGGTGAGATTGCTGGATTCTTCTCACCTTATACTTGGGCCGTACAATATAGCTTTGCCAGCTCATTCTTCTGGATGGTGGTGATTATTACCCTGATCGGTGTTGGCTTCTCCTTTACTAAAGTGCGCCGCTTAGATCATATTGGTGCCTCCAAGATAGGTACGGTGTTCATCTTTGTGCTTATTGCTGCCATCGGTATGCAAATTAATCTAAATGGCCTGGTGTCTCAGTGGCGACTATTATTGATTGGTCTGCTATGGATGTTTATCCATGTGGTGATTATCTTTATTGTGGCTAGAATGATTCGTGCGCCTTTCTTCTTCTTAGCGGTAGGCTCTAACGCCAATACAGGTGGCGCGTCTTCTGCTCCAATTGTGGCTACTGCCTTCCACCCTTCATTGGCTCCAGTTGGGGTATTCTTAGGCATCTTAGGCTATGCGGTGGGGACTATTGGCGGTTATGTCAGTACTCAGCTTATGCGCTTGGTTGTGGGGTAATTTGTTTATCGCTTGATTTAAAAAGCCTCTTTAAAACCTTATCAAACAAAAAAAGCAGTGCTGATTTAGTGCTGCTTTTTTTATTGCCACCTTTGTACTGGTGTATCTCATTAGTTGCACCTCCTTTAAGCCGATGTTTTTAAACAAATTAGACCAAGCTGTGCACGCTTGTCCTAAAACTGTGCACTCTGAGTCAATTCATCTGGAGCCAACCTCGCTATATTGAAAAACCAAGTCATCAGGATGAATGACTAAATAGCCGTGTTTTCACACACATTAGACAGGGAGTCTTCCATGAGTACGTCTCAACGTTCAATCGATCCTATCACTTTATCTGTCGTCCGTGGCGCCTTAGAAACTGCGCAGCGCGAGATGACCACCACTTTAGAAAAAACCGCTCGATCTAGCGTATTTAACCTAGCACATGATTACAGCAACGCTTTATTTGACCATATGCCCGAAATGATTTTGCAAGGGCAGGATATTCCCATTCACTTGGGCTCTCTTATGCCAGCTATGAAAGCTGTGGCCGAGTATTATGGCGACGATATTCATGAAGGCGATGTGATTTATCATAACGATCCGGTATTTATGGGTAGTCACATTTTAGACTGCTGTATGTATAAGCCGGTGTTTTATGAAGGCGAATTGGTATTTTGGACCGTGTGTAAAGGACACGTGACCGATATTGGTGGTCCTGTACCGGCAGGATATAACCCAGATGCCAAAGAGATTTATGCTGAAGGCCTGCGTATTCCGCCCATTAAAATTTGGGAGAAAGGGGTTAAGCGCACGGATGTTATCAACTTAATCCACAGTAATATGCGCTCACGCCGTAACCAAGAAGGTGATTTAAATGCTCAATACGGGGCGTGCTCAGTAGGTGAGCGTAATATGATTGCCCTACTGGACAAATACGGAGTAGAGACAGTCAGAGCCGCTATTGAAGAGCTTAAAAACATGGCGGACAACCACATGCGCACCTTAATCTCCTCTATCCCTGATGGTCAATATCATGGTGAGGCGGTATTAGAGGATTCAGGACATGGTCTGGGTGATTTAACCATCAGCGCTGATATCGAAATTACTGATAGCAATGTTTATATTAAAATTACTAGCCCGCCTCAAGTACCGTATTTCATTAACTCTTATGCCGGTAACTCCATGTCAGGCGTGCTACTGGGTCTGATGATGTTTGCTCAGGTGGATCCGCCTTACAACGAGGGTCTGTATCGCTGCGTGACTGTTGATTTAGGCGAGCATGGCACCTTGTGTAATGCCAAAGAACCTGCGCCTCACGTTAACTGTACCACCACACCGATGGAGACCTTAACGGATGCGGTGCGTATGGCCTTTGAAGCGGCTGCACCAGATAGAGTAATCGCTTCATGGGGACATGCTTCAGGTATTAATATCTCAGGTATTGACCCGACCACTGGTGAGCAGTACGTCACCATGATTTTGGCATCCATTATTTCTGGGGCTGGCGCAACACAGCAGATGGATGGATGGCATGCCTGCGGACCCCTGTGCTGCTTTGGTGCATTAAGCTCAGGTGATATTGAGTTATTAGAATACCAATACCCAATTTTAATTCACAAATATGGTCTAGCAGAAGACAGTGGCGGTGCCGGTAAACATCGTGGTGGTTGTGGTACCGTCTGGGAGGTTGAACCCCTAGGCCATGACATGACGGTAGTTGCCTTTGGTGAGGGACGTGAGTATCCCACTATGGGAGCCGCCGGCGCTGAGCAAATCTCTCCTGAGCTCAAATTAGGACGATTAGAGATTGTACATGAAGATGGCGTGACCGATTTATATAAACAAAACACTGTGACTCAAATCTCTCCGGGTGAGCGGGCACGAAATACCAACCCAGGTGGCGGCGGTTACGGTAATTCTTTTGAGCGTGATATTGCTGCGGTATTAAAAGATGTCAGAGAACGGATTATCTCTATAGAAGCAGCGAAGCTTGAGTATGGCGTGGTGGTAGATCCTAAGACACTACAAGTGGATGAAAAACAAACTGCGGCATTGCGTGAGCAACAAAAACAGCAGAAAAAGATCGCTTAAGGCCACAAACCCAAACTATAAGCTTAAACTATTCGAAAGCATTAAAACCATAAGTATTAAAACCATAAATTAAGTTAAGGATGACTGATGAAAAACGATTTTCGTATTGGCGTGGATGCCGGAGGTACTTTTACCGACTTCGTATTGGCCGAAAGAAGTGGTGATATTCACTTATTTAAAGCCCCTTCCACACCAGAGGATGGTACGCTGGCCATTGCCAATGGTTTACAGCAGATTGCAGATAAGTTTAATCGACCTATTGAAGAGATTATTACCGCTTGTGACTTGTGCATTAATGGCACCACAGTGGCACTAAATGCGCTTATTCAAATGAAAGGGGTTAAGGTTGGTCTGCTATGTACCAATGGTCATGAGGACAGTATAGAAATCAGATTGGGGCATAAGGAAGAAGGCTATCGTTATGATGCCAGCTACCCGCCAGCCCCACAGATTACCCCTCGAGATCTACGCTTTCCGGTCAGAGGCCGAGTACTGGCTGATGGTACAGAGCATGAGCCCCTAAATGAACAAGACATTCTTGATGCCATTGAAATCTTTAAAAAGCAAAATGTCGAAGCGGTCGCTATCTCATTTGTCTGGTCTATCCGTAACCCAGAGCATGAGCTTCGTGCTAAACAGCTCATTGAAGAGCACATGCCTGGCGTCTTTGTTTGCTGTGGCAGTGAGGTTTATCCGCAAATCAAAGAATACACCCGTACTTCAACCACTTTGGTGAATGCCTATTTAAGTCCAGTCATGTCCTCTTATGTGCATAAGATTGATGACTACTTTAAAAAGCTTGGTG
Source organism: Psychrobacter pasteurii (assembly GCF_900162815.1). Taxonomy (GTDB): domain Bacteria; phylum Pseudomonadota; class Gammaproteobacteria; order Pseudomonadales; family Moraxellaceae; genus Psychrobacter; species Psychrobacter pasteurii. Next base: position 73,772 of record NZ_FUGD01000055.1, on the reverse strand, counting down.
CTGAGCAGCCGGTCCGCTATTTTCAGTCTAATGGCGGGCTAGCAGTAGGCGATATCATGCGCGAAAGAGCGGTAAATGCCATTAACTCAGGGCCTGCTTCTGCGCCTCAAGCCGGCCTGCATATTGCCAGTCCCTTTGGTATTGATAACATCATTACTGTGGATATGGGTGGTACTTCTTTTGATATTACAATGGCCAAATCTGGGCGTACGAGCTTGAACCGTGACATAGACTTCTTACGTAATCGTATTGGGGTGCCGATGATTCACGTTGAAACGCTTGGTGCAGGGGGCGGCTCAATCGGACACGTCAACACCTTTGGTATGCTAGAGGTTGGTCCACAAAGTGCTGGGGCGACACCAGGGCCCGCTTGTTATGGTAAAGGCGGCACCTTGCCCACAGTGACAGATGCCAACTTAGCTTTGGGTTATCTAGAGCCTAATGCCGTATTAGGTGGTAGCGTTACATTGGATAAGCAAAAAGCTGAAGTTGCTCTACAACAGCACATTGCAGATCCTTTAGGTATTTCTATGCAAGATGCCGCATATGGGGTGAGTGCTATTGTGAACCAGAATATGGCCAATGCGATTCGCCGTATTACTATTGAAAAAGGCTATGACCCTCGTGATTTTGCTTTAATCTGTGCAGGTGGAGCCGCTGGCATGCACATTATCAGCTTGGCAGAAGAGATGGGGATTAAGACTATATTAGTACCTAAGATTGCTTCTTGCTTGTGTGCATTTGGTCAGATTATCTCCGATATCAAATACAATTATCTGGCTACTCAGATGATGATTATGTCTCCATCTGCAAATCTAGATGCGTTAAATAACAAGCTTGAAGAGTTAGAAAAACAAGGCATCCAAAAGCTGTTAGAAGACGGCTTCTCAGAGTCGGATATTGTTATCGAGCGCACCATGGAGATGCGCTATGTGGGACAGGTTCATGAGTGTAACGTGCTAATCCCTAATGGATTCATTGATGCTGATAAAGCGCAAGTGATCTTAGATAGATTCCATAAGCGTCATAAAGAGCTGTATACCTATGATGAGCTAGACAGCAAGGTTGAGCTGGTCAATATTGAGGTATCGGTCATGGGTAAAATCAGTAAGCCACAATTGCCGACCTTACCGACTCAAGTAGAGGATATCTCTCAGGCACAAACTGGCACGCGTAGTATGTTGTTTGAAAGAGAAGAAGGCTGGGTAGATACTCCGATTTATGATGGTGAAAAATTTGGTGCAGGTGCGACAGTCACTGGACCGGCCTTAATCCAAGAACCCACCACAACCTTAGTGATTAAGAGTGGCTGGCAAGCTGAGCTGCATCAGACGGGAACTTATAAGCTAAGTCCAGCTGCTTAATTGCTTAATGTTATCTGATTAATAGCAATAAGAGACTTAATGAATTGATTGGCGCAAAGCACAAAGGTGTTTTGCGCTTTTTTATAATTTGAAGTTAAGGTTATTTGTGATAGCTTTAGGAGTATGATTATTTATTGATAACTAACTACTTATGAGTGTTCAAGGATGACTACATACCCAAGCTTGCCTTTGAGCTATGATCTCGAGGAGGGGAGCAAGACAGGCCTGCCAGCCAAAGACAGATTAGGCGCCTTTGGTTGGCGACGCACCATCAACGACACCTACTTTGACTTACAAGTGAGCTTTGTACAGCCGCAGAGCTTCTTTGGGAGTTTAAATCAAGTGGGCTTGGATCAAATGGGTGTGTCTTATTACCATGCCAATACGGTGCATTATAAGCGTGAATTGATAACCAGTCCTGACCCTGAGCAAAGTGTGCTCATTACTTTTCCTATTTCAGGCAAGGTAAGTTTTAGTCAGCATAAACGGGATTTAATCTCTGGGCCAGGCGCTTTTTTTATTGAGCTGTCGCACCTGCCATATGAGTTTTATCACAACAAGGAAGCCAGCTTATACGTTATAAAAATTCCTTTATCGCTGTTAACTTCACAAGTGAGCCAAATTGAGCGTGAGTTTGCGCGCAGCTTATCTCTTGAAAGTGGGGTGGGAAGGTTACTATTTTTCCAAATCACCCATATTATCAATACCATAAATCAATATGAGCTGACCGATATAGAGCGGCATGTCTTAGAGCAGCAATTATTGAATTTATTGGTACTGCACCTAAGTTCTCCTACCGAAGCACTCATGAGTAGTAATACCGATGTGCAGTCCACCCATCTAAAGCGTATTGAAAGCTATGTGTATAGAAACCTACACAATCCAGATTTGTCTCCTGCGACGGTGGCTAAGGCTTGTCATGTCTCGGTGAGATACTTGCATAAGCTGTTTAAAGGAGCGCCGTATAGTTATTCAGAGTGGGTGAAGAGTATGCGTTTAAAGCAGGCTCATCAACTCCTAAAGAGTCAGCCATTTTTAAGTATCTATGAGATTGCTCAAAAGGTGGGTTATGGCGACCAAAGCTATTTTTCTCGTATTTATAAAAAACACTTTGGTTATTCGCCAAAAGATACTATCTATAAGCAGTAGCCTCAAAGAGCATAAAAGGGCGTATTTGAAGGATATAAATCATGTTTAACCTAATAAAAGACTGGCGAGAACAAAATATATTAGAAGCTAGCCGCTTTAGTGAAGACGATTGGCGCCAGGTGGCAGACCAACTGGCGGTGCTGTCTAGGCTTAGCGAGGAAGAACTACGAAAGCTATTTGACTTGGCGACTTTATTCTTGCATGACAAGTCTATAAAAGGGGTGAAAGACTTTGTGGTTACTGACAGCATGAAGCAGTCTATTGCGTTACAAGCCTGCTTACCGATACTTAACCTTGGGCTTGAATGGTACAAGGGCTGGTCTTCTATTATCGTCTATCCGAGAAGCTATCATACTAAGACCACGACGACAGATGAAATGGGGATTGTACATGAGGGAACACAGCATCGTAGCGGAGAGGCTTGGCTTCGAGGTCCGGTAGTTTTGTCTTGGAGAGAGGTTAAGCACTCAGGCGATCTAGATGGGCAAAATGTGGTGATTCATGAATTTGTTCATAAGCTAGATATGCTAAATGGGCGTGCTAATGGGTTTCCGCCAATGCAGGCAGGCATGAATCCTGAGCAGTGGACACAGATCATGGAGGAGGGGTTTAGTGATTTTCAGCGCAATCCTAAGCATGGTATAGACCGTTATGGGGCCACCAATCCGGCTGAGTTTTTGGCAGTGCTAAGTGAAGTGTTCTTTGAAAGACCACAGGATTTGATAGAGGCCTATCCTGACATTTATCAATTAATGACTGAATTCTTTAAACAAGATCCTATGTTGTAATTTACCGCGGTGTATCATAAGTATTACAACGCTATTCCACTTGGGCAGGACTAAGTCTTACTTTTTAGCAATTTTTTTATACAAAGACTCTGCATACAAGGTGTTATCAGCAATTTCTTGAGCGTATTTTTCTATACTGTAGGAGGGGACGCTATTTTTATTATCCTCATCCTTAACTTTTTGATAGCTAACATTCTTACCGCTAAAGGAGATATGAGGCAGTTCTACCCAGAAGGTCTCAGGGTGATGCTGCTCTAGGTACTCTTGTAGATATAGTCGTGTGTTTTGCAAAAGATTGGTTTTTACACGATGCTCTGTGAAGGTTTGCTCATAAAGCTGTTCATCGTGTAATACCTCATCTGCGGTTAGCTCTTCTATATCAGCCTCAGCGGACCGGTCTTGATATTGATTATAAATCACAGCATGCAACGTTAGACCTCGCTGAGCAATCGCTTGTAGGGCCAGTAGCGTATGGTTGATACTCTCTAATGTGGCAGAAGTCACCAGTACCACAGGATGTCCCTGAGATGCTATATAATCTATAGTAAGCAAAGACTCTGTTATAGGGGTCATAATCCCACATGAAGTCTCTAACAACACCATTTCATATTTTAGTTTCAGCTGCTGCGTGGCTACGGTTATCCGAGTGGGATATAGAGGGATAGCTTCTAATGAAGAGGCTATATAAGGCGGAGCAGAGGCTTTGAACACAAACGGACAGCTAACCTGATCATGGTCAACCGGTTGTAGTGGTATTTGCATGAGCTGTCTATGAGTGATGATGTCTTCTGCTATCTTACCGTCACACCCTGTCTCGATTAGCTTTTGGGTAATGACATTAATGCCATTTTCTAATAACTGTTTGGCCAGATAGCCGGTTGCATAGGTTTTGCCGATACGGGTATCAACACCGGTTATAAAAAATACGCTCATAGTTTTTCTGCTTCGTTATCTTTACTGTCTATTTTTATAAGTTACTTCTGGGATAAAGCAAGGGCTAGAGGAGACTAAATGGTTAGTTTTGGGGCTTATATTTCAATAGTGCCACTCAAATAGCGTACCGCATGACCGGCTATCAATACTCTATCGCCTTGTACTTCACATTCAAGTTCACCGCCCCGGCTTGAGGCCTGATAAGCTAATAAGGTGTCTTTACCCAATTTCTCAGCCCATAAAGGAGCAAGAGCAGTATGAATTGAGCCAGTGACAGGATCTTCACCGCCAATGGCAGAAGAAAAGTAGCGAGAAATAAAGTCATATTTTAAGTCTGGCTCATTGTCACTATCTTCGTTTTGAGTCTGACAAGTTACAGCCACACCATAAGGGGCAAGTTTTGCTAATACTTGTGTATCCTGCTTAACATTTAAAACATCTGAGGGCTGCTCATACACCACAAAATAGGCTTTTTGGTTTTGATAAACCTCAACAGGCTTGATAGACAAGCCCTCTATTAAAGCTTGAGGCAGGCTAGTAATACGCTCAGGTTTTTGATTGGGAAAATCCATCTGTATCTTGCCATCAGCTCGCTTAGTGAGGGTTAATACACCTACGGCTTTGGCATAAAACTGCACTTGTGAGAGCGAAGGATCTGTATCAAATAACAGATAAGCCGATGCTAAGGTAGCATGCCCGCAAAAATCCACTTCCTGTAAGGGAGAAAACCAGCGGATATGATAGCTGGGAGTAGGGCGGTTAGTTGTATTGTCGGCTTCTGCTGACTGCACTGGTTGTCGTACCAAAAATGCCGTCTCTGATAATTTGTTTTGCATAGCAATAGATTGCATCAACGTATCGTCAATCCATTTATCTAATACAATTACTGCTGCTGAATTGCCTTTAAATACCGTGTCAGTAAAGGCATCTACAATGGTCATATCCAATTGCACAGTCTAATCCTTATCTGTTTAAATAGCGCTCTATACCGTCCACTGATCATTAACAATGGCCACCAAATAGTATTTGCCTTGATACTCTTCAAATACTAAGCGCATGGATCGCCAGTCCATGCCAGCATACTCAGGATTTTTACCCGAATGATAAAACTCAACAAAATCAGCGTTAGGATAAACTTCTTTAAGATTATTCAAGCTATTGCTTGAGCCTTGAAATTTATTAAAAGTAGCGCCTTTAAAGTCATATTGCTCAGCTGCGACCCAGCTATTAAGAAAATCGGGTAGGGTAGTGATATACAAGTCACCTACGCCATCTTTGGTACCCCAAGTGAACTTGATTCGAGATTGCTGCAAATAAGTGGCAAATTGCTCACGGCTAAATACTTTGTCAGTCTCTTGTTGCACATAAGCGTACATACTAAAGCGGACGCCTTTGGTCGGATGGATATGTGGGGTTAACGCTTGATAGTTATCCGTAGCTAAGTAACCTTGAATCTGTTTGGCTTGCTGCAGAATTTGAGTTTGCTTACTTTGCTCAGATGAGTTTTGGGTAGTGTCAGGTACGTTATTTGAGCCAGTTTGACCATCCACAGTAGCAGAAGGCGTACAAGCACTGATAAGCAGGCAGGTTGCCAAAATCCCAAGTAATTTAGAAGTGATTTTCGGTATGGCTTGATTATGAGAGTTTATAAGCTGAGTCATTAGGTTTCATCCTTATTATATAAGCCTGTTATGTTTAATAGAGGCTATTTATTATTGCAGAATAAATCAGAAGTTAACGCAGCGGCAGTGTACTGCTTCATTTGCTCAGCCATATTAGCCATAGAAGAGTAGTTAATACTCTCTAAACCCTCAGTGATAGAGCCTGCCACATAAGGTAAGTCTATCCAATAAGTTTGTGGATGATGTTGCTTTAAATAGGCTTGTAAGTAAGTTTTGGTATCATCAGTGATTTCATTATCAGGCTCATATTCTGAGGCAAGATGCTTATTAGGTTGCCATTGATTATAAATAACTGCATGTAGAGGTATCTGGCGCTGAGTTAATGCCTCAATGCTCAATAAAGTATGACTGATACTTCCTAGACGACCCGAGGTTACCAAAATCACGGGGTAGCCCATATTTGCTACGTAATCTATGGTAAGTATTGATTGTGTTAGCGGCACCATCAAGCCGCCAGCGCCTTCAAGCAGCACAATATCGTAACTATCAGTCAGCTGCTTCGTGGCTTGGGTAATTACCTCTGGGTCTATTAATCGACTCTCTAGCATAGAGGATAGATGCGGTGAGGCAGGTTTTTTGAACACATAGGGGCAGGTTAGACCTTGATGATCTACTGCTTGTAGTGGTATGCCCATCATATCTCTATGACGAATAATATCCTCGCTAATGCCTTCACAGCCTGTTTGTACCAGTTTTTGAGTAATTACTGATGTTGGCGTACTGTTCAAGCTGTTTTGAGGTGCTAGTGTTTGTTGCAATAAAGCTTGTGCCAAAGCCCCGGTGGCGTAAGTTTTGCCGATATCAGTATCTATTCCGCTGATAAAAAATACACTCATGCCAAATACTCCGATAGCACCTGGGTTAATCGCTCACACAGTAGAGCTAACTCATCATCGCTCATAATAATTGGCGGCATAATATAGACCAACTTACCAAAAGGTCGGACCCAAACCTTATGTTTTATCAATAATTGCTGAAAACGTGGCATATCAACCGACTCTTTTAGCTCAATTACACCGATAGCGCCTAAAATACGTACATCAGACACCTGTGTATATTCACTTAATGGCTGCAAATAAGGCTTTAATTGTGACTCAATATGACGCGCTCTTTTGGCATAATCACCGTCAATAATAAGCTCTAGAGAAGCTAAAGCAACAGAACAGGCTAGGGGATTGCCCATAAAAGTAGGGCCATGCATCAAGGCTGCATACTCGCTATTGGCAATGCTTTGAGCCACATGACGCTGACATAATGTGGCCGCAAAAGTCATATAACCACCAGTTAAGGCTTTACCGACAGTCATAATATCTGGTGATATATCAGCATGCTGGCAAGCAAACATTTGGCCAGTGCGGCCAAAGCCTGTGGCGATTTCATCAGCGATTAATAGCACGTCATATTTATCACATAATTCTCGTAAAACCCTTATATATTCTGGGTTATAGAAGCGCATGCCACCGGCACCTTGTACCACAGGTTCGATGATAAATGCCGCTATTTTATGCTGATTTTGTTCAAAAAATGTACACAAATTAGCTTTTATATCAGAGGCTAATGGGGTGTCGAAGCCGGCTTCTGGTTTATCGGTAAATAGCTGTATCGGCAACTGTTTGCCATAGATACTGTGCATGCCAGTCACAGGGTCGCAGATGCTCATAGCATGCCAGGTGTCACCATAATAGCCGGAGCGGGTAGTTGCTATCTGATTACGCTCAGGCTTGTTTTGTGACAATTGATACTGCATGGCCATTTTTAAGGCAACTTCTACCGCAATACTGCCGCTGTCAGCATAAAAGATAGCATCTAAGCCTTGAGGCACAATGGAGAGCAGTTTTTTGCCCAAATTAATGGCAGGCTGATGGGTTAAGCCGCCAAACATAACATGGGCCATATTAGACAGCTGTGTTGTGACAGCATTGTTTAATTTGGGATGATTGTAGCCGTGAGTGGCTGCCCACCAAGATGACATGCCATCGATGAGTGCGTCACCAGATTTAGTGTACAGATAAACGCCGTCAGCTTTATCGATAACTAAGTTAGGATATGATGGCGGCAAACTTGCGTACGGATGCCACAGATGGTTGTGATCAAAGTCATCGGAGTTTTGATTTAGTGGATTAGAATTATTGTTTTGCATAGTGTGGGACAAATTATTATCAGAAAACATTTATGAGGAATGAAAGTCATCGCAATATGTTAGCATTAATAATAATTGATATGGTCGCAACATTAATGTTTATAGAAACATTTGGCTGATGACTGATAGAGTCCTGAATAAAACTAATCCAAGTCTTCTAAATCCGGTTGGTTTGTTTTCGCATAATGTATATTATGTTAAATAAGGTCTGTTAAAGCTATCGCCTACAAGGACTTACGTGCATAACATTAATAAATTGATTGCTTGTGATAATAATTTTTAATACGGCACACACTTTATTTTTAATTAGTATGTGCCGTATCTCTTAAGAGCTACTGTCTAAAAACTATTAAAACCAACCCTCTTGCAAAAGATGCTCAGTATTACTCAGCTCAAATCCTGTCACTAAATCAAAAAAGGTACCCGGATCTTCAATGCCCTCTAGCAGTTCTCTTTTATGCAGAGCCACAAACATTGCTAGCGAATATGCAGGACAATGGATGTTCTTCTTAGGGTTAAATGAAATATCAGTAAAGGCTTGATACTGCAGCACCTCTTCGTGCAGGTGCTTATTTTGTTTTAACGCATTCACATACAGCCAATCATAAAATACTGTTAAGGGCTCTAGCCCCCAAACCATGCCAAAATAGTCATAACCGGTAATGTCACCTGACGTTACTAAACGCTCGTCTTTTTTGGCTTGTCTAGGTGCAGCGTCCAGTAAGTCAACGAATGGCCCGCCTCTTTCAAACATCTTGCTAGCTTGATAAGCGTTCTCGACACTATATTGCTTACCATCAGCTTCATTGGTTATTTTTAGGCTAACTGGGCTTAATGGAAAGCTTAATTTATTGCCTGATTTGCTAGACAGCTCCAATACGTTTTTAAAGCCGTATTTCTTTTTGATGACTCGGTGCAAGTCGTTAATGGTTTTTTTCTTTTGTCTGGTCGCAAACCCCACGTGATGTTCAATTCTAACCATATCGGTCTTCACCAGGTTGTCACTACCGACTCTTGGCATGAATACTGGTTTTTGTTCTGTTGGGGTTACTGCTTGTTCCATAACGAGGTGCCTTTGCTTTAATGTACTTGCTATCAATAAATATTATTCAATCTTAGCGAGGCAGTTTAGCTTATTCTAAGTAATTTATCTTGTTGTATTTTTTAAGTCTATGACAAAGTATCAAAAGCATACTCATTATAAAAAGCTGATTAAATTTTGAACAATTATAAGGCGGCTTTATTTGCACAGAACAGGGAAACTACCCTATTTTTAATATTCTGTGCAAATCTGAGAGCAACCAAAATTTGCTAATTTCAGCTAACTTTATCAAACTTTGAATCTTTTAGACTAACATTGCCTCGTAGGATATCTGCATACATCCGAAAGTCACTAACAAAGCTTTGAACGGGATATTTAAATGTGGCGGGTTTATTTTTCTCAAAAAAGAAATGACCCACCCAAGCGCAGGCATAACCGGCAGCAATGCCTTTAAACACTGGGCTGACTTTGCCAGTTTTCAATGCTGTGGCCAATCCAATTAAACCAAAGCTACTACCAGCAAAGTGTAATCTTCGAGATATGACATTTTGGTGCTCTTCTAAGTAAAAGCTATAAAAGCTTTTATTGGTAGGCTTGGTGGTAATAATATTATAGACAGGTGTGTTCTCTGATGTAATTTCAGATGTTCTTAGGGATTTATTATCTACTTCGTGTTTCATATTAGCATCCTTGCTAGTTGGGTGTTATTTAACTCAATATCCTTGAAATCCAATGGCTTGTCAAATAAAACCCTTTATCCGGATTTTAGGCTAAAAAACAGGCGCTCATATTTGCACAGAACAGTACTAAGACCCTGCTTTTATAATTCTGTGCAAATACAGGCGCCTATTATTTGCATAAAAATTCACCTTTTTATCCAATAAACCGTCACTTGCCAGCATTTATGTTTTATTTCATCTATAATAAACCAAATCATCCCCAAGGGATACTTGGGGATAATTTAGTATAAAAGCTATAATAATAAAGGGTTTGTATTTTATTTTATGTGGTTTTGGTGTCCAGTTTGGTGTCCAAATAAAGAAGTGATTTGGCACTGGATTTGAGAAGAGATAGTAGCAATGAGAGACAGCGAACGCTGTTTGTTAGGAATACTTTAGCACAATAATTATCTAGATTGTACAAAAATTATTTTATAAAAAGTTGTGCAAAAAACAGGTGCACTTTATCTAACTGATAAAAGCAATAAAGTGAGAAATATGATTATTCATAATAAACGGGACATCAATAGACTTGAGTGCCGTGATAAAGATTACCTAGTTGCGGTGGCTGGTGTGCCGGGGTTAAGTGTACGCACCTACCCTAATGGTAAAAAAGAATATTATCTACGTTATACCCACCCACATCAGCCTAATAAACGTCCACGTATGACTTTGGGCTCTGTAGAGGATATTAGTTTAAACGAGGCTAAAACCAAAGCAGAATCTGTATTAGATATGGTTCGAAATGGCACTGACCCTAAAGCCATACGCCAACAGCAACGGGTTAATAAATACGCTCATCTAAAAAATGCCACTTTTTCTGAGATTGCTGAAGCCTGGAAGGACAATAAAATTAATAGCCGCCGTCAACGCAAATCTGGTAAGCGCTCTTTTAGTGAATCTACCTTAAAGTTTTGGGATCTGTGCTTGGGTTATATGTGTGCTGAGATTGGCGACTTACGTATTAATGATATTACCAGCGAAACCATCCTAAACGTCTGTGAATCTATTCAAAATAACGATAATGAAGCAGCCTTTGTCGGTGCCAGTACCCGTTTATATACAGAAAAAGTATTTTCATTCGCTGTTGCACGGGGTTTGTGCGATAACAACGTTGCCATTTACACCCGTGGAGAATTGGCACCAGCCAACTCTGGTAAACACTTGCCAGCACTGACTAAACCCGATGAGTTTGCTATGTTATTAAGGGATATGTCAGAGTTTACTGCAGCAAGCGAGCTGACCTTGATGGCAATGAATTTATTGCCTTATGTCTTTGTGCGCAGTATCGATCTGCGCTCTATGCGCTGGGATGAGATTGATTGGGATAATAAACTATGGGAGTTTTCACCTACTAAGGGTGAAGGTCGTGAGGATATGGTCTCAAGCTTGGTAGTGCCATTGGCAGATCAAGTTATCTACCGCCTGCGTGAGATTCAAAAGATAACCGGTTATAAGCCTTATGTATTTGCGTCAATTCGCTCATCAAATAATGCATACATGAGTAAAGCGACCTTGGTTCAAGCCTTTCATCGTCTAGGCTATAAAGGTAAGCACTGTGCACATGGATTTAGGGCATCTGCCAAAACTTTACTGATGGAACAACCTGAACTTCGCTATTCAGACATTGTGACAGAGCTACAGCTTGGCCATAGAATCAAAGATACCCATGGTGGAGCGTATAACCGACTTGATGAGATAGACACACGTACTCAAATGATGCAGCACTGGGCAGACTATATAGACAGCCTGAGCAGTCGTTAATGTAGGCGCTCCCCTACTCTACTAGTCTTTCTTTAGCTTGACCACATTCATGCTTGGATAAGCCAAGTCAATTTTATATTTACTGCCACCACGGTATGCTTTTGTTTTGACAATGCCTTGGCTGTGCTTATAGTCTACCTTTTCAACTCGGTAGCCCATACTGTTTAACTTACGAGTGGCCACTCTCTCTGCATTAACTCGATTGTACTCACTCTTCTTGTGTTTCTTCTTATTTTTCTTTTTATAGTCATCATGCTTTTTATAATCGCCTTTACCATCCGGGTAATAAACGCCTCCATTAGGATGATAAATAGGACCATCTAGGATTAATGGAGTTGATGTACAGCCTGTGGCAACCCCTAAAGTAGCAGCCATAAGGCCTGCTGATAGTAGCTTAATATTTGTCATGAAAACTTACCTCTAAGTATTAAAATAATATTTAAAAAGATGTTTGCAGTAATTTAGTCTTTTTCAATCTTAATGACATTTAGGTTGGGATAGCCGAGTTCAATTTCGTACTCTTGCCCGCCACGTTTGGCTTCAATCTCAAAAATACCACGGCCATTCTTTTCATCTAGTTCAATCTCATCAACACGATAACCCATTGATTGAACCTTTCTTACAGCCTGTCTTTTTATAGCAGGGTAACGAGCTTCTCGTTTAATTCTATCTTCAACATCATCGCCTTTATATTTCTTTTTATAGTCGTGCTTATACTTTCTATCATGATGTTTGTTGGTTTGGTGTCTATCATCCTTATAAATAGGACGATCACCATAGTCGTAATCAGGTGTCACAATACAGCCAGCTAGGCCACCAATTAACGTTGCCCCTATTGCCAGTGACAGCATTTTTTTAAGTACTGAATGATTAGCCTTCATTATGACATCTCCCTTGCTCGTTTTTTTAGGCGGTAAAATCGGTAAAATAAGTTTTGTAGTTATATTATACAAACGTTTAATAATAATACTCCATAATAGCCAACTATCCTTTATCCTAAATGTCTTGTTTGTTAATAAGTTGTAATCACCTATGGAGTCTTATGCATCTAGGGCTATCTGCTATTATTGTTGGCAGGAGAATGTTTTTATAAGGTTTATAGGAAGCTAAAGGTATGAGATGATAATTAGAGGTAATCTAGAAAATGAAATCCAACTAACAGAGTATATGCTAATTAGTTGCGCTGACAGTCAAGTTGATAAATAAAAATCGTTAAGAGAGCCCATCCCAGATTCTGTGTAACTGCAATTTAGATTAAATGCTTACTAACACGCTCATCGAACATAATCATAAAGCGATTAAGAGCAGACGTCCAGTTACGGATAGGCATCGACCACTTTTTAGAAGCCTGCTGAGTTGCTAGATAAACAACCTTAAACGCCGCTTGATCAGATGGGAATATCTTACGCTCGGTGTTTGTCAACATAGTTGTCACCATTTAATGAATTAGGCGACTCTCATTTCATCAAGTGTGGTTCGTAAGAAAAATTACTATTATGCCTTGTCCTTAGTCAGCTTTTTTGTTTTTTGTCGTGTATAGAGGGAATTGGTATAATATTGCTCTACCATTAGATAGATATTAATGATAAATTCGTCAAGTGGCATCTCATTGTCCTTGGTCTTCTTGGTCGAAAACTTTAAGGATAGTGAGGTGTCATTTTTTTCAACCCCTAAAAGTGTTGAGAGCGGGGTATTAACTATAAAGCTGTAAATAAAAGGGTACAAGATGGCACTTGGCAAGTTATCACGCTTTGAGAAGCTATTTAGAAATACTATCATCGAGCGTGGGTGTGACTATGAAAACATGGGGCGAGTGACTCAGCTATCAAAGCAAAGTGTCAGTACCCACGGTATAAAAACCAAGCAATATGTCTCTTATGTGATTGGCAGTCGTTCTTATCAAGTCAAGCTATTGCTCACAGATTTGCCAGATAAAGATATGGTGATTGAGTCTATGAGCTGCCAATGCCCTTATGATGATTATTGCAAGCATATGGTAGCAATGTTACTAAAAGTTCGTACGTTACAAGCAGGCGGTCAACTGCCTACAATCGACTCGGCGACTGGTATGGATTGTTATAATGATGTTGGAAGTGCTGAGGTGCTTGATGGCATAATTGATAAGGATAAGATGATACATTCCCTTGATGAAAAAGCACTGCGCAATTTCGTTCAGCATTGCTTTTTGCGTCATCCTGAGCTTATCGATGAATTGGTCATCTGGCACAGCCAGTATCAGGCAAAGGCCCATGAAAATAATGCCCATAGCAAAGTCAATACAAATGCCAGTGCCAAACAGGATTATGAGTTTTCTAATTTAAAAGACGAAAGAATCCAAGACATATCTTCCAAATACGAAAGCTTTGAGCATCACCCTATCGTTTTGCAGTCTTTATATCGTCAAATTGATAGCCTACTAGACTTAGATGATTATCAATTATATGGCTATGAACCTGATGTCAGTGAGCCTTTATATCAATTTGATATGTTGTTTAACCAGTTTACTACTCAGCCTCAATACCAACTTAGTATGGCAATATATTGGATGGATACGATACTCAGGCTGTATGATGAGTATCCCGACTCAGACTTATATGAGCCTGTTAATGTAGGTTTTGCCAAGCTTGGCAAAGTATTGTTTAATGTTGAAGATAATGACTATGGTATTGGATATTTGCCAGATTGGTCACAAGATTTTACGGTATACCATACCTACCTGCCTGATACCTTAATCACTGAGATAAAAGAGAAAATACAATACTGGCAATATGAAGGTGATATACGTCAAATCTCTGACAACTATCATATGGAACGATTGTACTTTGATTTATTTATTGCTAAGCAAGATTGGCTAGGTGCGGTTAATTTTTTAAACCAAAGTATCGAGAAGACCAAAATTTCCTCTTATAGGGATTTTGAGCTTAAAAACATGATGGTACTAAAAATTGGCTTATTAAATTATATTCATAATACGCCTAAGCTGGCTATTTATTCTAAGGTTGTTGAGCCTGTTGCCCAGCTGATAAAAGATTATCAACATCTGCCAGCCATTCGCCTTATGCTGATAAATAATGCCATGCAAGAAGGTAAGTTAGAAGATGCTATGAGCTTCATTGAAGAAGGCGTGAGGATAGCTAAGAGAAAAGATAGGGGTTATCATAGTGAGATAGAGGAATGGCAAATACAGTTTGTCAATATAGCCAGTCAGGCATTAAAAAATGACACATTACAAACTAAAAGGTACGATAAAGATAAGTTATTGACTATCTTGCGTGAGAACAGTAAAGCGTTAGCAATTGAAGCGAGTAGCGGTAGAATTAATGAGTCTTATTATCAACAATGGAAGGATAGCTATACAGAAACTGAATGGCAAAAAACTATCAAGGCGAAACAGGTAGAGTTACAACACAGCTTGCAACAAAGCATTGATAAAAGTATTAATGATGCACCTTCTATGAACTCATATTTTGCCCGTTCAACCTTTGACAGAAGTACCTATGCTGTATTAATTCAAATCTATGAACTAGAAAAACAAAGCGAAGCGCTATCAGCTTTGATTAAAGCTCATCCTGATATTTATTATATCAAGCGTTATCAAGATGAATTGATTGCTAATGATGCAAGTTGGTTGATAGATTTTTATCTACAACATTGGCAAAAATGTATTGAAAATGTCGGTGAACGCAAGCATTATCATGAGTTGGCACAGGATATTCAAATCATGTTAGAGGCACTTCCTGAGGGCAAAAAGGTATGGCAACCGATGGTCGCAGGATGGCAAGCCCGATTTAGTACTAAGCCAAGACGACCAGCCTTACTTGATGAGTTAAGTAAGATACGTTGGGGCAATGATGGTTAGATTTACTTTATCAATACAGTATATCCGCTACAATCGGCTAAGCACTTGCTGGTGTATGCTGAAAAAACCGTAGAGAAAAACTTGGTAAACTAAAGAAGACAAATAGGAGTTCACCATGACTAAGAAAGTGAACCGCCCCGACTTTATCGGAGGCTGATTTACTTGAGTCAGGCAGCAATGCCTGACAGGATTAAATTATCATAATACCGCTTTTCAAACTCAAAGGGCGACACATAACCAATCGTGCTATGCAGTCGTATTTTATTAAACCAATCCACCCATTCAAGGGTTGCCAGTTCAATATCATTGATACCAGTCCAGTTCTCCTTTAAATAGTCAATTACCTCAGATTTATAGAGTCCATTGACCGTTTCAGCCAGTGCATTATCGTATGAATCACCAGTCGTGCCGACAGAAGCTATGATACCAGAGTCACACATTTTGTCAGTATAGCGAATGGATAAGTACTGAACCCCTCGATCACTGTGATGAATGACATCCTTAGGGTTGTTCCTGTCTGCTATCGCCTGATTTAGCGCAGCCATAACCATATCCGTGTTCATGCGATTAGATACTTTCCAACCGACAATGCTACGGGCAAACACGTCAATAATAAAAGCAGTATATACCCAGCCGCTAGTTGTTTTTATATAGGTGAAGTCAGCTACCCATAGCTGATTGGGACGATGGGCATTAAAGTTACGATTGACTAGGTCATCAGCGCGTTTTTGGTCATCACGGCTGTTGGTGGTGATCTTGCCCTTACCGCGCCAGATGCCTTGCATACCATACTGCTTCATTAAACGCTCTACCGTACAACGAGCCACATGAATACCATCTGCCTTCATCTGCTGCCAGACTTTACGAACACCGTAACGGCATTTACTGTCCTGCCAGATGCGTTTAATCTCGCTGATATAATAGTCGTCATGCTGCTGACGCAACGAGCGCTTTTCAGGGCAACTCTCCAAGTCTTTAGTACGGTAGTAGGTTGATGGGGCAATCGGTAGTACTCTACATATTGGCTCGATCCCGTATTTCTGCTTGTGATCATCGATAAATTTGACCATTATTTCGGTGGACGGCCCTTCTCCGCCTGGGCGAAAAAAGCCGCTGCCTTACGTATGATCTCATTGGCCTGTTTGAGTTCTCTGCATTCACGTTCAAGATCTTTAATACGTTGCTCTTGGCTTTGAGCTTGTACCGATGCAGGGATAGTTTGATCTATATGCTTCTTGTGCCATGAGCGCAGGGTTTCAGGCGTGCAGCCAATCTTAGGGGCAATGGCTTGAATAGCTGACCATGTGGCAGGAGTGTAGGTTTGTCTTTTCATTGTCGTATTCTCTCAGAATATTAAGTCTCTGACAATACCGGGGCGGTTCAAAGTTAAGAGATATAGTGAAGAATTTAAAGCAGAAGCGGTCAAAGCAATAGAAGATAATGGTGGCAATGTCAGTGCCACAGCAAGGCAGTTAGGGCTACCAATGCAAACGCTAGCTAATTGGCAACGGAAAGCTAATCAAGGTAAGCTCAAAGGTACTAAACAGTTTGATTCTGAATTAATGGCCGTTATTGAAGAGAATAAGCGTTTAAGGCGAGAGTTGAAGATTGCACAAGAAGAGCGAGAGATACTAAATGAGGAGGAATGAAGCGAAGCACTGCTTCGCCCCGACGCAAGACGAGAGCTATGCTCGAGTGGGGCCACGGCGTACTTTGCAAGGAACGGTCAGTAAGGTACGCCTTTATTGACCATCACAAATATGAATTTAGCATTACCAGCATGTGTAAAATCCTTGATATCAAACCATCAAGCTACTATGACTGGACGAAGCGTGATATCAGTGCTCAGCAAATACATCGTAACCGCTGTGAACTGCTTGTAAAAGCTGCTCACAGTGAAACCAAAGAGCGATATGGTTATCAGCGTCTACACGCACATTTAAGTGAACAAGGGCACGATGTCAGCAAGTATATGGTACGTAGTATCAAGGAAGAACATGACATCAAATGTAGACGTCATAAGCGCTTTAAAGTGACAACAGACTCAGACCATAACAAGCGAATCTATCCTAATTTGCTTAAACAACAATTTGGCGTTAATCGTCCTAATTGTGCATGGGTCAGTGATATCACCTATATCTGGACAGATGAGGGCTGGCTTTATTTGGCAGGCGTCAAAGACTTGTATACCAAAGAACTGGTTAGCTACGCTATCGATAAACGCATGAAAGCAGATTTAGTCTGTAGAGCCTTAAATAAAGCAATCAAGGATAAACGACCTAGCCAAGGTCTTATTGTGCATTCAGATAGAGGTAGTCAGTATTGCAGCGATGATTATCGCAAAATCATCAGTAAATACGGTTTTAAAGGATCTATGAGTGCTAAAGGCAACTGTTATGATAACGCGCCAATAGAGAGCTTCTGGGGCGTTTTAAAGAATGAGTTGGTATATCATCATAATTACACAACTCGATTTGAGGCTATCAACAGTATCATCAAATATATTGAGTTTTATTACAATGAGGAGCGATTAGCAAAGCACTGCTTTGCAGCGACGCAAGGTGAGAGCTATGCTCGAGTGGAACGAGGATTCAGCAAGATTTAGGTATGAGATCGCCAAGACAGGTTTGGGTTGATTTCTACCGTCAGGCTGCGTAATTAAAATCTCCCAAGTTTAGGTGTACGGATTTGACGGCAGGGGTCAATTATGGCTATGCTCAATTAACTGTCTCACCTCATATCAGTGCGGCTTACCCAACCACCTGCCAGCCTGCCGTCGCTTTATACTCATCTTGATGTGCAAACAAAGGATGCGCCTCAGCCTCAGCTAACGTCAATACAGGGGTGACACACACATCCGTATCATTAAACACTTGTTGCCAATGGGCTAAAGGCTGGCTAGCAAAGGTTGCCGTGACAGTTTTAATAGCCTCGATACTCGCCGGCATGCTAGGTAATACGCCAAGTTGCCAATGCACTTCTTTAAGCTTAGGTAACTCCAACACATCACATAGCTCTTGCCAAAACTTAAGCTCAAGTGAGCCGACAGCCATATAGCGATTATCTGACGTTTTGTATAACCGGTAACATGGCAGTACACCGCCTAAAAAGTCATGCTGCGGCTTTGGGGTTTCACCGGTCATTTGTTCAATGAGCTTGCCAGTGGCCTTAGGCATAACCAGATGATGATATAAGCTGTGCGTCATACTGACATTGATATGACGGCCTTTACCGGTTGCTCTGGCAGACAGTACAGCAGCGAGTAGTGCAATAATCGCGGTATCACTACCACCTGCCAAATCAGCAAACTGTACGTTGGGCATAGATTGCCCGCCCTCTGCGGTCTTTAATTGATCAAGTACACCGCTCATCGCCATAAAGTTAATGTCATGCCCTGCCTTTTGGCTCCAGTCGTGAGTGATGTGCTCTCCATCAGCGAAGCCATAACCGGTAATTGAGACCATAACCAATTTAGGGTTCAGTGCTTGTAAAACATCGCTCCTTAGCCCAATTGCATCAAGCACACCGGGGCGAAAGCTATCCAGCATGACATCGGCATCTTTGAGATGTTGTTTAATCAACTCGAGGCCCTCCCGGCTACGAAAATCAATCTTGATGCACTGTTTGCCATGGTTAAGCGAGCTGAATATATCTCCAAAAGCACGAGCTGGATCGCCTTGTAATGGCTCAATCTTGATAATCTCTGCGCCCAAATCAGCCAATAATCGAGTAGCAAAAGGTCCAGGTAGATTACGGGTTAAATCAACCACTTTAATATCAGTTAAGCAGTCAGCCATTTGAGTTAACAATGTATTAGTCATGACTCTCTCCACCACCAACTACATCACCAAAAGTTTTACCAGACTCTGCCATATCGACTAAAATCTTGGCAGGTGCAAATCGTTCACCATAAGCTTCCGCAAGCTCTCGAGAGTGCTGAACAAAATGCTCAACACCGACTGAATTAATAAATTGCAGCGTGCCACCATGATTTGGCGCAAACCCCCAACCAAACAGTGAACCCACATTGGCATCAGCTACCGAACGTACCACGTTTTCTTCATAGCATTTTGCAGATTCATTGGCTTGAATATATAGCAGGCGATCTATCAGCTCTTGTTGCTCAGGTTGATTGTCACTAACAGGATAATGGGTGGTTAGCTCAGGCCATAAGTGCTTGTCACTGCCTTCAAGATAGTCATAAAACCCTTTACTTGTTTTTTTTCCTTCACGACCAAACTCATTGACCATCTTTTTAATCACAGCATGTGCAGGATGCTCATTTAAGGATTTTCCTTCTGCTTCTAATGCCTGTTGTGCTTGCTCTCTAACCTTTAATGATAAACTTAAAGAAACCTCATCTTGTAGTGCCAAAGGCGGCATAGGCATACCCGCTTTTAAGCCTGCCACTTCAATACTGCGAGGATGCACGCCCTCGCTGAGCATGGCGATGCCCTCTGAGACATAGGTGCCAAAGACACGAGAGGTATAAAATCCGCGACTGTCATTAACCACTATGGGTGTTTTCCCAATTTGGGTGACAAAATCAAAGGCTTTAGCCAATGTAGCCTCATCTGTTTGCTCGCCGACGATGATTTCTACCAATGGCATCTTATCGACAGGTGAGAAAAAGTGTAATCCGATAAATTGATTGGGTCGCTTACTGGCCTTTGCTAAGCTAGTAATAGGTAATGTTGAGGTATTTGATGCATATAAAGCGGAATCAGCAATCACTGCCTCAGCTTGAGCAGTACACTCAGCTTTTACTTTAATGTCTTCAAATACTGCTTCTATAACCAGCTCGCAGTCTTTAAGATCCTCATAACTGGTGGTTGGTTGAATAAGCGCTAATAAAGCTTGTTTTTTAGCGTCTGCTGAGCGGCCACGACTAATGGCTTTATCTAACAGCTTAGTTGAGTAACCTTTTCCTTTTTCAGCATTCTCCAAGCTGCTGTCTAATAGCACCACCTCAATGCCAGCCTTAGCAGCGACGTATGCAATGCCTGCGCCCATCATGCCAGCACCGAGTATCCCTACTTTAGAGATCTTATTGCGCTCAAAACCTGCAGGTCGAGATTGTCCCTTTTTAATACTATTGAGCTGAGTCCATAAGGTATTAATCATATTTTTGGATTCAGGTGACAATACACACGCTGCAAAATAACGCGATTCAATCTCAAGACCATTATCAATATCAGTCAGACATCCTTCAAACACGCTCGATAAGATATGAGTGACTGCAGGATAATTGCCATGGGATTTTTGATTGGCCATGGCAGGCGCTACAGACAATACTTGCACCGACTTTGGATGAGTGCTGTTACCATCAGGGATTTTAAAGCCTTTATTGTCCCATGGCTGGCGAGCCTCAGGATGGTCTTTAATCCACTGCTTGGCTTGGTCAATTAAATCAGCTTTGTCTGTTGCTAGGGCATCAATTAGACCGGCTTCTAATGCTTGCTTCGGACGCAGTGCTTTGCCTTGAGTCATTAGCTCGACGGCTTTTTGAATACCGATAAGACGCGGTAATCTTTGGGTACCGCCACCCCCTGGCAAAAGGCCAAGCTTAACTTCGGGCAGTCCAAGCTGCGTTTTGGATGAATCGATAGCAATACGATGATGACAGGCTAACGCAAGCTCTAACCCGCCGCCTAATGCGGTACCGGTTATGGCGGCCACAACGGGTTTGTTTGCTGTTTCTAATTTGCGCAGACTGTGCTTTAAATCCTCTACCAAATCAAATGCCTGCTCTGCGGTTTCCACCTCTGACAATCTATCAATATCGGCACCCACCACAAAAGTGGACTTGCCTGAGGTTAAGATTAAGCCTTTGGCTTCTTCATCGGTAATAAAGGCATCGGTTAAGGCAGCAAAGGCTTCATTAAAGCCATCACCAATGACGTTCATTTTTCGGTCGGTCTGATCAATAGTAACGGTGACAATACCGTCGTCTAACTCAGTTGAAAAATGAGGGGCTGAAAAATCTGATAATTTATTAATAGCCATTGTGCTACTTGTGCTCATGGTATATCCCTATATTTTTACTGTTATCCGTATCTTGTGCTATCTCATCACATTTAAGAAAAATGAGAGTGATTAGCTAGTGGCTGACTACTGCAGTTGAAAGCGTTCAATAATGGCCGTTAAACACGCTCGATAATGGTCGCAATACCCATACCACCACCAACACAAAGCGTAATCATCGCTGTATTTAAGTCACGACGCTCAAGCTCATCTAGTACGGTAGTTAATAGCATGGCACCGGTTGCACCCAGTGGATGTCCCATTGCAATGGCGCCGCCATTGACGTTTACTTTATCCAAATCAACGTTTAAATCGGCAGCGGTATTCATCGGAATAGACGCAAAGGCCTCGTTAATCTCCCATAGGTCAATATCGTCTGGAGTCATGCCTGCCTTAGCAAGCGCCTTTTGGCAGGCAGGTGTTGGACCTGTTAGCATAATTGTCGGCTCTGAACCTATCACAGAAGCCATGGTAATCTTAGCCCGAGGTTTTAAACCGGCTTTCTCACCAGCTGATTTATTACCCACCAGACACAGCGCTGAACCATCCACAATACCTGATGAGTTGCCGGCATGATGCACATGGTTAACACGCTCGATGGTGGTGTATTTATCCAAAATAACGCTATCAAAGCCCATAGCGCCCAGCTTGGCAAATGAGGGATTTAATTTTGCTAAGGTTTCAACAGAGGTATTAGGGCGAATGGTTTCGTCTTTATCGAGCAACAGCATGCCATTTAAGTCGGTCACAGGCACAACCGAGTTATCGTAATATCCCTTCTCCCACGCATTGGCCGCTCGTCTATGAGATTCAGCCGCAAAAGCATCCACATCCGTTCGGCTA
Source organism: Psychrobacter pasteurii (assembly GCF_900162815.1). GTDB lineage: Bacteria > Pseudomonadota > Gammaproteobacteria > Pseudomonadales > Moraxellaceae > Psychrobacter > Psychrobacter pasteurii. Next base: position 51,465 of record NZ_FUGD01000055.1, on the reverse strand, counting down.
AAGCCACGCAGTGTCGCAATGGTATCTGCGCCAATACCTTGAGGCACATACTGGGTGACGTCATTGACTCTGGGATCCATATACCAAGCACCGCCATCTGAGCCCATAGCAACGCGGCTCATAGACTCCACGCCGCCTGCCACCACCATATCCTCCATACCGGACATAACTTTGGTGGCTGCTAAGTTGATTGACTCAAGACCCGAGGCGCAAAAACGAGACAAGGTCACGCCAGCCACACTTTGATGCCAGCCAGCATCAATGACCGCAATACGCGCAATATCCGAGCCTTGTTCGCCCACAGGTGTGACACAGCCAAGCACCACGTCATCTACCAAACTGGTATCTAAATTGTGGCGCTGCTGCATTTCTTTTAATAAGGTGCGGACCAGCCAAATCGGGCTGGCTTGGTGAAGTGAGCCATCCTTTTTACCCCTGCCACGAGGCGTACGAATGGCATCATAAATATAGGCAACTTGCGTCATAAAAATCCCTTTATTACTTTCCCTAATACACTGACCACTTTAAATAGATCAATCAATGCATTAGGGTTTATTTAAACAGTAAATCCATTTAATGTTTCGATGATAATGTTCAAGCTACTATAAACACTATAATTAAATATAAAGCTTGTTTGATAAAGACTACATATAGCGTGAGGCCAGCTCTTTCATAATCTCGTTAGTGCCGCCGTAAATCTTCTGCACGCGCGCATCGGCAAACAAACGAGCGATTGGATATTCTTTCATGTACCCATAGCCGCCAAATAACTGTAAGCACTCATCAATAACTTTGCACTGCTTTTCAGTGACCCAGTATTTAATCAGTGAGGCTTGTGCCGCGGTTAACGTATCGTCCATTAAGGCGCTAATGGCTGAATCACACAGACTCTTGGCAGCTAAGTAATCGGCCTGACATTCGGCTAACTTAAAGCGGGTATTTTGGAAACTCCAAATAGGTTTGCCGAATGCTTCACGTTGTTTGACGTAATCGAGGGTGAGCTCAATGGCAAGTTTCATGGCACCGACACCGCTAATAGCAATGATTAAGCGCTCACGTGGCAGCTCTTGCATCATTTGGATAAAGCCCAGGCCTTCTGTGTCGCCTAATAGGTTGGATTGTGGCACACGCACATTGCTAAAAAACAGCTCTGAGGTATCTTGCGAGCTCATACCGACTTTGTCTAAATTTCGGCCACGCTCAAAGCCCTCTAACCCATCTGTTTCGACCACGATAAGTGATACGCCTTTTGCACCCAATTCACGGTCTGTTTTGCAGGCCAGTACAATTAAGTTGGCGTGTTGGCCATTGGTGATAAAGGTTTTTGAGCCGTTAATGATGTAGTCATCACCGTCTTTTACGGCGTAGGTTTTGATATTTTGCAGGTCAGAGCCTGTGGTGGGTTCAGTCATGGCAATGGCAGCGACATATTCGCCTGAGGCCATTTTTGGAAGCCATTTTTTCTTTTGTTCTTCTGTGCCGTGCTTGAGGATATAAGGGGCGACAATACCTGAGTGAACTTGCCCGCCAAAACCTGATTGGTTGGCTTGAGCTTGTGCCAATAGCAACATGGCCTCATGACCAAAGTCGCCACCGCCGCCGCCATACTGCTCTGGTACTGAAGCACATAAAAAGCCCATCTCACCGGCTTCATTCCAAGCGGTACGGGCGATTTTGCCATCTTCACGCCATTGCTCGTCTTTTTCTTCCCAGCTTTTGAACATCTTTAAGGCACTGTCGTATACCATTTCATGTTCTTCAGTTGCCCAGTTACTTTTGAAAGGTTCTATAGTCATATCGTCATCCTTAACGAGTGGTTTAGGTTATAAAGTGATTTTATTCAACATTCATAGTATGAAAATAGATAAGGCTAAGCAATGAGTTAATAAAAACGATGCGTTCATTATCGTTTTAATCTGAATTTATATCGTCTTAAAACAATACCAAATAACGACAAGCAGCAGTCAATATCGGCAACTAAACAATATTTATCGCTCACAAATCTCAGAGCGCACAATAAATCGTTTGCCCTCTGGTATCTCTAGAGAGAAACTGGCACCACGGCCATTAACTACATCGATGGTCAGGTCAGTATGCTGCCATAATTCATGTTGTGCTTTGCCCATGTAAAAAGGACAACCGCCAATTTCACCGACTAAAATATCCTGCCCACCGACCTTAAACTCTCCTAGCGGATAGCACATGGGTGAGCTGCCATCACAGCATCCTCCTGATTGATGAAACATTAATTCGCCATGCTTAGACTTTAAAAGCTCTATAAGCTCTAGTGCTGCTTGGGTTGCGTCTACTTTCATATCAATATCCTTTTGATAAAAAAAGCCATATCGCTTTATACGCATGCAACGAATGACAGTGCGATAAAACGATACGGCCTATTGTTGTGATGATTTATTAGTATAAGTGCTAATAAATCATGCCTCTAATGAATGCTAAACGCTACTTGGAGTAATCAATAACAATTCGACCCTCGATCTTACCCTCACGCATACGATCAAAAATATCGTTAATATTTTCAAGCGGCTCAGCAGCTACGGTTGCTTTCACCTTACCTGCAGCTGCCATATCCAGTGATTCTTGTAAGTCCAAACGCGTACCTACAATTGAGCCTCTAATGGTAATACCATTTAGAACCGTATCAAAAATAGAAACTGGGAAATCGCCAGTAGGCAGACCATTACAAACCAATGTACCGCCGCGGCGTAGCATAGCTTGCGCTTGATCAAATGCTTTAGCAGAAACTGCGGTAACTAAAGCACCATGTGCACCGCCAATCTCTTGTTGTAGATACTCACCTGGGTCGGTGTTTTTGGCATTAACGGTCACTTTTGCGCCCAGTCGTTTAGCGAAGTCTAGTTTCTCATCATCAATATCTACCGCTGCAACGTTTAACCCCATAGCAATCGCGTATTGAACTGCCATATGTCCCAGTCCGCCAATACCAGATATCACCACCCAATCGCCTGGTTTGGTATCCGTCATCTTAAGACCTTTATATACGGTGACACCGGCACATAACACAGGAGCGATTTCAACAGAGTCGACACCTTCAGGGATAATACCGACGTAGTTGGCGTCTGCTAGCACATACTCTGAAAAACTACCGTTTACTGAGTAGCCAGAGTTTTCTTGTTTTTCACAAAGCGTCTCCCAGCCACCTAAACAGTGAGTACAATGCCCGCAAGCCGAGTACAGCCATGGCACACCAACGCGGTCGCCTTTTTTAACATGATGAACGTTATCACCTACTTCGGTAATAATACCTACCCCTTCGTGACCTGGAATAAACGGCGGATTGGGTTTAACTGGCCAATCACCTTCGACTGCATGAAGATCGGTATGACAAACGCCTGATGCTTCCATTTTTACAACAATCTGACCAGGGCCCGCGGTTGGGATATCAACTTCTTCAATCTGTAATGGCTGTTTGAACTCATGTAAAACAGCTGCTTTCATTTTATTAGACATATTGCTTCTCCTTGTAAATGCATAACGTATTAATCACGCTTGGTATTAAAAGGTGCTTTACAGACTAATCTGTAAAGCAGTTTGTCACTTACTTAGTACTTACCACTTACTTTAGAACTTACAGCTAGTTTAGAAAAAGCCCATCGCTTTGGTGCTATACGACACCAGCATGTTTTTGGTTTGCTGATAATGATCTAGCATCATTAAATGGTTTTCACGGCCAATACCGGATTGCTTATAGCCGCCGAATGCTGAGTGAGCTGGGTACACGTGGTAGCAGTTGGTCCATACGCGGCCGGCTTGAATACCACGGCCAAAGCGGTAGGCTTTATGAACATTACGTGTCCAAATACCAGCACCTAGACCATAAAGTGTATCGTTAGCAATTTGCATTGCTTCTTCGTCATCTTTGAAGGTCGTCACTGACAATACCGGTCCAAAAATCTCTTCTTGGAAAATACGCATGTCGTTAGTGCCCTCAAAAATGGTCGGCTTCACGTAATAACCGCCTTTGGTCTCATCATCACGCTGATCTTGCTCACCACCAACCAGTACTTTCGCGCCTTCTTTTTTACCAATATCTAAGTAAGATAGGATTTTCTCTAGCTGATCTGAGCTGGCTTGTGCCCCAACCATAGTTTCTGTATCAAGTGGATTACCAAGCTTAATGGCATTGACACGCTCAATACAGCGCTTGATAAACTCATCATAGATACTCTCATGAACTAAAGCACGTGATGGACAAGTACATACCTCACCTTGGTTAAGCGCAAACATCACAAGGCCTTCAACTGCCTTATCTAAGAAATCATCATCTTCATCCATCACATCGGCAAAGAAGATGTTTGGGCTTTTACCACCAAGCTCTAGCGTAACTGGGATAATGTTTTCACTGGCGTATTGCATAATCAGGCGACCAGTTGTGGTTTCACCGGTGAACGCAACTTTGCTGATACGTGGGTTGGATGCTAGTGGCTTGCCGGCCTCAACACCAAAACCATTAACAATATTTAGTACGCCTTTTGGTAGAAGATCAGCAATACCAATAGTCTCTAGCATATATAAGATAGACGCTGGCGTCTGCTCAGCAGGTTTTAATACAATACAGTTACCGGCAGCTAACGCAGGGGCAATTTTCCAAATTGCCATTAGTAGTGGGAAGTTCCAAGGGATAATCTGACCCACCACCCCTAGAGGCTCATGGAAGTGATAAGCAACGGTATCGTCATCAATTTGGCTAATTCCGCCCTCTTGTGCACGAATCGCACCAGCAAAATAACGCAGATGATCAACCGCTAAAGGAATATCTGCCGCTAAGGTTTCGCGAACGGGCTTACCGTTTTCATAACACTCGGCCACAGCGATTTGCTCAAGATGCTCTTCCATCTTGTCAGCCATTTTAAGCAAAATATTTGAGCGCTCAGTGACACTGGTTTTACCCCAAGCATCTTTAGCAGCATGAGCAGCATCTAGTGCTTTTTCGATATCAGCCGCTTTTGAGCGAGCGACTTGGCAAATGACTTTACCATCAACTGGACTGGTATTTTCGAAATACTCACCATCAACGGGAGCAACCCATTCTCCGCCAATAAAGTTGTCATATTTTTCGCGGAATTTTACCAAGCTGTTCTCGGTATTCGGGGTTTGGTATAGCATGTAACGCTCCTTGTTCTCATTATTTATTATGCTTTAGATTTTAAAGCCCTTACTAAGGCGCAATTTCCGTTGCGCACTCGCTCCATCGTACTGACTAATCAAGCCAAGTAAAAGTTCCGAATAGTATGCAGTGCTAGTCATATTGATAATTATTAGTTATGGTATTATTTTATTGCAGATGACTGGGTTATATAAGCCTATTGATGCTCATATGCACAGGCAGTTTTAAAAGGAAGTTAAGCTTTTCATTTAAATGGATTTTATTTGACTGTACGGTGTCTTAAGACAGCCTTTAGCTTGGCTATTCAAGTGTGTGATTTTTGCTGAACACCCATAACTAAAAGGCAGTCGACACATAGCAAATTGTGATTGGTCTGAATAATATACGTGATAGTATATTCAGCTTTTATGAACTGACAGCACAGCTATCTTTTAATTTTATTGTATATCTGGTCAGCCAAACTCCCATTACAACTACTCATTAGAGGTCTTTATGAGCACAGCATCTCCAAATCACGGGAAGCTAAACTGGCGTATTTTTGGGCCAGGTATCCTATTAGCAACGGGCGCAGTTGGCGGCTCTCACCTTATTTCATCAACCCAAGCGGGTGCGATATATGGTTGGCAGCTGGCCGTTATGATTGTTCTTGCCAACTTCTTTAAATATCCCTTCTTTAGATTTAGTACCGATTATGTGTATGACACGGGCGAATCTCTTATTGCCGGTTATGCTAAAAAATCGCGTGTGTATCTTTGGCTATATACGATCTTGTTATTAGCGTCTGCACTAATCAGCGTTGGTGCCGTTGCCTTATTAGCTACAGTCATCTTAGGCTTTATGCTTCCAGAAAGTTTAAGCCTATCTATGACAACGTTGTCGTTTATTGTTATGAGTGTCTCTTGGTTATTCTTGGTAATGGGGCATTACAAGGTGCTAGACCGTTTTAACAAATGGATCATGGCCGCACTTATTATCAGCACCATTTTGGCAGTATTTATTGCAGCACGTAACCCCACTGAAATAGCGACAGACTTTGTGGCAATATCACCTTGGAATATGGCCTCACTGGGTTTCATTGTCGCACTAATGGGCTGGATGCCAGCACCACTTGAGTTTGCTGCTATGACGTCTATGTGGACCAAAGAAAAAGTGAAGACGGACCACACCACGCACAGACAAGGTTTGATCGACTTTAATGCCGGTTATATCTCAAGTGCTATTTTGGCCATTCTGTTTTTAGCCCTTGGTGTGTTCGTTCAGTATGGCTCAGGTACTGAAATTCAGACCCAAGGTGGTGCCTACATTACTCAGCTGATGAACATGTATACCGCAACCATTGGCGATTGGTCTAAGTACTTGGTCTCTTTTGTGGCGTTTATGGTGATGTTTGGCACCATCATTGCGTGTGCTGACGGTTATGGTCGTTCGATTGCTGAAGGCATGCGTCTGATTAATAACAACCCTAATGAAGCCTCTCAAAAATCTATCTTTTGGTGGACTACTTTTTCAGCATTGGGCGGGTTTATTCTAATCACCTTCTTCAAAGGTCAGCTGGGCATGATGCTGCAATTTGCCATGATCTCGGCATTTGTCTTAGCCCCAGTATACGGCTGGTTAAACTACTCCCTGGTTAAGAGTCACAAGAAGCTATCTACAGCGATGACGGTTTACAGTATTTCGGGCCTGATATTCTTAGGTGCGGTTGCGCTATTGTTTATGGCCCAGCTATTGGGTCTGCTAAGTTAATTTAGTTGCAGACATAGCAAATTAATGGCTATTCTATTAGCCGAAAATACTGACTTAAATTTTCACTTTATTGCCTTTAGCGATGCATAATAAAAAAACTGATGAAAGTTTGAAACGCTAAAGGCTTAAAGACTTATTTGGATTAAAAATATATGTTAAGGACGCATGTTTATGAATAACAGTGGAGTAGCTGAAAAAGCACCCAGTGGTGTTAACTGGAAAGCCTTTGGCCCAGGTATTTTATTAGCGACAGCTGCTATCGGTGGCTCGCATTTGATCTCATCGACTCAGGCTGGGGCAATGTACGGCTGGCAGTTAGCGATTATGATTATTTTGGCTAACTTTTTTAAGTATCCCTTCTTTAAGTTTGGCACTGATTATGTCTATGAAACGGGCGAATCTTTAGTTGCTGGATATGCAAAAAAATCAAAAATTTATTTGTGGGCCTTTTTTATATTGTCCATTGCAGCCTCAGTTATTAGTACCGGCGCAGTGGCGTTGTTAGCTGCCGTTATTCTAGGGTTCATGCTACCTGAAAGCCTTGGATTATCCACCACGACCTTATCGTTAATTGTTATGGTTGTCTCTTGGTTATTCCTTATCCTAGGGCATTATAAAATGCTCGATAGGGTTACCAAATGGATCATGGTGGCATTGACTGTGGCGACCTTAGCGGCCGTTATGATTGCTTCTGGCAAGCCTACTGCCATCTCACCAGACTTTGTTGCCACCTCACCTTGGAATATGGCGACCTTAGGCTTTATCGTGGCATTAATGGGCTGGATGCCAGCACCGCTTGAGTTCTCTGCCATTAACTCAATGTGGATTTCTGCGAAGGTTAAAAACGACCAGACCACGCACCGTCAAGGCTTAATTGACTTTAATGTCGGCTTTATTGCTACCTCTGTTTTGGCTTTGTTATTCTTAGCCCTGGGTGTATTTGTTCAGTATGGCTCTGGTGTAGAAATTCAGACCCAAGGTGGTGCTTATGTCGATCAGCTGATTAACATGTACACAGCCACCATTGGTGAATGGGCAAGATTGTTGGTCGCCTTTATTGCCTTTATGGTGATGTTTGGAACCACTATTACCTGTGCTGATGGCTATGGCCGCGTGAACGCTGAAAGCTGGCGTTTGGTAAAAGGCGATCTAGAGGTTTCGCAAAAGCAAATTCTAGCTTGGACTACATACTGTGTTTGGGGCGGGTTTATTATTATTACCTTCTTCACAGGTCAGTTAGGCGCTATGCTTAAATTTGCTATGATCACAGCTTTCGTATCTGCTCCCATCTTTGGTTGGTTAAACTACTCTCTTGCCAAAAACCATCAGCAGTTATCTTCAGGCATGAAGCTGTATAGTATTGCCGGTCTAATCTTCTTAGGCGGTATTGCGCTATTATTTATGGCTCAGCTATTAGGGATGATTGATTAATCTGCGGTTAAGGATTGTCTTTCATAACCCACTAAACATAAGATGAATTATCTAGAGCTGCTTTGAATTCAAAGCAGCTCTATTTTTTTAACTCACAGAACAAGCGTTGTAAAATTGCTGTTGTATCAGCTACTGGTTACGTTATATAGTCTTAATAACCCTTTTTCATTTCGCTCTAGGGAATAATAAAGCAATTTGGAGGCTTACATGAAAGGTTTCGGGTCGTTAAAAACCACAAAAATTACCTCATCAGCCCATAGTCACAGTGCTTGTCGTCGTTATGGCGTAATGCTAGCGCTCTTGCTAAGTGCGGCTCCCTTAGCGATGACCGGCTGTAAGCCTCAGCCCCAAAACCCCATGTTACAAACCATTCCCACGGATGCTGAAAAATGGCAGGATAAGTTAGGCGATACCTTAGAGCAGTTATCAGAAGAAGACAGACAGCTGTTAAGCCGCTATATGATACGTATGCGTTTGAGTGAGGCCTATGAAAAAGGGGCTATGCCGCGAATAACTATCGGTAAGGCGTTAGATCAACAACGCCGATATGAGGCATTGCACCCCAATAATCCAACGGGTCGTAAAAGCCCAGTCAGTCAAAATGCACAACAAAATGAGTTCACATTGACCTTACTACCGGCTCATACTAGCGCTACCGATAGCTTAAACAATGTCGAGCTGTCTTTTGTGTTGGCTAACAGAGGGGATGTGGCTATTAATAGCTTTAAGGCAACGCTACTTTTACGCTATCCGGCTTTCAAAAAACCGAAACCTGTGGTGATTCCGCTGACCAAATTTGAGCCTCCGATTGCGCCCAGAAATGCCAATAAAATAATTACAGATGTGAGTATCTCAGACACCAATGTCATGAAAGCCATCCAAAACCCTCAAAATGTTGAGATTGTGGTGACCAATGGGCAGATGACGTTAGCTGATGGTCGTGTCATTGAATTTGAGTAAAAGTCCTAACGAGGAATAAATGCAATTAAAAAGACTGACTGCTTTTCATACGGTAGCCGAACTAAAAAGCTTCAGTGAGGCGGCCTTGGTCACCCAATTATCACAGCCTACTTTAAGCCGATTAATTAAGCAGTTAGAAGATGATATTGGGGTCGAGCTTATTGACCGTTACCATCGCCCTTTGCAATTAACCGCAGCTGGGCTGTTTTTTTATGACAAGGTAGACTCTATTTTAAAAGAGCTTGAAAGCAGTATCAGCTTAACTCAAAAAATTGCCCACCCACCGGATACTTTAAATATCGGCTTTGTGCCTTCCGTGTTATATGGACTATTGCCTACCATTATTTCCCGTACCAAACAGCGCCTTCCTAATTTAGCGGTGCATTTAAAAGACATTAGCTCTTTTAAACAAGTGGGTGCGTTAAAGGCAGGCGAGATTGATGTGGGTTTTGGTCGTTTTTCTCATGATGACGCCAGTATCAAGCAGCTGTTATTGCGCCATGAGCGTTATGTGGCTGCACTGCCAAAAGCTCATCCCTTAACCGAGCAGCAAGAGATTCACCTATCCCAGCTGCAAGACAGCCGGATTATCTTGTATCATCAAACTCATTTACCAGCGGCTCATATATCCGCCTCACAGCACTCAGAATATGACAGCCCTGCTCTAATTGGTGAGCCGTTATTACATCTATTTGCCAAGCAGTCGGCTTTACCGCATCAAACCACCTCGGTAAGTGATATTCAAATCGCCTTGGGTCTTGTGGCAGCTGGCGAGGGCATAACTTTGGTGCCTGATAGCTTGAAGTCTGTACGTACTGAACAAATCAGTTATCGCAAACTGGTTCACGAAGATGCGACCTCCCCTATTTATTTGTGTGCCTTACAAAACCCCACCCACCCTGCATTCGACACTTTACTTGAAGTGATTTACGGGATTTATGAAGAACGGGGAATTACCTATCGCCGTGCGCAATAAGGTTTTATTGCACTATTTCACAGATATAATTGTAACAAAATGTGTATTTTGATCTTTGATTATTCTTCTCAATTTACAGTTTATAAATAACTTGACCGGCAAACCATGAATTTTTAAATAGAACCATTCATAAATTGAATACTATAATCAAAAATACATAGTTATTTTAATTAAACTTACTTATTAAGTTACTAGCCCCTCTTCCTTATTGCCCAAATAAGCGGTACTCTATCGTCAAAGACAAGCCTTATTGTACTCCTCCCCTTCTTGTATCTAAGGAAAGATTATGACAACTATTTCTGCCGGTAAACGCTTCCGCGATGCCATCTCTGAACAAAAAGCAAACAACCAACCTCTACAAATTGTCGGTACTATCAATGCCTATACAGCCATGATGGCAACCCAAGTTGGTCATAAAGCCATCTACCTATCAGGCGGCGGTGTGGCGAACGCATCATACGGCCTACCAGATTTAGGTATGACCAGCCTTGATAACGTATTAGAAGATGCCAGCCGTATCACTAACGCAGTTGATACCCCACTATTGGTTGATATCGATACCGGTTGGGGCGGTGCATTCAACATCTCACAGACCATCAAGAAGATGGAAAAAGCAGGTGTTGCTGCGGTTCATATCGAAGACCAAGTAGCGCAAAAGCGTTGTGGTCACCGTCCAAACAAAGAAATCGTTTCAACTTCTGAAATGGTTGACCGTCTAAAAGCCGCTTTAGACGCCAAAGTTGATCCAGACTTTGTGGTTATGGCACGTACCGATGCTTTATCGGTTGAAGGCTTAGAGGCGGCTGTTGAACGTGCTGTGGCTTTCCAAGAAGCGGGCGCGGATATGATTTTCGCTGAAGCACTAACCGATATCGAGATGTATCGTAAGTTCACTGATGTGTTAGACATCCCAGTATTAGCGAACATGACTGAGTTTGGTCAGACTGACCTATACACCACTGAGCAGTTATTCAACGTTGGTGTGGACATGGTGTTATATCCACTATCTGCCTTCCGTGCGATGAACAAAGCGGCGTTAAACGTCTATCAGCATCTATTAGATGACGGCACTCAAGAAGCTGTGGTTGATACTATGCAAACCCGTATGGAGCTATACGACTTCTTAAACTATCACGATTTTGAGAAGAAGTTAGATCAGTTATTTGCTCAAAAGAAATAATTCAAAACAAATAAATAGTAACTAAGACCCTAATTGCGTTTCATTGTAAAAGCTAATTTTAACAATGAAGCGCAAACTCAATCATTTAATATACCATCACCTAAAAAAAGGACTTTTATTATGGCAGCAGGTAAACAATTATCAGGCGCAGGCTTACGTGGTCAAGTAGCAGGTAAAACCGCATTATCAACGGTAGGTAAATCAGGCTCAGGTCTAACTTATCGCGGTTATGATGTAAAAGACTTAGCCGAAAACTGCATCTTTGAAGAAGTCGCCTATTTATTGTTATACGGTGAGCTACCAACCCAAGCCCAGCTTGATGACTACAAAGCAACGCTAAAGCAGCTTCGTGACCTTCCACAACCTCTAAAAGACGTCTTAGAGCGTATTCCACAAGATGCGCACCCAATGGACGTGCTACGCACCGGTTGTTCAATGCTAGGTAACTTAGAGCCAGAAGACAGCTTCGAGCAGCAGTTGGACAAAACCAACCGTATGTTGTCAGCTTTCCCAGCGATTATTAACTACTGGTACCGCTTTAGCCATGAAGGCGTGAAAATTGACTGTGTGACTGATTCTGAAACCATCGGTGGTCACTTCTTACACCTACTAAAAGGTGAAAAACCAAGCGAATTGCATGAGCATGTGATGAACGTCTCACTTATCTTATATGCTGAGCATGAGTTCAACGCCTCTACCTTTACTGCTCGTGTGTGTGCATCAACTCTATCAGACATCTTCTCTTGTATCACGGGTGCTATCGGCTCGTTACGTGGCCCATTACACGGCGGCGCGAATGAGGCAGCGATGGAGTTAATCGAAAGCTTTGACTCACCAGATGCGGCTGAACAAGGCTTACTGCGCATGCTAGACAACAAAGACAAAATTATGGGCTTTGGTCACGCAATTTACAGCGAATCAGATCCTCGCAACGTCATTATTAAACAGTGGGCTGAAAAACTAGCCGCTGATGTGGGTGATGAGGTGTTATACCCAGTATCAGTACGCTGTGAAGAGGTAATGTGGCGCGAGAAGAAACTGTTCTGTAATGCTGACTTCTTCCATGCGTCGACTTATAACTTTATGGGTATTCCAACTAAGTTATTCACGCCAATCTTCGTATGCTCTCGCTTAACTGGCTGGGCCGCTCACGTATTTGAGCAACGTGCTGATAACCGCATTATCCGCCCAAGCGCAGAGTACACTGGCGAAGAGCCAAGATCAGTACCAGCAATTAGCGAGCGTGGTTAATATCTGACCAGTCGTTAGACTGTGAATAAGAACTAGAAAGACAACCCCGCTTTATGACTGTCGCCCTTGTTAGTTTGCTCGTGTTTAAAGAACTATGCTCAAATGAGTAGCAAAGAGATTAATGAGGGCTGACCGTCAGTCACAAATACCAATATTAAGGATTGTTTGAAATGCCAAACGCCAATGACAATAAGCAGCCTTTAACCCAGACCAATCCGCAAACCATGAATGAGCAATATAAAAAGCCATTGCCTGGTACGGATTTGTTTTATTTTGACGTTGAACAAGCTGTTAACGAGATTGAGCCAGGCGCTTATGCCAAGCTGCCATTTAGCTCAAAAGTACTGTGTGAAAACTTGGTACGCCGCTGCCCACCAGAAGATTTAAAAGAAGCCTTATCGCAGCATATCTACCGTAAACAAGAAGTTGACTTCCCTTGGTACCCTGCCCGTGTTGTGTGTCACGACATCTTGGGTCAAACGGCGTTTGTTGACTTAGCTGGCCTTCGTGATGCCATCGCCGCTGAAGGTGGTGATCCTTCAAAAGTAAACCCAATTGTGCCAACACAATTGATTGTCGACCACTCATTAGCGGTTGAACACGCAGGTTTTGAAGAAGATGCTTTTGAGAAAAACCGTGCTATTGAAGAGCGCCGCAACGAGGACCGTTTCCACTTTATTAACTGGTGTCAGTATGCCTTTGATAACGTGAACGTGGTACCACCAGGCAACGGTATCATGCACCAAATTAACCTTGAGAAAATGTCGCCAGTAGTACAAGTAGTCGCTGATCAAAATGGTGATGCGGTCACTTTCCCAGATACGCTAGTCGGTACAGATAGCCATACCCCTATGGTTGATGCGCTAGGCGTCATCTCTATCGGTGTGGGCGGTCTAGAAGCCGAGAGCGTCATGCTAGGTAATCCTTCATATATGCGTTTGCCAGACATCGTTGGTGTTGAGCTAACTGGTAAGCTGCAAGAAGGTATTACCGGTACTGACTTAGTGCTAGCAATGACTGAATTCTTGCGTGAAGAAGGTGTGGTTTCTGCGTATATCGAGTTCTTCGGTGACGGCGCACGCAACCTAACTGTAGGCGATAGAGCCTCTATCTCTAACATGACTCCAGAGTACGGCGCAACGGCGGCTATGTTCTCAATTGATGAGCAGACCATCGATTATCTACGCCTAACCGGCCGTAGTGAAGAACAAATCAAAATCGTTGAAGCGTATGCCAAGCAAACGGGTCTGTGGGCCGATGGCATGGAAGACGCTGAATACAGCCGCGTACTAAAATTTGATTTATCAAAAGTTGTGCGTAATATCGCCGGTCCATCACGTCCACATGCTCGTGTATCTACCACCGATCTAGTGGAAGCTGGTATTGCTCACGCTGATAATCAGCCTCTATCAGAGCAAGATGACAGCCAAATGCCAGATGGTGCAGTTATTATTGCGGCTATCACAAGTTGTACCAACACGTCTAACCCACGCAACATGGTTGCTGCCGGTATCGTTGCGCGTAATGCGGTTGAAAAGGGCTTGGTTCGTAAGCCTTGGGTGAAGTCATCGCTAGCACCAGGGTCAAAAACCGTTAAATTGTATCTAGAAGAAGCTGGCTTGCTTCCTGAGCTACAAAAGCTTGGCTTTGATGTGGTGGCATTCGCCTGTACCACTTGTAACGGTATGAGTGGCGCACTAGATCCAGAGATTCAGCAAGAAATCATTGATCGTGACCTATTCTCAACCGCGGTACTGTCTGGTAACCGTAACTTTGATGGTCGTATTCATCCGTATGCCAAGCAAGCATTCCTAGCCTCTCCTCCTCTGGTTGTGGCCTATGCGATTGCCGGTAACATCCGCTTCGATATCGAAAAAGACTCGTTAGGTAAAGATAAAGACGGCAATGACGTGTACCTAAAAGACATCTGGTTTGATGATGCAGAAGTCGATGCTATTGTTAAATCTGCGGTGAAGCCTGAACAGTTCAATCAGGTTTACATTCCAATGTTTGATGAAGCCAAAGCGGATGCAGGCCGCAATAACGCCGATGTAATCAACCCTCAGTACGACTGGCGTGAAATGAGTACCTATATCCGTCGTCCACCCTACTGGGAAGGCACAATGGCTGAAGCGAACAAGCTAAAAGGCATGCGTCCATTGGCTGTACTGGGTGACAACATCACGACAGACCACTTATCACCATCAAACGCGATTATGGCTGAAAGTGCTGCTGGCGAGTATCTAGATAAAATGGGTCTGCCAGAAGAAGACTACAACTCATATGCCACCCACCGCGGTGATCACTTAACCGCTCAACGTGCTACATTTGCTAACCCGAAACTGCTAAACGAGATGGTTCGTGATGAAAACGGTGAAGTCATTCAAGGCTCGCTGGCTCGAGTTGAACCAGAAGGCGAAACCATGCGCATGTGGGAAGCAATTGAGACTTACATGAACCGCAAACAGCCGCTAATCATCATCGCCGGTGATGGCTATGGTCAAGGCTCAAGCCGTGACTGGGCCGCAAAAGGGGTTCGTTTGGCAGGTGTAGAAGTGGTCGTTGCTGAAGACTTTGAACGTATCCACCGTCAAAACTTAGTGGGTATGGGCGCCCTACCGGTTCAATTTGAGGAAGGTACAACCCGCAAAACGTTAAACATCGACGGCACTGAAGTGTTCGACATCGAAGGTGAAGTATCTGCTGGTGGCGAGATGACTCTAGTCATTCACCGTAAAGATGGTAGCGTAGATAAAGCACCGGTTAAATGCCGCTTAGATACCGCTGATGAAGTGAAGATGTATAACTCTGGCGGTATGCTACAACGCTTTGCTAAAGAGTTTTTAGAAGGTAGCGTGGCTTAGTTTTTATGAATAAATAAGCCAATCAGCCGCGTTTAATAAAGCGCACAAGTCACCTTCTATTGTGCTTGTGCGCTTTTTTATTGCACATTTTTTATCTAATAAAACGGATTAACCACTCTAATATCTGATAATAATAAAATCTCATTAAGGAAATAAGTCTTATGTCTCAACCAAAATTCGAACCACAAGTTCCTGTATCAGCCACCTATATGCGTGGCGGCACCTCAAAAGGGGTGTTTTTTAGCCTAAATGACCTACCTGAGCGTTGTCAGCAGCCCGGTAGCGCTCGAGACAACTTCTTATTACGTGTTATCGGTAGTCCAGACCCTTATGGCAAACAAATAGACGGCTTAGGCAATGGCTCCTCAAGCACCTCAAAAACTGTGATTTTGTCCGAATCTGATAAGGACGGTCATGATGTGAACTATCTATTTGGACAAGTTAATATTAGCAAGCCGATGATTGATTGGGCGGGTAACTGCGGCAACCTAACCGCTGCTGTGGGAGCTTGTGCCATTAACATGGGTCTGGTCGATGCAGATAAAGTCGCCGCCAGTGTCGAGACCGGTATCTGTGAAGTTAACATTTGGCAGCAAAACATCAGTAAAACCATTGTCGCTCACGTACCTGTTTATCAAGATGAACAAGGTAATGTCCAAGTTCAAGAAACCGGCGACTTTGAGTTAGATGGGGTTACCTTCCCTGCCGCTGAGGTCAAAATTGAATTTATCGATCCAGTTGATGCCTCAAGTGCCATGTTCCCGACCGGAAATCTGGTTGATGATTTTGATGTGGCCGGTTGCGACCTGGATAAAGATAATGTTCAAGCAACGTTTATCAATGCGGGTATCCCAACCATCTTTATGAATGCTGAAGATTTGGGCTTTACAGGTACTGAGCTACAGCCTGATGTGAATAGCAATCCAGAGCTACAAGCCAAGCTTGAGAAAATCCGTGCCAAAGGCGGCGTGGCAATGGGCATCTTTGAGGATGTGAAGGAAGCAGAAAAAAGCCAGCATATTCCAAAGATTGCTTGGGTAGCCCCAGCACAAAGTTATACAGCTTCAAGTGGTAAGGCAGTTGATGAAAAGGATATTGATTTGGTGGTGCGCGCCATGAGTATGGGGCAGCTACACCATGCGATGATGGGGACAGCAGCGGTTGCCATTGCAGCTGCAGCAACCACCCAAGGCACGCTGGTGAATAAAGCGGCTGGCGGTGGTAGCTTATCAGAAGTTCGTTTTGGTCATCCGTCAGGTACGCTACTTGTGGGCGGTAAAACAGAGCACGTTGATGGTCGCTGGCAGGCCAAAAAAGTATCGATGAGCCGATCTGCTCGCCGTATTATGGTTGGTCAAGTGTTTGTACCGGCAGATGGTTTCTAACCATTTAATATTAATCCATCTGCAATAAAAACTCTAAAGCACTTATTCTTAATAGGGTAAGTGCTTTTTTAAAGAAATATAAAAGTTAGCAGTGATTAACCTTAATTCATATGTATTTAGCCTAGATTAACAACAAGCTTTATACATAGTTGCGCTGTTGAGCAGCCGCTAAGATGGTTAAAATAGTATTTTTGAACATTAATCAACGATAAGTATACTACTATGGCCTCACCTCCAAAACGTGTTCCGCTTGATTTAAAGCCACCTTCAAAACCCAAAGACCGTGGTCGATTGCTTTGGTATATCCTCAAGCGATTGTCTGTTTTTGCACGGCCTTATCGCGGTCTATTTATTCTTACCTTGATATTGACCGTGTTGGGGTCGTTTACCGCTCAGGTTAACGCCTTTGTACTGCAGTACACCATCGACACCTTAACCGGTATTGTCGACCTACCTGACCCGTGGACTGAAGGGCTACAGCTTCTTATCTTAATCAGTACCATCTTACTGGTAAAAGAGGTGTTAAACGTCGGCATTACCTTTGGTCAGCGCTATTTTGGTGAGCGTATTCGAATTAACCTATCGCGTGACTTATCACAAAAGGTGGTTGATCGGATTTTGTCGTACAAGATGGCGTTTTATACCAGTGAAGAAAACGCCAGTGGTAAGCTGCAGACCCGTATTGATCTGGGTGTGAGCAGCTTAACTCAGCTGGTACAAAACTTCTTTATCGACATGCTGCCATTATTTGCCAGCGCCATCGTGTCACTTGTCATCATGTTTAATGCCAACTTCTGGGTGGGCATGGTTGGCTTGATTATTGTGCCGATTTACTTTTTTGTGAGTCAAAGACAAGCCAATAGACTGCAAGGCTTTCGCAAGCAAATGCGTCAGTACCGCGAAACCAAAAGCGGGCTGGTTATCTCAATTATTGAGTCTATTACCGTCATTAAATCCTTTGTGCGTGAGCCGATTGAATCGGATAAGCACTGGGAAATCCAAAAGGACATGACCACCAACCAGCTGCGTATTCGCAGCATTGCGTTTATGTATAACGCTGGCAAGAGCTTTATTGAGCAAATTGGGGTCGTGGTTATCATTGTTTTGACCGCCTATTTTGTGCTCAATGATCAGATGACCATCGGTGCCATTATGTTCCATGTGCTGCTATTTCAAAACGTGGCGGCGCCAATCCGTCAGCTGCACAGTATTTATGATCAGGTTAATAACGCCCTAACCTATGCAGAAGGCTTCTTTGATATCTTAGATGACGATGATGCCATTGAAAGTGAAGGTAAGATTGAATGTACGGATCTAAAAGGTCACATCGCCCTAAAAGATGTTAACTTCTCATATCCTAATGGCAAGCAAGCGCTGCATGATGTAAGCTTTGAGATTCACCCCAACCGTATTACCGCCTTAGTTGGCTTAAGTGGTGCGGGTAAAAGTACCATCATTAATTTATTGGTGAAGTTTTATGACCCTAGCAGTGGTACGATTTGTCTCGATGGTCAAAACTTAGACGACTATAATACTCATAATCTACGGGAACAAATTGGTTTGGTGCTGCAAAAGAACCATATTTTTTCAGGAACCATCGCTGACAACATTCGTTATGGTAATATGCAGGCCACCGATGACGAGATTGTTGACGCGGCTAAGAAGGCCTCTATTCATGAGCAAATTGTGGGTATGCCAGAGGGTTATGACAGTGAGGCAAAATTGCTTTCAGGCGGACAGCAGCAGCGAATTGCGCTGGCACGTATGTTCCTAAAAGACCCTCCGATTGTATTCTTAGATGAGCCTACGGCAAGCCTTGATGCCATTGCAACACAGCAAATTAAGCACAGCCTAGACTTGATTAAAAAAGACCGCACTGTAATTATTGTGTCGCACAATATCTCGCAGATTATTGATGCTGATGACTTGATTGTTATTGATAATGGTCGTGTGGTCGAAACCGGTACCCATGAAGAGCTGTATGCGAAGCATGGCGCGTATTATGATATCTTTAACGCCATGTCAGACAGTTTAAATTTAGATAAGATTAGCCAAACCCTAAATAGCGAGACTTAATTTGCTGTGTGTTTGGGGCTGACAAATAACTCATAAGATGTTTTTAGATGACCGTTAAATATACTATTAAAGGCTTTGATGAGCTTAGTGGCGTTGATATTTACCATATTCTTCGAGCCCGCTCTCAAGTATTTGTGATTGAGCAGCAGTGTCTATACCAAGACATAGATGAGCTGGATTTTGATTGCTTACATCTGGTTGCTCATATGGACCAAACGCTTATTGGCTATTGTCGCATTATTCCCCCAGCAGTGGGTGGCAATGGGACCAACCCCAATCCGCGTATCGGTCGAGTTCTGGTGTTACCCGACAACAGACATCAAGGGGTCGCGCGCGAAATTATGACCCGCGCTATTAAATACTGTCACTCTAAATATGGCAAAAAGCCGATTCAAATTGCCGCTCAGACTTATTTGATTAACTTCTATCAATCCTTAGGATTTGAGCCGCTAGGTCAGCCTTATGAAGAAGATGGTTTAGACCACATTGATATGGTGTTGAATGTCGCAAAGCGTAAGAAGGTTGCAGTACCTGCCATAGCCAAGGAAGTGACGGTTAAGAGTGTGCTGTCCAATTTGCTATTATTTTTAGTGGCCATTGGTATTATTGGTTTGCTCTACTTGCTGATTTAACAGATTCAACTGGCGGGCAAGTTTATGCATAGGGTACAGCTTAACCAGGCAGTACCCTTTTTGTTATGAGACTTGTTGTAATCCGACTTTAGTCTTTACTCCCATTTGGTAGTATGATTAAAAAAATATAAATAGGACACGCCGCTCTATATCTCTTAGTATTAGACAAATAACCATATAAGACAAAAAATAGCCCAATAGGAATGCCATGCTATCCAAACAAGATCAACTCACCGAATTGGTACGCAAACTTGAGACCAAAAATCATGTGTTTGCTACAGATCCCTTATTGATTACAGAACGTCTTCAGGACGAGCAAGCGACTTCTCTACAAAAAATACATCGCCGAGCTGAGCGTATCGACAGTAATGGGGCCTTAGCTAGTACCTTAAATAAGATTGATGGTCGTATTAAAGGCATCATTCTTATTATGAGTATCTTGTGGTGTGTCTCAGGGTTTTTAGGCTTATTTGCTTTGTTGCAGTCTAACGTGGTGAACTTCTTTTATGTCTTGGTTTGTCTGTTAGGCTTTCACACTCTGATGTTGGTCGGCTGGTTAATCTTTACGCTTATCAATAGAGGCAGTCAGTCACCTAGTATTATTACCAGTTTTATCAGCCCAAAAACGCTTATTAGGGGTAAAGATGATGCGACCCAAGCTGCTGTGGAGCTTTATGATGAACAATTGCAGCACACTGGCATGCGTTGGTATCTGAGCCGATTTAGTCATCAGCTGTGGCTGGCTACTTTGACCGGCATGCTTTTTGCAATTATATTTTTATTAATTGTGCGCCAATATAGCTTTAGCTGGGAGTCCACCTTACTATCAGACCAAGCCTTAATGACCCTAACCCATTGGCTTGGTTGGCTGCCTAGCTTGGTTGGCTTTAACGTACCTGATGCTGATGCGGTGGTTCAAAGCCGCTTGGTAACAGAGGTTATGCCGCTGTCTATCGCCAGACAATGGGCCAGCCTTCTGGTAGGCAGTTTGCTGATGTACGGCATTGTGCCTCGTGCTATAGCTTGGGCCTTTTGTGCCGTAATGTTCAATCGCAAAAAGATGAAGATTGACCTAAGCTTACCTTACTATCAAAAAATCATTAGTTTTTGGCAACGTAAAGTCGTTGATGAAGACGACTTTGTTGAAAAAGTGCAGCCCGTTGCCCCTAAGGCCAAGGTGACTCAAGGTGACAAGTTGGTGGCTTTATTAGAATACAAACACCACAACCCCACTTGGTATCATGCCGCTGGCGAGGCCTTTATCAACTCGACGCCTGAGGATTTTGGTATATTAGATGATAGAGAAGATATGGACAGAATGCTGCAGTATTTGGACAATCATAACGTTCAAGTGTTGCTAGGTATCCATGCTAAAGCCCTTCCTGACCGTGGCACCATGCGCAAGCTAGATAAGCTAGCGACTCATGCCAAACAAGGGGTTATCGTACAACTATTACAAGATAGTGATGCATTAGAAGATGACAATTCTGTACGTAGACAACAATGGCAGACCGCTTTGGCTGAGCGTAATATCGGCTTGGTTTCCTAGAAGCTGTTATGTTAGTTCTAGAAGCTATTAGTTATAGCCAAAAATTTATCACATTAATAATTATAATCTGAGCAACTTATGAGCACTCAAGACAATAACACTCCTTCTAATCCAGGTGGCTTATTTAGCGATAAAGCCTTTAGCAAGGAGGCTAACGATACACCAATTAGCACCTCCTCACCAGCGGCTGTTGACGCTAACCCTAAGGTTAACACGGTGGTCAAAGATGACACAGGCGCTTCTCAGCAGCCTACAACTGTCACAAAGCCAGAAGCAGTCAATAGTACTGACTCTAAAAAAAGCATGACCGATTACCTACAAGATATTAACAAAACCACGGTCTCTGAAGGTGAGCCTTTAAAGTTAGCGGTTGTCGGTCACACCAACACTGGTAAAACCTCCCTACTACGCACTTTACTGCGTGATATGTACTTTGGGGAAGTAAAGAACGAAGCGGCCACTACCAGACACGTAGAACGGGCTTTGATTAGTGATAGTCAGACTGGCGAGAATCTAGTGGCCTTATTTGATACCCCAGGCTTAGAAGATGCGTCAGGGCTGATGGATTGGCTTGAGGATAATACCGCAAGCCGTAGAGATGGTATTGAGCGCTTACAGCAGTTTTTAGCCAGTGACATTGCTAAAAGTGATGCCCAAGGCGATGGATTAAATAATGCATTAGAGGATTACTCTCAAGAAGCCAAAGTCATTCGTCAGCTGCTCTCTAGTGACATGGCCATCTATGTCATTGACGCTAGAGAGCCAGTGCTGGGTAAGTATAAAGATGAATTGGCCATTTTGTCTTGGTCAGCAATACCAGTGATGCCAGTTTTCAACTTCACCGACAGCCAAGATGCCAATATTAGCGACTGGCAGACCATGCTGGCACGCCGCAATTTACATATCTCAACCCGATTTGATTCGGTTGCTTTTGAGTTTGAAGATGAGATGACGCTTTGGCAAAATTTAGCCACAATGCTGACTCATCCTGATACTTTAAATCAGCTTATCGTTCGCCGCCGTGAAGATTGGGCACAATTGTATGAGCAGGCCAGTATCATCATTGCTCACTTCTTAATTGACGTCGCCGCCTATGTGCGTGAAATTGATGAAGATGATGATCCCTTGCCAGTGTTAACTGAGATGCAAGAAGCCGTTCGCCAAAGCGAGCGCACCATGCAGGGTAAGTTATTAAACCTATATAAGTTTTATGACAACACAGCCGTAGTAACGCCCCTTGAGCTAAGCGAGTATCAGCAAGACCCGTTTGACCCAGAATTGTTAAAGAGCTATGGATTACGCACCACTTCAGGCGCAGCCGCAGGAGCGCTACTGGGCTTAGGGATTGATGCTGCAGCCCTAGGAACCACTTTGGGTCTTGGAGCCGCCATTGGTGGTATTGCCGGTGGTATCTTGTCCAATACCAGCACCATCGCTGATAAGCTGACAGGCGTTAAGCGTTTATTTATCGATCCTGCTACCTTGACCTTACTGGCCACCCGCTCTTTAGATCTGCTGGCTTCCTTACGCCATCGCGGCCATGCTGCTAATGCCGATACCCCTATTGCCGAGCTACAAGAAGCCACGACACCACCTTGGAATCCTAATAAATTACCTAGCGAGCTAAAAAAGGCCCGCGGTAAACCTCAGTGGAGCAGCTTAACCAGTGGTAAAAGCAGCTTGGCTGAAGAATTAAGGGCTGATGCTGCCTGGTCCTTATCTGATAAATTAAAGCGCTCAAGACATGAAGAAAAAGACTAATCCAAAAGATTAGTCGAGCTTAGCAAGCGCCTGTCTTCCGCGCACATCAGAGGGCTGGAGATAAACGCCATAGATAGGATAATCAACAAAGTGCTGCTGAATGTCTTTTAGCAGGCTTTGTTGGCGCACTGCTCTATTTTGCCAAAACTCATCACTTTGCTCAGCTTGAATCAGCTGATTCACCATTAAGGCTGCAGGCGCTAATTTGGCTTCTTTTAGCTGATTTACAGCTCGGCGCGTCTCTTCAATGGGCAAGTTATCTGCGGTCATTACTAAAACCACTGCGGTTTTTTGTCTATCATGCAGCAGCTCCCCTGCTCTTTTAAACAAGTTCTTGCGGGCATTTAGCACATCGACCGCTTGCTGCCACTTATCGACAGGTTTTGCGTCCTCAAAAGGGTTGGTTAGGCCAGACTTTTTGGTGGCAAAGTTATCTGCTGCTCCTTTTAACTTGGCCTGGCGCCGCTGCTGGGTAAGTAGCCCATCGGTCCAAGCCTCCATCATCTCAGGAAGCATGAGAAGTCTTAGAGTATGTCCGGTCGGCGCTGTATCAAAAATTATGTGCTGATAAATGCCTTTTTCTACACTGTCGACCAAATAACGACAAATGGCCTCTAACATAGCTGCCTCTTGCGCTCCTGGTGCACTTTTTGACAGTTGCAGATGCTCCCTAATTTTTTGCATCATATCCGGGTTGGCGTAGCTGCTGATGGTTCGCTCAACCCTAGCAAAATGCTCATCGATAATAAGATCAGGATCTAACTCTAGCGCATCCAAGCTCTCAGTTAATGCGACGGGCATATTTTTAGCAGAGCTTTTTTTTAAATTCATATCAAACACATCACCCAAGCTATGCGCCGGATCGGTAGAGATAACCAGTGTTTTTTGATGCTGCTCAGCAAACTGAGAGGCCAAAGCTGCCGCAGTGGTGGTCTTACCCACCCCGCCTTTGCCGCCGACAAATTTTATCGGCGTGTTCTGTAGCTGCTTGACTAGGCTTGATAGTGTTTTCATAGTTGGTCTTCTTTAAGTCTTTTTAATGTCTCTGTGTGTGCCCATCTTTTAGCAACAGCCGCCGTGTTGTAGTGGACAGCGAGGCATGCCCATACGTAAGTGCCATTCGTGGAATTTTTCTAAAAATATGGGCTGTAGCTCTAAGGTATAAAAGCTGGCGGGATTATCAATGCCTAGGCTTTCTGAAAATAGCAGTAGCATGAATAAATCTTCTTCATCACGCGCTGCTCTTGCCAATGTCTGGCGATAAGGGGCATGATAAAACTCGTTTAAACCTTCCACAAATCGACTAAATAGTGACTGATCCTTACTCATAGCCCTCTCCCTTTAATCTATATAAATATTTGATGATACCTAATAAAATACCACATCCTGACAATAAGTCTTCATAAAAAAACGCCAACCGAAGTTAGCGTTTTTTATAAGCAGTCTTATTTTAAATAAATCTAACTTCTATGTTGCTTCCACTCACGGCGTAAGACAGAGAAGCTCTCAAAGGTAACCATAATGGTTGCGATTAAAATGATGATATCCATCACGATTAGCAGCCAGTTACCATCAGTATAGAAAGTTTTCAACTGAAGGATTAAGGCAAATACCGCCATTACCAATAAGAAAGTCAGTGGCGCTAAGGTGTACCAAACGGTTTTACCTTTGCGTAATAAAATCACTGTCACAATCATTAAGGTTAAGGCAGCCATTAACTGGTTCGTGGTACCAAATAGTGGCCAAATGATCATACCGCCAGATCCATCGATACCACCGGCCCCAAAGGCAATTAACAAACAGGTACCCACAGCCAGTAAGGTCGCTACCACACTTTTCTTCAACACAGGTAAGTTATAAACATCACCAAACTCTTGGAAGATATAGCGTTGTAGACGAACCCCAGTATCCATTGTGGTGCCCGCGAATAACGCTGCCATAACGGTCAATATCGTTTGTGATAACACAAGCTCGATGCCAATTCCATTATTTAAGATGGTTGCACCACCGTCGATGAAAGCACCAATTGAGCCGTCACCAAACTTTTGATAGATGCCTTCCCACTCAGCTAAGCTAGCAAAGCCTGCTGTAGTCGCTAACACCGCACCTAGTGCTAATAGACCTTCACCCACTGCACCGAAGTAACCCACAAAACGCACATCTTCTTCTTTGTCGATTTGCTTAGAAGTGGTACCCGTAGACACCAATCCGTGGAATCCTGAGATAGCACCACAAGCAATCGTTACGAACAATAATGGCATGATTGACGGTGTGCTGGCAGGTAAATTGTGGTTGATAGCTGGAGCCACGATATCTGGTGTCGCCAGTAAGATGGCACCAAATAATAAAATTAACCCCACAAACAGCTGCAGACCATTAATGTAGTCTCTAGGCTGTAATAACATCCAAACAGGCAGTAACGAAGCCACAGCTGCGTAGATGAATAAGAATAAAATCCATACCGCGTTATCTGGCAACCCGAAGATGGTTTCAGGCAATACCACTGGCATTAAAGTGCCTAGATAAATCAGACCGTATAAAGCAGCAACCCCAAAGACTGAAACCAAAGCCAGATTCATCTTTAAGCGATAGATACACTGGCCAATGATAAAGGCAACTACTAAGGCGCCCCAAACTGGAATAACTGCCGTAGGGGTTTTGATCATCATGTTGGCGATAACGACACCGAATACAGCGTTTACCATTAATAGCAGTAAGAAAATCACTACCATCATCAAGGTACGTACTCGGCCACCCATAACTGAGCCGGCAATTGAGCCAATCGATTGACCCTTATTGCGCATACTGGCCCAAATAGCAGACATATCATGAATACCTGCCATAAAAATAGTTCCGAGGACTACCCAAAGCACCGCAGGCACCCAACCCCAGATAACCGCAATGGCCGGACCAATAATCGGTGCTGCCCCTGCAACTGAGGTGAAATGGTGTCCCCATAACACATACTTATTGGTAGGAACATAGTCGATACCATCCTTCATCGTATGTGCTGGAGTAGGTATTGAGTTATCTAACCCCAAAATATATTTGGCAAAAAATTTAGAATAAAAGAAAAAACCGACGAGCATGGCTAAGACGCCCAACAGTAATACAATTGCACTGTTCATACTTCACTCCTTGAAAAGCCTATATTTATGGCCAGCTGCTAAGTTTAATGACACAGCTTACTTCATAACTATAAGAGCCTTGTCTTATAAAAGGAATTATAGGTTAAAGAATCAATAATAGAGCTATTTTAAACTTGCTTGTTTAGCTAGACTTTATTACTGAATTCTTGCTTTATTGTAAATTAACGAATCCCATTATAGCTAATAAAAAAGCCAGTTAAACTATATTTAACCGGCTTTTTTCTGTCCCTTGTGCGCTATTTGGTTTATTTTAGGGTTTCAAACAAGACTTTCCCTTGCTCACTTCCCTCTCCTTTGTCATAACTTAACTTTAAGTTTTCAAAATAGTTTTTTATATCCACACTATTTGACTTAGAAGGCATTGAGGCTCCTGTGGGCAATACTTCAAAAATAGGAATAGTAGCCGAAGCCTTGGTATATCGAGTCAATACCTCTAAACGCACCCTAGTTAACAGATCATTTGACCCATGAAGCGCACTGGCATTTGAATCTAACTGGTGTTGTCCTAATTGCCAAACGATACGTTGCTGACTATCTAGCCCATAGACATTACGCCACAGCCATTCATGCTCTGCTAATTTAGCATCCTTAACAGCATACTCAATATTTGGCTTGTTGTCATTAGCCGCCTCACCGTGATTACTTTCCACTGTCTTAGTAGTAATAGAGTCCTCTAGCTTTGATGAGGAGCTATCCTGTTTTAACTTTTCTATTGCTTTGAAAATTTGAGTAAATATATACTTGCTACTAAGGGTTTGAGTGCTGTTCTCCCCAGTACTGCTTTGTTCTTCATTGCTGTTTTTCACCTCAAGCAGCTGAGGGTATTTCTGTGTCATCTGATCATATACAGTGGTGAGATACAGTTGTATTTCCTTCTCATATTGCTGCTTAGTCAGCTTACGCTCAATCATCAGCGAAGCATCTTTTAAGTAAGGCTGATGCTTTGTATCTGGTTTGGGGGAATTATTTTGCAGATCAGAGGTAGAAATAAAACGGTATTGATCTGCACTCGTGCTGACATGCATTTTATCTTTGGCCAACAGATGAGCTTTTAGCAAATCTGGAAGGAAGTTTTTTGGTAGACTGCCATCATTGATATTGATTTTTATCCACTTGTTTTTGAATGTTAAACCTAAATTTGGATCTATCGAAGAGGATAAAAGATAGGCAAAGGTATCAGCCCACACGTATACCGCACCTTGTCTAGCATCCATATAAATAAAATGGCTGTTTAGTAGCTGTAGATTGCGACTTTGATAGGCAATAGTCGGCATAATACTCACTTTGCCATTAGAAGCTCGATACACACCAGAGGCAGTAAGATTGGTTGGGTTTAATAAATAAGCATTTAAAAGCTTGGCTTTGCGTGCATCAAGTTTGGTATGAGAGGCATCATAACCTGGTAAGACACTTTCAGCTATATCTTCAAAGACTGTATCAAGAGAAACAGTATCTGGCGATTGAAAGTCATCCGTTAGCTCCTGTTCATTCAAGCTATCTTGCTCCTCAATAGCCTCATCTGGCGATTGAAAGTCATCCGTTAGCTCCTGTTCATTCAAGCTATCTTGCTCCTCAATAGCCTCCTCTTTAATACCTGCTTCAGCCTTAGCCAAATCAATATTTGCTTGCTCAAGTGCTTTTTGTAACCACTGCTCATAAGACTCTTGTGAGTAAGGTGCCTCTAAAGCGGCAACGCACTGCTGATAGGCTTGCTTGATAGACTGCCTTTCTGCGGAGTATTTGGCATTATATATTTCCAGGCCCGATTGCTCTGCCCTCTGCAACAAATCGACGTAAGCTTCATCATGAACATGTTCACAATGATTGATTGGATTGTCACTCATCGCCAACTGTTGCGGCGTAGCATTGGAAAGTCGCTCTCTTCTTTGTTCATTAGAGCCTAATACATTTACTTGATAAGCATAATCACTCCGACTTTTCTTTTTTAGAGCCTCAAATAAAGTGTCTTTGGCCATCTGAGACTGCTGCTCGACGGGTAATTGGCTTATTTTAGAAGCAATTACATTTTGATTGCTACTAGGGGCTACCTGACAGGCACTAAGCGCTAAAGGAATGGCTAAAGACAAGGCAGCTAATTTGTTTTTCTTTTTATAAAAGTAAGGTTTTTTACTTAGGGTTTTCATGAAGATCCTTATGAGTATCAAATGTGAGGTTATGAGTTGGTTATTCAGCGTTTTTTCGCTCATATTTGTATTCATAACCCGCCTCACCTTCCTTGTCGTAGTCATTCACATTGCCATAATCGATAATTCTAATAGAAGGTCGATATTCTTCGTCTTCAATAGGCTCTTGTGGCGCACTACCATACAAAGCATCCTCACTGTCGTACTCACTACGCGCAGCATACGCTTGATTTAACTTATCTTTTCGGTCTTGGGTTTTTTTCATCCAAGCATTGCCATCGACGCTGGCAGGCTTTTGTTGTGTGAAAGGTTGTCCAAAGGATTGCTGATATACCTCACTTAATGGATGATCTTTAAAGCTGCGCTCATCATAGATGGTCTGACTTAATAAGGTCTTCGTTGCTCCCATAAAGTCACCTCCTGCTAAGGTGCTGGACTGAGAGGCTATTAGCTTTCCACGGCCATCAAAATAGTAATAATTACTTTGATTAAAAGACAAAGGGGTAACAGCTTCTATTAGCTGAAACAAAGATCCCATATCACCACTTTGGAATTTTTTATTAGTTTGCTGCCAGTTTTCTAAAGCAAATTTAATTGGGCTTGAATTGGGATATAAATCAGGTCGCAGGTCCACATGCTCTTGAAGAGTGTTAGACATGTGTTTGAGGATAACACCAAGCAGCTTACCGGTTTGCTTGCTATCTAGATTTAGCTTCACTGCGGAATGAGCGCCTACCTCTTTGGCATAATCATCTCTGGAAATATCCAAAGCTGTGAAGTTTGCCGGCTCAAGCTCGCTTAGACTATAACTAATGGCTGAAATAAAAGCGTCGTATATCACTTTTGGCGGCACTTGCTCAACAACCTGCTCCGGCAGTTTAAAAGCCACAGTAGTAGCCTCAAGCTCTTCAGGCAAAGGCGCGTGCTCAGGAAGTATTAAAGCTACCATTGGCAATAAGGCACTCGGATCTAAGGTTAGCTCAGCGCGATTGAAATCCAATGCTAAAGGCAGCTGTATCGAGTAGTAAGTTGTGGGAGAAGCAAAATCATAGCTATAAACCATACTCACTTTTTTATTATTAGGGTCGAATTCGCTAATTTTATTTAATCTCATGTTCTGATTGAAGTAGTAATTGCTGGCTTCAATCTGTGCTGGCGTGCGGTTATACCATTTATACAAAGTGTCCATCAGCTGCTGATAATCTGTGTCCTCCTCGTATTCACCATAGGGATCATAGTCTTCATAGTTATACTCATTAGGGTTATAGTCTTCAGAGCTTTCATCTTCCAGAGCATAAGCTTCTGATTCTAAAAGGTTCTCTGCTTCATAGGCTTCTTGGATGGCTATATCTAGAACCGTCTCATATGCACTTTGATAACCTTCATCAATACTGCCCTTATTTATAAAAGGGGAGTCATGAACTCGGCTTTGACTAACGGCAACATGAGGTGTAGTCAGGTGCTGGGTTATCGCTTTTATAAGTGCTGACTTGGCTACTTCATCATTATTAATCCCTGACTGGGAACTAAACTGATTTTGATAGCTTTGTTGATTACGTTGAATGTTTTTTTGGTAGTCAGCAGAAGAAATTAAAGGACCATTTTTAAGAGCAGGATTTGAAGCAAACTGAGTAGTTGAGGTCGAATGACAGCCAATAAGCGTTAGAACGCTACTTGAAAGAAGTATCAAAGTATATTTATGGGAGGTTTGCGATACTCCATGGAAAGCTGACTTTATTTTCATAATGCGTAACTGATCCTGAGGTTTAAGTTTTAGAAATTCGCTGGCAAGCAGGTGGCTACCTAATCTAATGAACTATAGTGTTGAATAACAATTGTTTAACAAGATATTGAATAAACCTTTCACAGCGTCTATGCTGATGACCAAGCAGTATTCAAACGAATTACGTGACTCTATAACAATTAAGTTATATTAGCACAATAACTAAATACATTTAGTTGCTCAATATCTTACTGAGCAATACTTTCTGGAATATATCTTAAAAAATCGATTAATCACCCCTAAAAGGACTTACGATGACCTACTATTTTGGATTTGAACCTACCGAGAAACTAGCAGACATGATCTTTGAAGCAGAGCACATTATTAGCTCTGGCAAAGATGAACCGTATTATCCTCTGCGTAATGATATTGCCCAACAAATTGGACGTGAGCTAATCGATAATATGCTGGTCAATTTAATCAATGTGATTCCAGATCCAGAACGTCAAGAAAAAATGCGTGGTATCGTGGTGAAAATTGAAGGTGCCACTGAAACCATGTTGAACATCTTGTTAGGTAAAGATAAAAACAAAGAAGTTTTGCCGAACTTTGAATACATGAAAAATGAAACTGTCTTTGAGGACAATGCTGGCAATATGCGAGTAGGCTTTAAATTAAATGAGGCTACTGCCAAAACTATTTTAGAAGGTTTTGATGCAACTACCCCCGATTCAGTAGATAAAGAAAAACTGGTTGAAGCCCTATTTGCCATGAATCATGCAGTTGTAGACCACTTTATCACTCGTTTTTCAGAAACTCTACCTTTGGGGCTAATTAAGCGTAAATCAGTGCCTGTCGCTAAAGCTGGTATCAACAAAGCACTTGAAGTAGCTATTAACAAGCTATTCCCACAGTTGCCTAATCAATCTTTGAATCGTTTAGTGAATTTCTATCGCCCTTTCATTATTGAAAAATAACTCAATTCGTGTTGTTGGTATAAAAGTTGATCAGGGCAATCGCACTATAGAAAATAGCTGCTTTAAATTAGATTATCTAAATTAAAGGGATTAAATAGTTAGAAACTATAACTAAAATATTTTTATATATCTCGTGTTTTTGTTATTTGCGTCCGAAAGTTGGTGATAACATCTGTAAAAGGTCAATAATTAATTAAAATGTAGCTAAAATCGATTTGTAGTGCGATTGCCCTGAAAAGTTGATAACAGGGTTGGCCGAATTTGGCAAATCCTGTTAAAATAGATCCTTTCAACAAAACAAATGCGTGTTACCACTATGAGCCAAATTAGCAATAAAGAAATTGAACAAACCTTACGTAATTCAGAATGTTTAATTAGCAGCATTGAAGTTGCTGCTGCTTATGAGCGTTTAGCTGCCCAGTTAAACCTTCATTATGCCGGTCTGAACCCTATTGTTATGGTGGTTATGAATGGTGGTTTAATTCCAGCAGGTCAATTGCTAACTCACCTTACTTTCTACCATCGCATGCATTACATCCATGCCTCTCGTTATCGCGATAATGAAGGGACTAATGAGCTGTCTTGGAAATTTAAGCCAGATGTAGACATTACCGGCGAGCATGTTCTTTTAGTGGATGATATCTTTGATGAAGGTATTACTTTAAAAGCCATCGTAGAAGAGCTGAAGAAAGAGAATCCAAAATCTGTTGACTGCTGTGTGCTGTTAAACAAGGTACATGATCGCAAAGTGGATGACTTCAAAGTAGATTTCGTAGGTCTTGATGTTGACGATCGTTATGTTTATGGCTGTGGTATGGACTTCCATGGTTATCTGCGTCATCTTCCAGGCATCTATGCAATTAAAGAAGATAAAATCCCAGAGTAAACCATATTAAATAAGTCTCTTAACTAAATAGATTTTATTTAATTAAAAAAGCACCTATATACTAGGTGCTTTTTTGTGTCTAAACCTTTGTATTTACCAAAAACCCATTCCTACTGCTACTGCTGAAACTGTAATGCCAAGCCAGTATAACGCTGCGTTGGCGTCTGAACCGCTTTTTGTAAGGCATGCTTGGTACTGTAAATACTCACCTTCTGCTTGGCACGGGTCACCGCGGTGTAAATTAGCTCTTTGCTAAGCAGTCGACTGTTGCTGCTATCAAAGGTAATGGCAACGTGATCAAACTCGGAGCCCTGCGACTTATGAATGGTCATTGCATAAGCCGTGGCAATTAGCTCATCATTTAACAAATTGACGGCGATACCTTGGGTCTTATTCTCAAAGAATACCTCGAGTCGGCTGCCTTCACCTTTTTGCTGTGTTTGCAAGCAGATACCTATATCTCCGTTAAACAGACCCAACTCATAATTGTTCTGTAAGACCATAACGGGTCTACCATGGAACCAAGGACTTTTACCCAAAGGCAGTTTCAATTCTGTCATATGCCACCGGGTTAGGTAATCATTGAGATTGTGATCACCCCACTCTCCATTATGTCCTGCGGTTAAGATTCGAAATTTATTAAAATCGTCCATAAGCTCCGAAATAGTATGGCTTACTTCAGTTGGCACGGATTTCGCTATTGGAGTTATTAGTAGTGAATGAATTTTATTTAAATATGAGATGTAATTTTGTGTGAGTTTTGAAAGTATTTTTTTATTGCTTAGGCTATTTTTTAGCTGAGTATTAGAAGATACTTCCTTATTTGGCTCGGATTCAGTGTCTCTAGCATTACCGCTTTGAATATTCACGCTTTGGAAATTTAATGCTTCATCGTTGTTTAGTAATTGCCACACTTGATGCATATCTGCAGCGCTTTTATTAATCTCAGTAGCTAACTTGCCGATACCCGAGTTCGCATGGAAACGTCGGCTCTCCGTCAGCTGAGTATGAATGGGTTGTAGTCCCTCGATATGGCACAAGTCAGAGAGCACTGCCCCAGCGTCTACTGCAGCTAGCTGATTGGCATCCCCCAATAAGATTAGGCGGGCGCCTGGCTTAATGGCGCTGACCAGATAGTTAGCAAGCTCTACGCCAAGCATTGACGCTTCATCGACAATAACGATGTCCTCACCTAAAGGATTGCCAGCATGGTAACGCGGTCTACCGTCTCTACCGATGCCTAGCAAACGGTGAATGGTCTTCGCCTCTTGTAGCTGCACCTCTACTTGTGCACTGTCTAAAGCGGCTTGCAGTGACTCTTGCATCCGCTGCGCAGCCTTCCCTGTGGGTGCCGATAATGCAAGTCCAGCGCTGTCTGTACTAAACCGAATGGCTGCGCCCTCCCCTAATGCCTGCTTTGCATCACTGTCTGCTTGGGCCTGCTGTAAAGCAATAACCAATTGCGCCACAGTATAAGTCTTACCGGTACCTGGTCCTCCAGTGATAATACTAAAAGCGTTTTCATTGGCGACTTTAACTGCCTGCACCTGCTGAGCATTTAGATTGTCAGGGATATTAATATCTAACGGCTTAATAGGCTGATTTAGGATGTTTTGTACGGTTTTAGCAAGGTTAAATTCCGCTTGCCAAGTGCGGTGTAGCCAAAAGGTGATCTCGTTTTTTTGACCTATTTGAGTGGTTTGATAGATGATCGGTGTTTTCTTTGAAATTGAGTTGCTTTTGCTTAGGCTATTTTCTATTTCTATGCGTTGGGGTTGTATTGATAATAGTTGGGTAAATAAGGGATGCCTATTAATATGTTGAATGAATTTGCTTAGGTTATTTCCTATATTCTCTTTATCTGAACCATTCCCTTCATTATTATCGAGCTGCATTAACTGATATAACTGCTGGACCAGTTTAAAACGCTCAACCAACTGTGCTTTATTGCTATTAGACAGATTCAACTGTAACCACAGCTGCGTGCCACGAGTGATTAAAATATTCAGTAAATTAAAGATGGGATCACTGCTCTCAAGCCCTAACAGCTCACTTTGATTATTATCTTGGTCTTGTGTCACAGCTGCCAAAACTGTGGGGCTATCAATCAAATCAAACAAAGGCGCGGCCAAACTTTGTAATACATCGCGCTGCCATCCATAAAGCGTTGCAACCTCATCCTCTACCCTACCTTGTAAAGCTAGTTCGCTATCTTCTTGGCTTAAAGTTAAGACGGTATGTCCCTCTTCTAGCTGCTTAGCGAGCACCATAAATAAGGCTTTAAATAGATAGCTATCAGTCTCTACAAACTGTGTGGAAGTAGCCGTATCGTTTGGTTGAACATAAGCGGAATACGTCTGAGCTCGGCGCTGTAAAATATAGTCACTAATGGTGCCCGCCCAGCTCTCTTCAACGCGAGTGTTAGCAGTATTATTATTGGTTTTCATTAAATTATCAGACCTATAAATGTGTTTAAAATTTAAATGGTAATGGCTAAGAGTGAGAGCTGGCCTTGCTACTGAGGCTTACCGAACAGTTCGTCCAATGCTTTGACGAATTCAATGGGAATATCCCAAGTCACCAGTCCATAACGAGTATTACTGCCAGCACGCTGAGTCTCTGCTGAAGGACTATAAGTCCCCCGTAAAAACACATATTCAACAGGACCTAAATACTTAGCCTCATTGCCCTTATAGTCAATAATACGCATGGACAAAAAACGGTGCAGTGCCACTTGGTAAATCGCTGCCTGCAACCAGTATCCTGCTTTATTCATGGCCAACTTTAAGGTAGCCTCATCATAATTTCTTAGGCTATTTCCTAAAAAATTACTCTTATAGTCGACCACATAAAACTTGCCAGCATGCTCATATACCAAGTCAATCTCACCACGTAGATAACGATACAGTTGACTACTACTTTGGGCAGTTAAACGAATGTGTTTATCAACTTGATCAGGCAAATACTTTTCAAATAAGCTGTTAATTTGCTGTGCTTGGAAGGTTTCAGACAAGCCCATATTAAAGCCCATTTCTGCAAAGCGCTGCTTGGGTGAGATATCAACCAACTTTTGACCTGAGGCTAGTAAGGGGGTATGCAGCACCTCATTAATCCACGTCATTAACGCTTGGTGCTGAAGCCCTTGCTCGTCTATATTGTAATTTCTAGTATTAGCGCCTTGTCTCCCCCCCTCTAAAATGCGCTTTTGATGGGCCACACTGGCATATACTAAAGGCAACTGGTAGCCACTGACGGTTCTATCTATGACTATCGGCCACTGCTCAGGGTCGGTGAAATTAATCTTCTCAAATATCTCATGCAAAAACGTACCGGCATTGGCCCCTTTGACAAAGCTAAAACGAATGTCGTCTACCGCTTTAACGGGTATGTTTTGGTCATCTGCTTGAGCACTTACAGCAGTATTAGAATCACCAATGTCAATATAAGTGGCATCATCGATACGCTCATCAACCACAGCCATTGCCTGTGTCGACTCATCTAATTGACGTGCCAGCGCGGTAAAACTGGTCTTTGCCCAGCCATAGAAATAATTGACCCGCATCACATCGGAGAATTTGTCGTATTTGATAGGCTCTGGGTCAGGTTGAGGGATAATAGCCTCACTGCTACCCGTAAGACTACTCTGAGCTTTAACATAGTTGTCGTCATAAAACTGATGCACTTTTTGTCCACGCACCATACCTATTGTGTTCTTAAGCCTATCGGGTAGCTCAAACTTCGCCTCGGCTGAATCGAACCAATAAAACACTGGCTTTAAATCAAACCCAGTTCTGTCTTTGGGATCTCGTAGCACCACATAAAGCAGCTCACTGGCACGGGTAAAAGCCACATAACCCAGGCGACGAAATTCCTCAAAATCTTCTTGAATCTCGATATCGGTGTAATAGCCTGGCGTGGTGGCAGAGTCCTTCACCGGTGAAAAACGGCGCTGATTACCAGATTGGCGTGCCAAAGCATTAGCCGCTTGCTGGGCGTTATACAAATACAAGCCATAATCTTCTTTATTACCTGACTTGCGACTGGCACTGCCCATACCTAACACATAGACGATGGGAAACTCTAAACCTTTAGATTTGTGAATCGTCATCAGCTGTACGCCAGACTCTGTGGGTAGTGGATACTGTTTGGCCCAGTCACTGTTAGGCGCAGCATCTATGTTCTGTCTAAACCATGCCAGCAGCTCATGCTCACCCATGCCAATACCATATTGCGCCAAGATATCCATTACATGGCGCAAATCCATGATATGTCGATCGCCTTCAGGATGTGTGGCTAAGGCCTGCCAAACGCCTTGTGACTGTACTGGGCTTTTATCAAGCAAATAATGCATCGCTGATAAAATACCAAAGTTTTGCCAGCGCTGAGCCCCTTCTTTTAGATAGCTGATAAAGTCTTGATAGCTTTTTTTGTTGGTATTAGTAAGGTTATTGTCAGTGTTATCAGCCGCTTTAACGGGTATTTCATCGCTTTGAGCAATGCCTGACTCATGATCCGTCATCATGGCTTTGACTTCTTTGATACTCAGGCCATACAGATGACTGGTCAGCACCCGATTGATCATGTCATGACGGTAAGGATAAAGCATGGCACTAAGCAGAGCCGCCACGTCTTCGGCCATGATGGTCTCAAAGATACTGACATCACTGGTAGTCAAAGTAGGCACATTTAGTTTAACCAGTTCATTTTCTAGCTGTTTTAAATCTTTTTTAGCACGAGCCAGTACCCCAATGTCGCTTGGCTGAATAGGCTTGCCTTTTAGGGTCTGACCACTATTTAACAAAGCGGCAATATGACGGGCCGTGACTTCATACTCATCGTATTCAAGATCCTTATCATAAGGCAGATGCAGCAAGCTGACAGGTTTAGTAGAGAGTACGTCAGCAACTAAATCTGGGACATTCACTGATGGATCATCTTGTGCAGAGTCTTGGTTGCTCTCTAAGTCATTAAACCAAGACAGTTGTTTCTCTGACTTGGCAGCAGTAATGTGCTGATAGTAAATCTGGCTCCCCAATTCCGCAAACTTATTCTCACCCGTTGTCGGTGTGGGCATACCAAACCAGCAGTTTAACGACTCAATGACTCCCTTATTGGAACGGCGGTTAATATCTAGCGTCCACAGGCTGCTTTTATCAAATTGAGACTTCATGTAGTTGTAGTTGGCTACATCGCCACCACGGAATCCATAAATAGCTTGCTTTGGATCACCCACCAGTAGCAAAAATTCTTGATTGGATTTGTTGCTATTTGACTGCTTATCACTCTCTGCCTGCTTACGCTTGCTCTTTGGCAAATAGATGCTTTCAATCATAATGGCCTGCTCGCCATTGATATCCTGCGACTCATCAATAAGTGCGACCGGATAGTGATGGCGAATGTAACGTGCCAGCTTCTCGCCCTGACGACCGGTTAGTGCCTGATTGAGACGGACCATTTGTAGGCTAAAAGTAGTCTCACCACGCTCTTCTAAAATTACCGGCAATCTTTCGCGCACTGCCAATACAATATGACGGTTTAGATTGGCCAGTAACAATAATATATGCTGATTTAGACCCTCCATCTGGTCCATAATTGCCATTAATTGGCTGATGGTTTCTAGCTCAAAAAAAATGTCATGTTCTTTTTGTCTATTTTTATTGAAACCCTTATAGTTGCCATCATCTTTAGGATAACGCGCATCCTCTATCGAGCCAATTATTTTTTTAGCGTCCTCACTAAGATAGTCTTTAAAGTTTATCCCTTTTTGTGAGATAACTTTATGAACCTCAGTAATAGACTCAAATCGTTTATAAAGATTAGATCCCCCATTAAACCCTTGTGACTTTCTATAATCAGGATTTAAATACGGCTGAATATCGGTCAGGTCTAACTGAGCAAATGCTTCTATTAGCTTCTCAAAGCCAGCAAAATCAAAAGCTTCATTCAGCGATATCTCATCAATAGGCGCAGAAATAAAGTTGAGCGAGCGGTTCACATAGGACTTATGATCGCCAACTGCGGTCAGCTTACCTTGCTGCTCCATTAAAGCATATAGTTTGGGCTGTTCATGATACAAACGGCTTTGAAATTGACGCAGCTCATCATGGATGATACTGTCTGTCACCTGCTCAATATGGCTATCCTCAATTATCGCCATGCCTTGCTGATGACCAGTCTCACTACTGTATTCTGCTAGCCATTTTTGTGCCAAACTATCGAGTGTGCCCACAAACAGTTTATCGAGCGTGGTTAACACCAATGCAGTGCGGCGAATGGCATCTGTCATCGGATAACTATACACATGATCCAACAGATAACCCACCAAGTGTAGATTAATTGGGTCCTGCATGATGTCATCTAGACGGGCAGACTTAGCTTGTTCTATTAACCAATCAGCACGAGCTTTTTTGGCAGTGGCTTTTTGCTCTGCTTCTTGCTGTTTGTCATACGCTAAGTCTTGATTTAACTCATCGGCCCCGTAATTGGCTTCCTCTGAATTTTCCTCTGTTTTATTATCCTTACTGCCCTCAGGAGTGACTTGTAGGATAGCTGGATATAAATGCTCTTTATTGGCCAGATCTGCACTTAGGTTATTGATCCATTGCAGTAATTGATAGAAATCCACCAAGCGATCATGAATACGCTGACGCATTTCCGCCGCTGCCGCCCGAGTAAAAGTGGTAGCAATGATTTGTTCAGGCGCACGCCTCGCTTCAATAAGCAAGCGCAGGACAATACCAGTTAACGTCCAAGTTTTACCCGTACCTGCTGAAGCCTCAATAAGATGGCGACCACTTAAAGCAACATCGACTGCAGGTATCACCTCTTTATTATCCGCCTGTTGCGCTTGAGTAGGTGCACCTGTTTTAACAGCAGGAGGTGCCTCCTTATCTTCTTGTGAGCTTGGATAAGACGGGTCTAATTTATGGGTATCGGTCATGTCTGTCATAAGGGGTATACTTTTAATTATTATCTTAAAACCAAAGGGGCTTATTAAATTATCAAGAGCTTAGCTTTAACAAAATCAGCTTAAATTTAGCCTTCCAATCCATCAAGCGCGGCAAACATAGGCTCATATAAAGGCTGAGCCAAGGCGGTTAAAGAGGCTGTTAATGCCTTAAACGCATCTTGATCGCGCAGAATGTATTGCCAAATGGCATGCTGCGAGCAAGTATCATATATCGCATCTGACGTGTAATTTGGGAACAGCCACTCTGTGAAGTCGCCTCGTTTTGGCCAATAATTAGCACCCTCTTCTTCTTGAGCTTTTAAGCATTTGTCCAAATAACCAAGGGCATACTCTGGCAATAAAGTCAGAGGCACCTGACCTGATAGCTTGGCGAAAACCGCCCATTTAACCAGTTCAATCACAGCATCCTCGTAAACAACGGGGCTCAGCTTATAAGCAGTGGCTTTTTCAAGCTTTTTAACCTTAGACCCTGCCTTATTAAAACGCCAAATGCTCATGCCGTCATTTAACGCCACCTGTTCAGCTGTGGTGCGTCGGGCCACCTGCCAATATAGATGCGATAACCAAAACTTAAGCAAATGTCTAGGTCTGGCAGAATTGGGCAAAATATTAAACCAATGCTTAGGCGACTGTTTGGCGTACGATACGCCTGCTTTTAGGCGCGCACCAGTCTCATTAACCTGTATCGGCACTACACCTTTAATCTTAATTGTCTTCGGCAAAAAGGATAACAGTGTGCTATCTCCTTTTTGATTAAACACACTTGCCAGCTCAACCTGTACGGGATGCTCAATTATGGGTGTAATGATTGGAAAGTCTGTGTCCGATTCTTGAAAATCGATGCCATTGATAATCAATTGTTCTTTAAACGCCTTACACTGTTGTTGTAGCTTCTCATGTTGATTGGGTAAGGTAGTATGGCGGGCCACCCCAGCAGGCATAATCTTTTGATACATTAAGACTGGCGTGGCTTGAGATTCTGTCTCTGCCTGACTCTCCGAATTATCCAAACTATCTAAGCTATCTGACTGATTAGCGACTGAAGCATTGGCCATCTCATGAATTAAATAATCTTTAATCTGATAGGTACTCAGGCTATCCAAAAATAGGGGTTCTTGGTTCGCCATTGCTTCCTCACCCTGCACGATATGCACCTCTTGCGTGCGCAAAAAGGCTTTGGCCGGGTGACGTACTTGATAAGCCAGCACCCCTTCGACATCAATCTCGCCAATATCAAACAACGCTTGAGCCAAGGCTTTATTTTGCTCATTAGGCTCTAGCTTAGTGTCAATCGCTAACAAATCATTTAGAGCGGCCAAATTTTGAGAGTCGATATCGCCTAATTGACCTAACTCATCACCCAATAGCTGAGCGATTGCCTCATAATGCGTTTGGTTGGGCAAACTGACCAACTGCGGATGGTCGTTAGAGTTTCTAGATTTTAGCGTGTTAAACACTGCTTGCCATAAAGGGGCTGGCGGGAACTGACGCTGCTGGGCCAGTTTGGTTTTTTGCATTGCCTGATCCAGCATACCCTCTAAAGCATCAAAATCAGACGGCTCGTTATTGGAGTTATTTAAATCATTTGAGTCAGTCAATACTAGTTGCGGGCTTGAGCCTTGATTTTTATTGCTTAGGCTATTTTCTGATAAAGAGGCTTTGTCTGTTAAGCTCGGCTCAGACTGCCCAGCCTCCACCGCTTGCTCAAATAAACTCTTGTCAAAAGGCAGTGCTGGATGCTCGGTAACCAACCACTGTTTGACCAGCTTAGGCAGATGACGTTTTAGACTTTCGGTGGTTGGGTCTACCACTTCTGGCAGACTGTCGAGTGAATTAACCTGCCACTGCACTTCTCCTTGCAAGAATTGCAACAATTCGCTGACAGGGTTGGCTGGCAAATGCTCATGGGTATCAGTGAGACTCTGACCGTTATAAAATATCCAGCAAGCACTGCGTGCGCACAATAAGGCATCCAAGAACGCCCCATTGTCATCATCTTCACTCACTCGGTCACCGCGGCGTGAAATCGTCGCTTTCATCAAATCATAACGGTTGTCACGGTCACGCGCTGGGAACTCAGAGAGGTTCATATTGAGCATGACCACCAGATCAAACGGTACGTTTCTTAATGCCCCGAAGCGACCAAAGGTAATCACTCCCGTTGGCTCAGCACTCACCTGCTGGCTTTCAAGTTCTGCCTCAATACTATCAAGCATAAAGCTTAGCTTTAGCGGTAATTGCTCAACTCTCGCCAGCCTTTGCTCAACTTCTCGGTTATCGGTATTATCGCTACTGGCGTATTGTCGATAATGACGGTTGGCGCGCAGGCTTGACTTAAAGCCGTTCATGGCGTTATAAATGGCACGCATACTACGGGTTTGATCTACATCACCAAAATAACGGTGAATCACTTGGCGCTCAATCTGATCTAGCCAATCCTCGGCTTTCAGTTTTTGTTTGTGATCATTACGGCGGGCAAGCAGGCCGCTATAAATACGGCACAGCGCCTCAATAATAGGCGCATCGTTAAGACTCACCTCAGGCAATGGCAAACTCATCTCAGCAATCGCTGTACTTGGCCACTGCTGCGCTTCAAGCGGATACAAGCAGTCACTCATTTGCGCTTCGGGCATAATCAAACCCAAGGTTAATCTGTCTAAGGCTTGGGCAAAGCTAAAGCGGTAATCAAAGTCATTGCCATCTAAGGTCTGCTTCAAGTGCCACTCGTCAAAACCGCGTATAAACCCCGCCTCAACCAATAAATCACAGCCACGGCTCATCTGATCATGGGTCAAGCCAAAGCTTTCGTACAGTGGCGGCAACATTAACCAATCCAATACTTCAGCAGCTTCAAAGCGGGCGCTGTCACTACCCAGTAGCTTATAAAATCCAATAATCGCCTCCCACAATTGACGAATAGAGGCATCAACCACACCAGTTACCTTCGCTGGTAGAGTCAGACCATCTTGACCTTTACCACTGACAAAAATTGAGCTAATGAGCGCATGATGACGCTCTACATCAGGCAGTAGCACCACGATGTCTGAAATATGGCGCTTTTTTGCACCAGGGGGTAGTGGCTCATTCAACCAGCGCCCAATCATAATACGCAGCACTTCAAGTTGACGCTGTAGACTGTGGCACGAATGAATGCTTAGGCTATTATCTTGAGATGACATCGACCACACACGCTCTTTTTCAAAGCGTTTATTCTCAAGCACCTCATCTTCGTACCAAGCAGCCGTGCTTTGATTATCATCATTATCATGAGTGCTCGTTTCTGTATCAGTGGCATCATCACTGCTTGACTCAATTTGCTCACTAATGGCTTGTGACACTTTAACCGCAGTCGCTTGCTGCGTTGAGCGCTCATCAAGCATCAACACATCA
This sequence comes from Psychrobacter pasteurii, assembly GCF_900162815.1. Taxonomy (GTDB): domain Bacteria; phylum Pseudomonadota; class Gammaproteobacteria; order Pseudomonadales; family Moraxellaceae; genus Psychrobacter; species Psychrobacter pasteurii. The sequence goes on along the minus strand of NZ_FUGD01000055.1, from coordinate 9,272 downwards.
TTTTGCAAACGTCTTAATAAACTGGGGCTGTTTTGGGTTTGAGAAGCCGACTCTTGCTCAAAGTCATCATTTTGTTCATCACCTACAAAACTAAAATCATCAATAAAGCCCTCAGATAAATCATCATCAAAATTATCCTGCCAGTCCACAACCGCATCTTGATACAGCTCATTACCGGACAAATTAGCAAGCATGGCAAAGGTATCACGGGACTGCTTGCCCAGACGCGATAATAAACTGTGCCCATAGTCGCGTAAAAACACGATTTCAGGGTTAATAATCTGCTGACGCTGTAGCCATGACTTATCTACGATGTCCGCCCAGAACAGTTTAGAAGGGTTGTAGTGCAGTAGCGTGATATCCATGTAAAGAGATAGACGCTGCAAGAAATCAAGCTCAGTCTGTGGCAGCTGCTGAATGGTAAAAATACGCAGCACTTTGGGTAATTGCTCGCGCTCGCCAGCCTTATTATCCTCTAAAGCTTTCCAAAAGGTCTTCTCTAACTCGGCGCGATACTGATGCACATCAGCGAATAGGTGTGACCACAGATAACGCTGAGCTACTTCAAGCTCTATATAATGATCAACCAACCACTCAGGGGTGCCACGTGCATATTTATCAAAGCGCAAAGATAAGGCGTCTTTTTCTGCAATTAATGCATCCACATTAAGTGGCTTATTATCTGACCACAGACTTAACCAATCCTCACGGTGGGTCAAATAACGGTTAAACACCCGTGCCAAATCACTAGCTAGCTGCCAAATCCTCGCATCTTGCTGTGCCTTATCCGGCTCAACACCCTCTTGTGGCTCATCCATTAATGATGACAGCAGCGGATACACCGGATGCTTATCATCTTCAATAATAGCTTGTTGGTAATAGGTCAAATAACCAAAAAGACGCCACTGCATCACAGTCGGTGACAGCACCGCTACCTCAGGTACATTTAGCACAGTCTCATTAGGATTATTTTGTAGTAGATAAGAATTATGGCGACTTAAGACATCTTGCATCAGCGTCCACTGATATTGACCCCAAAACTTAGTCATCACAAGCGTACTGATACCGGCACGACTGGCAATGGTTTTATCAAGCCAATCACCCAATACCATTGACGGCACGATAACCACAAAGGGATCAAAAATAGACTGCTGAACAGATTGATATTCAACCAGCAATTCATCAACTAAGTTTTCGGTACGATGCGATTGGATAATTTTGAACATAGAGGTGCAATCTTTTGTTAAAGGCAATTCAAATAAATACGGTCATTGCAAAGACACAACGGTTAGATAAGCATAACCGATTATGGCAAAAAGAAAACCATTAAACACCACTATACGTCAACTACTGTCGCAATGAGTGGATGCCCTTACTGTTGTGAACTGAATTCTTAATCTAGGGTCTTAATCTGTGCAATGCCAAAAGTCTAATAGATTGGCAAGAAAGGCTACTCATTGAGCAGATACTAACCTGTTACCGTTTCATATCACGGTATAAGGTACAATACATTACCTCACTGAGGATAGGCCTTAAGACCGACATCCAAACCTACCGAGCCTCATTTATTTATGAAATTAACCCAAACGCCTGTCTTATTTTATTTTTTGCTGGGGCTTAGTCTTGCCTTACTGGGATTATCTACCCTGCTTATGTTTATGCGCTCGCATAATCAAAGCATCTCTCATCCACTGCCCGTTAGTTATGATGAAGATTTGGGGTTAAGTAAAAATGAAGAAAGCCCTAAGCCACAGCAAGCGCTACATATTGTGGCAAACCACGAACTAAAACAACCTTTGAGCGATATTTTAAGCAAGTTCAAACACCACAACCCGCACATCACAACGACGGTTAACTATGTTGATAACTCGCAAATACGCAGCTATCTTTCCGAAAATCCAGAGACCCATCTAGTGTTAACGGATGCACCAACCATGAAGCGTATTGAAGACTCTTTTAAGTCAAACAGCTCTAACTCAGCTAAACCTGATAGCACAGATAGCAGCTTGTCTGAAAAAAACATCACGCCCCCTTTTGACTTTGCGATGAGCAAATCAAATTTTAGCAATGAGGGTTCACAAGTAAAGTTTCAGGGTTATATTTTAGAGTCTATTAAAGACACTGCCGCACAAGACAATAACGGCAGTTCAGCAGCTATGATTTTCAGACACTTCTTACTCTCTAGCAGCGTTCAAAAAGTGTTGAAATCATCAGAATTAGAGAGCATTGAAACCTATCAAAACAGCGTAGATGATCTGTTTAATACCGATGCTAACTCTGACGTTGATGTGTCGGTTGAAGAGATGCTTGAGTAACTAAAATTTCAAACTATATTATCTCCTCAAGTACAGACTAAGCCTAACACTGGCTAAGCTAAGCCTTAGCACTATCTACCCAAGAAAATTCTTGCAAGATGCGGGTCCATTGATCATCAAATCCGGCCGTCAACACTAATGGCTCACCCGTGACGGGATGATCAAGTGTTAACATCTGAGCATGTAGCAGCATGCGCGTACAATCATATTGAGCACGAAAAAACTTATTGTGGCGACCATCACCGTAGCTGGTATCCCCTACTATCGGGTGAAACAGATGTCTCATGTGACGGCGTAGCTGATGTTTTCGCCCAGTCTCAGGTATTAAGCTCATTAGGCTATAACGGCTGGTATCATGCTTTTTTGATACGGCAAATGGTAATTCTATTTGAGCTAAGCTCTGCCAGTGGGTCACTGCTTCCTGAGCAGGTTTGTCTAAATCAGCAAATTTATCAGCAATGGCATCAGGTTTAAAGCTTAACGCATAATCAACGGTGCCTTTCTCTGGCATAAAGCCACGCACTACCGCCAAATACTGCTTAGCAACCTTATGCTCAGTAAAGGCTTCGGTAAGGCTACGTGCGACAGCAGAGCTCTTAGAAAATAACAATACGCCCGAGGTTGGCCTGTCTAATCTGTGTACCGGAAAGACATGGCAACCGACAGCATCACGGGTTAATTGCATAGCAAAGCGAGTCTCGCCTTTATCAAGCCAACTGCGATGCACCAACAGGCCCGCTTCTTTATTAATGGCTACCAGATGCTCATCTTCATAGATAATCTCTATTGGATTGTCGGTTTGGTTATCTGTTTGACTATCTAGTTGACTGTCAGTGCCGCTTTCAATATCCATCTTTATCCGTCTATTCTAGATCTTAATTTTAGATAGGTTTGCTTTGTGCCCTATCGATATCTCTACTGCTTTGATACATAGCCTTTCCCATCAAGGCTTTGACTCTAGAATTTAGTTTCTATAAAGCACTTTGACCACATGCCAGCCAAACTTTGTTTTCACTAAATGCGGGGTTAACAGCTCGCCATTGAAGCAGACTTTGTCAAATGCCGGTACCATTTGGCCTTTTCTAAATTCACCTAAGTCACCGCCCTTTTTACCAGATGGACAGGTTGAATGCTTCTTAGCCAGCACATCAAAATGAGCGCCTTTTTTCAGCTTGGCAATAATATCTTCAGCCAGTTCTTTATCTTTCACTAAAATATGTAATGCGCTAGCGGTACGTGCCATGATGTAAACCTTTCATATATGTTGATTGTCGCGGCATTATAGCACTAGTGAATGTGGTTGCTAGTCCCACTGATACGCTCTTCATATTTTCACAGATCAACGTGTAGAAAAGTGAGCAAAACGCCTTATTAATTATGATAAAATATTTTTCCTTTCTATGCTTCTATGCGCTTATAGCTCAACAGGACAGAGCAGTCGCCTCCTAAGCGATCGATCGGGGTTCGAGTCCCTGTGAGCGCACCAATCTTTATATTTCCTCATTACCATTTATTACCTAACCCCCTCCAAAGCCCCTATTATAAAAGCATTTAATCTTTTGCCATAACTTGTAATTACCTAGTAACACCTATAGAATGTTGTACATAATGTTGTACACAATAATTAGCTATGTTTAAATAGGTGTGGTTATGAACAAGCGACAAAATTACCTTCTATCAGACAATGGCGTTAAATCAATTGCCAAACAGTCACTACCTGCCAAGCGTATGAGACATTCAGACGGTGACAGCCTATACCTAATTCACGATCCCAAAGGATCACTGTACTGGGTTATGGCATATCGCTATCAATCTGATAAAGATATAAAACCTAAACAAAAGACATTACACATTGGCTCATATAAAACCGCCAATCAGACTATTGATGGTAAATTCACACCTGAAATATCTCTGAAGCAAGCTAGAATTGAACGCGATAAAGCTAAAGAGTTATTAGCTGAAGGTATCGATCCAAAAGAGCATAGAGAAAAAGAAAAAAACCGCTTTGAACAAAAAGATCTATTTAAAGTGATAGCAGATGCTTATATCTCAGAGAGACAAGATACCACCCCAAAAAATGTGCAAAAGCTCAAAGGATATTTGAATAATCATATTCTCAAACATATCGGCGATTATCCAATCAGTGCTATTACCGCACAAGACATAATTCAAACAGGCCTAGCCATTCAAAGTTACTTTGAGACACAAGGCAAACGAACCTCAGAAACCGCCCACAAGTGCATGAGCTTAATAAGCGCTATATTAGAATATGCAATTAATACGCAAGGCTACAATATAAATAATGTCGCACTAGGCAGAAGCAAAGCTTTAAGACCTCATAGAGCTGAACGTATGAAGGCAGTAGAGCAGCATCAATTTGCTGACTTACTAAAAAACATAGACAGTTACTGTAATGATAGTTCGTATGCACACCCACAAACGACAGCTGGACTACAACTCATGGCTTTGTGCTTTGTGAGAACAAAAGAGCTTAGATACTTTGAATGGTCAGAGATTGACTATCATAAAAATATATGGCGCATCCCTGCTCATAAGATGAAAATGAGGCAAGATCATATTATTCCATTATCACCACAGGCCATGGAGATAATAGAGCGTATGAGACCAATTACAGGTGATACAGACTATGTCTTTTATAACTTTATGAGTAACAAGCCTTATAGTGAAGCATGGTTTAATCAGGCACTTAGACGCATGGGCTACACTGGTGACCCCTACCCTAAGATGACAGGCCATGGGTTCAGACAACTTGCCAGCACTGGACTTTATGAACTTGAGTTCTCATCTGATGTTATTGAAATACAGCTTGCGCACTTAGAGCAAAGTAGCGTTAAAAGAAGATATGACACCTCTGAGCATCTAGCAGAGCGCCAAGTAATGATGAATGAATGGGCTAATCATCTTGATGACTTACGTGCAGGTAAGGCGGTTAAGTTTGACTTGTTGTCACCTGATGAGCTTGAACAGGTCATGCAGGCTAGACGTCGCAAGACAACTGATATTCTAATTCATGATAAAAACATTCTTATTAAGAGTTTACAGGCGCAAGGTATATCAGATGATTTAATTAAACAACTGACAAAGCAACTACTTAAGTAACCGAACTGCAAGACAGCATTAATTACCAAAAAGGCTACCACTCACACCTTTAGTCAATCGCTGCCTTACATCTACTCGCAAGATGCCCATACTTTATTAATGAGAAACAATTTCTAAAGGAAACTTCATCTCAAGCGTACTCTTACTCTACCTATACTTAATTTTTAATTAGAACCTGTAATAAATATCCTAAATATTTAAGCACCCCTGAAGAAGCAAGATACTCATCACTAACAGCTAAGTTTTTATCAGATCGTTTAGTCTTTTTCTGCACTACTCTAATCTCATAACCATGATAGTTTAAACGACTTCCAATTCGTATCTGACTATCCAAGCTTAAACTTTGCTTTAAGTCGGTGACTGCTTTCTCACTCGATGCTCTAATCTGCCAGTGTGACGCATTAATAATTTGACAACCCACATCTAAAAAATGCTTTAATATTTCTGCTTGTTTAGGCTTGATTCCAAAATGCAGGGACGACGAGTTAAAACTTTGCTTATTTGAAAATATCTCTACGAAAATTCTGAGAGCCTCAGGATTTTTTATAGATAGTCGATAAGCCCTATCTAAGGCTCTAACTAGTAATTCCTGATTTTTACTACCTTTTGGTGCCCCGAGCAATAATTTCTTATCATCGGTAAAGATATGGTTAGCATTCAAGTAAAGCTCTTTAGCTTCGCTTAGGCTAATTCCATACCTTATCGCTACTTCAGGAAGCGCCTTATTCCGATTGTCTAAACTAACCTTCTCTAATTCCTCTAAAAACGCGATCACATCATAATATTTCGAGTGAATAAAAATAGAGTTACTTTTTTCATCTAAGTGAGAGTGAGTTTGATTTTCACTAGTTGTGGCCGGTAGAGCTTTGTCGTTCAGATCTTCACAGTTAAACAAAGATTGGTTGCTAACACTAATCTTCTTCACTAAGTAGGACCTTAGCTTCCATAGCTGCACCTGCTTAGTTGCGGGATCATAAGAAGTAGCACCTCTTCTATACACTGAGGTATAGTTAAGTCCCGTTACCGCTTGCAAGACTGTAAGCGGCAATCTCAATTTTGACTCACTTAGTTGAACACCTGCCAGCAGATGAGCGGTATGAATATAATGCTCGAATGTGGTATCACAGGTTAAGTGCCCTACAAAACTTGCTAGCCCAAACCAGGCCCCCTGCTCTTGATGATATCCAATAATACTTTTACTAATTGCATTGCACTGCTCTAACTCATAATCAGTCATTACAGATACTAGCGGAGACTTGCGTAATGCTAAAGCTAAATGGCTTATTGCCGTATGCCTAAAGCTATGAAAAGTAAAATCGTGCTTCCCAAGTAATCTATCCCAGATTACTTTCATCATATTACTAAAAAATGTGCTTGGGAGCGGCTGCCTACCTGATCCTTGTGAAAATAAATATGTTCGTTTTAATCTTTCTTGGTAATGATAATGCTCAATAAACAGCTTCATCTCATCCTGCTTCAAAAGACATCCTAGTGGTATCACACGGCTAGCACTGCTACTCTTTAATCGTCGATAATGGTTAGGTCTTAGCCATATTTTAGGATCTTCTACTATTAAATCATCATTACTAACATATATATCAGCGATATCCGACACTTTAATGCCAATGAGCTCATTTATGCGCATTCCTGACCGATAGGCTAAGCTCAAAACAACCAAGCACAGTCTTTTCTGTTCATCCTCTAGCGTTGAGTTATTGATATAAGCTTTCATCGCACGATAAATTCGAGGAGATATTATGTTGGCCTTTATAACTTGGCGGTTACTACCCCAAGGAAAATACACATAAGGTGCGTCGTAATAATCACGCTGATAATCATGGAAAGTTCGCAAACGGCCATAGGTAAATTTCTGTGTATCTTTTAGCTTATTCAAATATGAAAACTCAATCTGACCTGCCAGCTCACCGATGAGATTAGATTCTTTTTTCATGACAGGTTTTTTTCGGCCATCTTTAACTTTGCTTTGAATGATTTGCTCGTAGATAGTCTCATACTCTTTGCTACCCCACGCATCTATATCCTCATCCATTGTTAGCATTAGCCAATCACGTCCTATACAGCCTACGTATTTAGCTATACTCTCTTGGTTTATGCTTTTATCATTTAATAAATGACGCACCCACCCCAAAATACGTTGTGCATTTGGCTGAGGAAAGTCATCTAGCAGTTGCTCAATACAGTTGGTGGAGCCTGCTCTAGTACCTTTAAGTGCTTCCTGCATCTCTCTAATCAAATTTTTACTAAATGCAGGATAGCTACTTCTCTTTTTATTATTAGTAGTGATTTGTGAGGTGACTGCTTCAAATAATTCATGCCACTGTAATGACTTAGGACTTTGATTAATTGACTCTCGGTTGTAATTAATCAGCTTATCTTTAGGCAGACCTGTTGTTTTAACTGTGCCTTGCTTGATAGTAGATAAGGCATTATCAAGATTAGATCCTTCTAACTGCCTCCAGTTATAGTTTGCATATTTAATTAGCTGGGAATACTGTGGTTTTGCCTTGTCTTTATTCTTGAGGTTCAGCTTCTTACTAATGTCATTAATCAATGTATCAAAAGACTTTATACTCTCACGCTTAACATTCTTATCTCTTAGCGCGTATAAAAAGCACAATGTCATATCATCAGGAATATACTCAACGTAACGATTTAATTCGCTATCAAACGTACTAATTAACTCATTGCTATCCGTTTCATGACAGCCATAACTATCATCTTTCACAGTTAATACAATTAACGCTAAACTTTGAGTAGCTTCTGCACCGTCGCCATTCGGCAAATCCAATCTATAAACATCTCGACTGCCTAGCATCCAGTTATAGAAAGACTTCAATACTGCTATATCATTGATACCGCCATAGACGATACTACAGAATACCGCTGATTCAATTAGATCACTGGTACTAAATCTTCTTTTCCTTTGCCATATCCCAATCATATCTTGGACAGCTAGGCTCACTTGAGAACCCTGTACAAACCATTCATACCCAATGTTTAACGTATCACGCTCTGCTAAAATGGGAACTACTGGCTCATCTAAATGAGTATTATGCTTTTTGTTGTATATACGGATAGCTTCTAAAAAGCCTTGACGAGCCAGCTGAAAGCTAAGCGGTGTATCAAAGGCATTCTCCAAAAGAATGTTTATATCCTGATAATAATCAGACAGCTTAGTCGTTTGATCGAGTGGATTAACACTCATATAAGACTGCACCAGGCTTTTTGCCTCATCTTTAATATCTTGGTGAGAGCTATTACGATTTTGTGTTCTTAATTTATGCGCAACTAAATTAGTCATGTATCCTTACCTCAACTTGTTTTAAATTAAGCTCACATGCCACCTCACCAAGGCAGTCACTTAAGCTCTTAATCTCATTAATTGATAGTGATGACATTGGATGCATTGCCTCCTGGTCAGGTTGTTCATGACCATATAAAGCGCATATTAAATGCTCAGGTGCTCTATTAGTCAGCAAAGTACGCAGTTGATGTCGAAGCCAGTTATCTTGATGACTAAAAAAGCCTTTTAACTGATAACGTACTTTACTGGGTTTAATACCGGAAAAGCCTTTGGGGTTTTTACTAAAAAGCTGAATTAAAGGCTGGCGAGAGTTAAGAATATCTTCTATTGGAAATTGTACAGAGGGGTAAATAACGTTGTGTAGTGCTGCAAACTGCTTTATATACTCTATCTCTGTACACGACAAAAACAAAAAAGCTGACTAAGGACAAGGCATAATAGTAATTTTTCTTACGAACCACACTATGCCAAACCTTAATCAGCTCATAAATATATTATCGCAAAACCTAACC